>CAYXRK010000187.1:0-9489 GCA_964467615.1 uncultured Nitrospirales bacterium | reverse complement strand
CAAGGCATCATCAACATAAAGACGAGCGACCGCAACGGCGAGGTCGTCGGCATGCTTACCGTAGATGATCGCGACGAGATTGTCGTCGTCAGCACCGACGGCATCGTGATTCGCATGTCGGTCAAGGACATGCGCGCCATTGGCCGCAACACGCAAGGCGTCAAGGTGATGAAGCCGCAAGAGGGCGCGAAAGTCAGCGCGATAGCAAGGGCCGTGGCGGACGAAAAGGAAGAACTCGTCACCGAATCCGGCGCCGCAACACCCGCGGAGTAGGGCCGCCTATCGGCGGCGCCCGGCGATGCGGCATATCGACCATTCATTCGCCGGGCCCGCGCGGAATCTCGCGTACGACGAACTATTGCTTGATCGCGCTGAGAGAGGCGGCGGCGAATGTCTTCGCTTCTGGGAAAGCCCGGTGACCTTCGTCGTGCTCGGCGTCGGCCAGGCGTGGCGGGACGAAGTGCGAGCCGACGAATGCCACGCTGATGGCGTGCCTATCCACCGGCGCTGTTCGGCCGGCGGGTGCGTTCTGCAAGGGCCGGGATGTCTCAACTACTCGCTCGTGCTGGACCAAACCGCGCGCCCCGAAGTTGCGTCGATACGCGACTCCTATGGGTGGATTCTCGGCGCGTTGGCCCGCGCGTTCCAGGCGCGGGGCCAAGCGATGGCGTGCGCGGGCACGAGTGATCTCGCGGTCGACGGCCGCAAATGCTCGGGCAACGCCCAACGCCGCCGCAAACGCTTTGTCCTGCACCATGGGACGATCCTCTACAACGCCGACCTCGCGCTCTTCGCCAAATACCTGCGCGAGCCAACCGACCGCCCCGAATACCGCGGCCAGCGCGCGCACGATCAATTCGTAGCGAACCTTCCTATCACCGCCGCCGCGGTCCGCGATGCCGTTCTCGAAGCGTTCAATTTACGCTCCGCGGCGGCCACGCCGGACGCCGATGAAATCAGCTTTGTCGAACATCTGGTCTCCACAAAATACGCCCTCGATTCTTGGAACTTTCGCCGGTAACCCGGTGGATACCCGCCCGATTTCCTTGTAGACTTCCGCGATCACGCAACGCGGAGGAACGATTCATGACTGTATTTCGGGACGATGTGTTGAAGGGCAAAACGGCCCTCATCACCGGCGGCGGCACGGGCATCTGCAAGGAGATCGCCAAGGTCTTTTCGGGACACGGCGCGAACTTGGCCATCACCAGCCGCAAGCAGGAGAACCTCGATACGGCGAAGGCGGAGATCGAGGAGGCGACCGGCGGCAAGGTGATTGCGAAGGCCGCGGACGTGCGCAACTACGAGCAGGTCGAGGCGGTCGTGAAGGCAACGGCCGATGCGTTCGGCGGAATCGATATTCTCATCAACGGCGCGGCGGGCAATTTTCCATGTCCCATTGCGGGTTTGTCGCCGAACGGATTCAACACCGTCGTCCAAATCGATCTCATCGGAACGTTCCACATGACGAAGGCCTGCTTCGAACATCTGCAAACCGCGGGCGCGAAGCATGGCAACGCGAACGTCATTGCAATCTCCGCTACGCTGCAATACACCGGCATGCCGTTCCAGGCGCACGTCTCCGCCGCAAAGGCGGGTGTTGACGCGTTCATACGCACCGTCGCCAACGAGTGGGGCCCACTTGGCGTCCGGGCCAACATCGTTGCGCCCGGTCCCATCGGCGACACCGAAGGCATGCGCCGCCTCGCGCCCACGCCCGAACTCACGGCGCGGTCCATGAGTAAAGTCCCGCTCAAACGATTCGGCACCACCCGCGAAATCGCCGACGCCTGCCTCTTCCTCGTCAGCGACGCCTCCAAATTCACCACTGGCGCAACTCTCATCGTCGACGGCGGCTCCTGGATCGCCAGCCCCGGCGTCGGCGGGTTCGAGTTGTAGTTGCCCTGATGACTTCCATCCATATCGCAATTTTGCTATAGTTGTCCACGATGCCGCAGACTATCGTCTACTTTTATCAAGAGCGGCCAGGCGTGGTGCCAGTACTGGACTGGCTATTGAAACTGCAACACAAGGACACGCACGGATACGCCGGATGCAAGAAACTCATTCGACTCCTTGAATCGCAAGGCCACGAACTCCGGCGGCCGTTCGCCGACTACCTGCGCGATGGAATCTACGAACTTCGCATTCTAACCGGACGGAAGCAGTATCGCATTTTGTACAGCTTTGAGGGCAAAAATATTGCACTGCTCTCGCACGCCTTGAGTAAGGAAGCGAAGGTACCGAAGGTCGACATCGAACGCGCGATCGAACGCCGCGATAGATATCGCGATAATCGGAATAGTCACACCAGCTTCGGAGAAGGTCCAGATGAAAAAGATTAAAAAACCTAAGACCGCATCGGAAATCCTGGACGCCCTTGAGGGCGATGATCCCGGCCTCAAACGAATCCAGGAAGAGGTCTCGGAACAGATCGAAATCGCGCAATTGATCTACGATGCGCGCATAGACGCCGGTCTAAGTCAAACCAAACTGGCCAATATGATAGGCACAACCCAATCGGTCATATCGAGGCTCGAGGACGCCAACTACACGGGGCACTCTCTTTACATGCTCTATCGCATTGCCGCCGCTCTAGGCAAAACGGTAGATATCCGCTTGGTTGCGAAGTCTTCGGCCCCGCGCAAATCGGCGGTCGAAAAGAAGCGTAAAGCGTCGTGATCGCGCGTTGACGGCGCGGCACAATAGGATATGAGGGACCCATGTTCGCAGGCGTTGATGGATGCAAAGGCGGTTGGGTCGTAGCGATGGCTCCGGAGTGGCCGCCGTCGCCCAAGCTCATGCTCGGTATCTGCAGAGACTTTGAATCTGTTGCCGCGTTTACATGCAAGTGCAGCCGCATTGCGGTCGATATGCCAATCGGGCTTCCGGAAGACAGCAGCGACCGAGTGTGCGACAAGAAGGCGCGGGACAAATTGGTCGGAGCTAAGAGCCGAGTATTTCCGTGCCCACCGCGTCAAGCGGTGCAGGAAGACAACTACGACGACTTTCGACGGACGCACAGGAGAGTAGCGATCAAGTCCGGCAGCAGGCAGGCTTTCGAGATTTCACCTAAGATCCGAGAACTTGATCGGTGGATTACCCCTGATACGCAGGATAGAGTGCGAGAATTTCATCCTGAATTGGTCTGGCTTCGCTACGCGGGCAAAGCGCCGATTTCGAAACACGGATCCGAGGGCGTCAATCAACGCGTCGAAATATTGAGCACGCTGGGGTTCCGGCGAATCGAGGAATTGAAGGTTTGGAAGGCAGCGGTTGGCGCTGCGGTGAAGCTCGATGATCTACTGGACGCGCTGGTGGGGCTCGAACTAGCCAGCCGTATTCCTCACCGCGCGGCGACCGTTCCACGTAATCCGCCTACCGATCCACGCGGCCTCCGAATGGAGATGTGGTACTGATCATCCGAACGTGGCGTAGACGAAGAGATTTGTGTCCACACCAACGATTTCATCGGTCATCGTACAAGACGCTGCGATTCAATGGAGACAACACGGTGCCGCGGCGCAGGGGCAGGCGCGGCAGGCCGGTTGCCAATCGAGGCTGCGAAGCACTTAGGCTGTCCCGCAACGTGTCCACCATGCGCTCAATTGCGCGTGCGAGCGGCTCGGGAAGATTCTCGACGTCGATGTGTTTCATAGTGGCGAAGTTATTGTTCAGTATCGCGTTCAAATTGTATCATTCTTCGCGGATATGCGTAAAACAGACTGTCTAACTTGGCTCTTTTCCATGAACGGCCCCTCCAAACGCGCCTCGCTACACACCCTCGGTTGCCGGCTCAATCAATCCGAGACGAACATCATCCGCGGAAAACTCGAGGCCGCGGGTTATGAGATCGTTCCCTTTGGAGAAGTGGCGGACTTCGGCGTCATCAATACTTGCACCGTCACGCGTGAGGCGGACGCGAAATCCCGCAAGGCGGTCCGCTCGTTTATCCGCAAAAACCCTGATGCGTTCGTTGCCGTGATTGGGTGTTACTCGCAAATGGACGCCGCCGCGATTGCCGAAATCCAGGGCGTCGATCTCATCGTGGGCAACCAGGAAAAACTCAACGTCCTCGATTACGCCGTGCAGGGAAAGAACTCAACGCCGCTAATCGTCCGCGATCGCATCGAACGTGACGACTTCACCATCGAGACGAACGGCCTCGGCAGCCCATCGTGCCGCGCGAACCTTAAAATCCAGGACGGCTGCGATTTCATGTGCTCGTTCTGCGTGATTCCATTCGCACGCGGCCGCGCGCGCAGCCGCCGCATCGGAAACCTGCTCGATGAAGCCCGGCAACTTGTGAAAAACGGCGCGAAGGAACTTGTCCTCACCGGAGTGAACATCGGCACGTACGCTTTTGAGGACTACACGTTGCTCGATGTCATCGATCGCTTGAACGAAATCGAGGGAATGGCGCGCATTCGCATCAGTTCGATCGAACCCACCACGATCCCGATGGGACTCCTCGAGCGCATGGCCGACCCCGCCCACGCCCTCGTCCCGCACTTGCACATTCCGCTTCAGTCCGGGTCGGACCGCGTCCTCGAGCGCATGCGCCGCCGCTACACGCGCGCGGAGTTTCTGAATTTTGTCGAGACCGCCGCCGCGCGTGTCCCGGATACCGGCATCGGCACGGACATCATGGCCGGCATGCCAGGCGAGTCGGACGCTGACTTCGAGGATACCTGCGCGCTTCTCACCGACGGCCCCATCGATTACACGCACGTGTTCAAATTCTCGGAACGCGAGGGCACCGCGGCCGCGCGCATGTCGGACCGTATCCACCCCGGTACCGTGGACCGCCGCGCCGCGCGCGTTCGCCAAATCAGCGCCGAAAAACTTCGCGCATTCCACGCGCGCCACGCGGGCCACACGCACGAGGTCCTCTTCGAGCAACGCGAAGGCGAATACTGGACCGGCTACACGGAGAACTACATCCGCGTCGCAGTGCGTTCGGATGATATACTAGAGAACCAAATTTGCCCGGTAGTCATTGAGGAATCGAAAGGCGAATTCGTTCTGGCGGAACTCGCCGGCGAGTTCGCCGTGGCGTCGTAGGAACCATGGCCGTCCAAATCGCAACATTCGAGTCCGTTTGCCTCGACAAAGAGGCGCGTCTCAAGGAAATTCTCGGCGAGTATCCCAGCATCGCCATCGGATATTCCGGCGGCGTCGATTCGTCGTACCTGTGCGAGATCGCGCACGAAGTCCTCGGGCCGAATGCCAGTATGATCATCGCGGATTCGCCGAGCATTCCGCGCTCGGAACTCGATGAGGCCCGCCGACTCGCCGAAGAACGCGGTTGGCGCCTCACCATCGCTCGCACCCACGAGTTCGAGAACGAGAAGTACCTTGTCAACGACGGCACGCGCTGCTACTTCTGCAAGTCGGAACTCTTTGATCGCATGTCCGAGTTCGCCATCGCCAACGCGGTCGACGTCCTTGCCTACGGCGCGATGGCCGACGATGAATTCGACCCGACGCGCCTGGGGCACGTCGCCGCGAAACAGTACAAGGTCGCCGCGCCGCTCCAACTTGTCGACCTGCACAAGGACGAAATCCGGTTTCTCAGCGAGCGCCGTGGATTGCCGACGGCGTTCAAGGCCTCGTTCGCCTGCCTTGCGTCCCGCTTTCCCACCGGCACGCGCGTCACCATCGAAGACATCCGGAAAGTTGAGACCGCTGAGGAATGCCTCAAGGGCCTCGGCTTCTACCAGTACCGCTGCCGCCACCACGGCGATGTCTGCCGTATCGAAGTGGACAACGCTGATTTCGACAAACTCCTCGACCCGGACATTCGCGATCAAATCGTCCGCGAAGTAACCGCGGCGGGATACAAACACGTCGCGCTCGACCTGGCGGGTTACCGCACCGGCAGCAGCGCCTCTGTCCCCTCGGGTACTGTCCTCGCGAACAACATTCTCGGCACGTCCCTCACGTAACGCACCGCGATGCCTCACCTCGACCGAAACGGCGTTCGTATCTACTACGAAGTCCACGGCGAGGGTCCGACGATTTTGTTGAGCCACGGATACAGCGCCACTTCGCGCATGTGGGCCAATCAGGCCTCCGCGCTGAGTAGCGCCTATCGCGTCATCACCTGGGACATGCGCGGTCATGGCCGCTCAGACAGCCCGCTAGACCCGTCCGCTTACAGCGAAGCGCTCACCGTCGATGACATGGCGGCCCTCTTGGACGCCTGCGGTGCGGACCGCGCGGTCATCGGCGGCCTCTCGCTCGGCGGCTACATGTCGCTCGCGTTTCACGTGAAATATCCGGAGCGCGTGCGCGCGCTGATGCTGTTCGACACCGGTCCTGGTTTCAAGAAGGGCGACGCGCGGGAGAAATGGAACGAACGCGCCGAACAGTGGGCGTTCTCGTTTGAGACGCGCGGCCTCGAGGCCCTCAGCGAGGTCAGCAGCGACGAGATGGACGCGCATCAGCACGACGACCCGGAGGGCCTCGCCCTCGCGGCCCGCGGCATGCTCAAACAATTCGACTCGCGCATCATCGAATCGCTGCCCAACGTGCGCGTGCCCGCACTGGTGCTGGTCGGCGCGGACGATCTTCCCTTCATCGCCGCGACGGATTACATGGCCGCGAAAATTCCCGATGCGGCTAAGGTCGTCATTCCCAATGCGGGCCATGCGGCGAACCTGCACCAACCCGCCGCGTTCAATCGGGTGGTGGTAGATTTCCTAGGCGGTCTAGCAGCGGCGTCTGCATAGGCGCATCAATTTCGTCATCGCCGCCGCGGGATTGGCGCCGCCGCGACACAAATTCCTGAAATTGCATCAACTGTTCGAAGAGTTCTTTGTCGCCTTTGTGTTTGTCCGCCGCCGCTTCCAACACGCTGACCGATAGTTCGGGTTCGTTCCGCGCGAAAAAATACGCCGCGTTGATCGCTGCGTCGGGATGATGGTCCAACTCGCGCAGTTTCGTGAGCCACAGGTCCCTCGCGTCCTGATACGCGTTCGACTCGAGGCCGGGAAACTGCGCCTCGCGCATCGCGAGGATCCGCGTCTCGGGATGGTGCTGAATCAGCCATAGCACCAGTTTCTCCCGTTCGGCGTTTCGTCCTCTCGCGTAATACCCCAAGAGCATCGCGCGCGATTCGAGGTCGCCCTCGCGCTCAGCCGACCGCGCCACTAGGCCCTCAGCATCCTTCGCAGAAAGTCTTCCACCGAGTTCGACGAGCGCGAATAAGCGCGTCTCGTCAAGGGCATGGCGTGACTTGCCCACGGACCCCAACAGCGTGACGCACGCTACTACGAAAACACTCGCCGTCGCCGCGACGATCGCACGCGCTCGACGGCGGAAGACCCGTTCGGGAATCCCGCGAGACTCCGCAACGCGCGCTACCACACCGTTGAACAACCGTCGATGCTCCGGCCACATCAAGGGATAGGACACGAACGTTGCGGTTAGCGCGGCGAATACCGACGCGCCGACGGCATAACACACGAACACGAGGACGGCGAGCGAGACCGTCGAGCCCAGTGAGACTCCCTCCCTCGACGCTCGGCGCGCGGCCTTGTCGCCGGACCGGGCGGCGATCAGCGCATCCATGTTCCGGCGCATGCGGCGTATCGCCGCGATAGACATCACAACGCCACCCACAAGTCCGACCGCAGCGCCCAGCCATGGTTTCGCAACCAGCGCGCGCAATAATCCGGCGGGCAACCCTCCGAGCGAAGCCGAATCGCCTCGCGCTATAAGGAGAGGCGAAATCGCGTGCAAGAAAACGCACAGCGCGAACGTGAATACGAACGCGACGGCCCCGAAGAGCAGCATGAACGCCGGGTGCGCGCCGATGTAGCGTGATCGTCCCGGCTTGGATACCGGCGCGGTGTCAACCATAGACCGTGCCTACTTCGCCGCGGCGAGATTCGCCTTCACAGCGTCCGTTATCGCGGCTGCGGTGATTGCACTATGAGACGCGTTCCACACGGCCTTACCGTCCCGCACAAGAATCATTTGTGGAGATTGGTGCTCGACACGGAGCTTGTCGGTGATGGCATTCGACACCGGTCTCGACTGGATGACCTTCACCATGAGAATTTCAGGACCGTTCTCGACGGGTTCATCCAAGTAGTCCTCGACGCGCATCGCCGCCCGCGCGGAGAGCGGGCAGGTCGTGCTGTGCTTGAACAAGATTACCGGCGCTTCGCCGCTCCCGGAAATGAGCGCATCCAGCGCATCGATGCTTGCAAGTTCCTTCACGTTCACTCCTCTGCCGCTTGGGGCGGCGAGCGATTCCGTTAGCGACCCCGCGACCGACTACGAACCGGCGGGCGGCTCTGCTGCTGGGGCTGGAAGATGTGTATCCATAGCGCGCCGCACGTTCTCCGCCGTGATGTCTTCGTGCGACGCGTTCCACAACGCCTTGCCGTCCTTGACGAGCAGGAGTTGGGGCGATTCATGCTTCACGCCGAGCTTTTCCTCGATTGCGTCGGAGAGCGGGCGTGACTCGATGACCCAAACCATCTGCATCTTCGGCAGCGCGTCGCCCTGCTTGTCCATGTATTCCTGGAGGCGAAACGCCGAACGCGCGTTAATCGGACATTGCGTGCTGTGCTTATAAATGAATATAGGCGAGTCGTTGCTTGTTGCCAACGCGGCGTCCAGGTCTTCGATCGAGGCCAACTTATTGACCCTCGGCCCATGCCACAATTCGCCGGGGCCGTCCTCGGGTATCGTGGGTGTGGTGTCAACACTCGCTGCGTCGGCGTCTGTGTTGATGGACGGTTCTGCGGAAACGGTTTCGCCACGGGTACAACCTGCTACGGCGAGGAGAAGACCTGCGCAAATCAACAAGGAAATATGCCTATATCGCATCACTGCCACCTCGAAACCTGCGTATTGTACCAACTTCCCGGCTTGGTCCGGGTCGGATCCATCCCAACATGAACAAGGCCGCGTCCGTTTCCCGAACGCGGCCCGATCTTGAATTGGAGTGATGACTGCTACGCGAACCGCGCTGCCGCATCCTGTAGCCGCTTCGCGATGTCGATCCGTTGCGGGCACGCCGCCGCGGCCGGACCCAAGTCGACGCTCATCAGATCGCGTTCGTTCGGCGAAAGCGCGCGATACAACGCCTTGGCGTTGTCATGATCGTCGTAGCACTCGCTGTACATCAGGTAGCGAAGCGTGTCCGCGATGCGGAGATCGCCGTTCACGCGCGATTCACAGACGTGATTGCAACCGTCGCAACGCAGGCTCGCGGTGCGCACGGTGTATTCGCGCAAGCGATGCACGTCGCGCATCGAAAGCTGAATTTCCGACTTCGCCGCTGCCGCGTTTTGCCGCAGCATCTCGGTATTTCCCATCATGGAACACAACGACGTGATGCGCTCGTCCGCCCAGACGGCCTTGAGTTTCGCCTGGAACAAATTGAACCCGCCGTCGGTACTGAACGTCTTGACTTCTTCTTGGTCGCTCGGCACGGACTGTTGCGTCTTCATCGCAATGAGGCCGATACCC
>CAYXRK010000186.1:0-9632 GCA_964467615.1 uncultured Nitrospirales bacterium | reverse complement strand
CATTTTAAGCTTTTCTTGACGACAAGGGAGTCAACTGGATAATGCCCGTTGTTTCTCCACGGACGTTTTTCGGCCAAAAAAGGCGGACGCCGCCCCGATATGGAACAGTAGCTCGGGCAGTGCGGATCGCTACGCGGCGCTTTCGAGTTCCTTGACTATCTCGGAGACGAACCCCTTGGCATCGCCGAAGAGCATGAGCGTCTGGTCCATGTAGTAGAGCTCGTTGTCGATGCCCGCGAAGCCGGGGTTCATGCTGCGCTTGATGACCATGACCGTGCGGGCCTTGTCCACGTCGAGGATCGGCATGCCGTAGATCGGGCTGCTCTTGTCGTGCCGCGCGGCGGGGTTGGTCACGTCGTTCGCGCCGATGACCAGCGCCACGTCCGTCTGCGGGAATTCCTCGTTCGCTTCGTCCGCCTCGAGGAGCTTGTCGTAGGGGATGTCCGCTTCGGCCAGCAGCACGTTCATGTGCCCCGGCATGCGCCCGGCGACGCCGTGAATGGCGAAGCGGACCTGAACGCCGGCCTTGGTGAGCACGTCGTGCAATTCGCGCACCTTGTGCTGCGCCTGGGCCACGGCCATGCCGTAACCCGGGACGATCATGACCGAGCTCGCCGCGTTCAGCAGTTCCGCCGCCTCGAACGCGCCCGCGCTGCGATAGCTCTTCTGCTCCGCCGCGGGCCCGCTCGCAGTCTGGATTTGGCCGAACGCCCCGAAGAGCACGTTCGCGAAGGAGCGGTTCATCGCCTTGCACATGATGATCGCGAGAATGAGACCCGACGACCCATCGAGCGCGCCCGCGACGATGAGGAGTTTGTTGTCGAGCACGAAGCCCATAGCGGATGCGGACAACCCGGCGTACGAGTTCAGCAGCGCGATGACGGTCGGCATGTCCGCGCCGCCGATTGGCAGAATGAGCAACACGCCGAACACCAGGCCGAGCGCGATCATCACGGGAAAGAGCCAGGGGCCGGCCGCGGTGGCGGGGTTGAGCACGAGAAGCAGTCCGATAATCAGGGCGACACCGAGGATCGATAAATTGAAGTAGTTCTGAAACTTGAACACGATGGGCCGCTGCGCCAGCACTTCCTGCAGCTTGCCCGCGGCCATCAAACTCGCCGTCACCGTCAGCGATCCGAGCACCACCTCGAGCGCCAGCGCGAACATCGTGAAGCGGCCCAGGTCGTGCGACGGCAAATAAAATTCCGCGATCCCGACCAACGTCGCCGCCAGCGCCCCAAACGCGTGCGACAGCGCCGTCCGCTGCGGCACGGCCGTCATGGGCACCATCGCCAGCGGCGCGCCGATGCCCGCGCCGATCGCCATCGCCACGGCGACGATCGCGTAGTTCTTAATCTCGGGGTCGAGAATAGTCCCGCCCACGGCCAGCGCCATGCCGAGCACGCCCACAGCGACGCCGCGGCGCGCAGTCGGCACCGCGCTCATCCACTTCAGCGAAAGAATGAAGCACGCGACCGATGCGAGAAAAACAAGATGAATCCATTCGAAGTTCACGGCTTCTTGGGCTCTCTCTTCTTGAACATTTTCACCATGCGGTACGTAATCATGTAGCCGCCCACGACGTTGATCATCGATGCCACCACGGCGACCGCGCCAAGGCCGGTGCTCAGCCCGGTCTCGCCCTTGCCCACGAGCAAGAGGGCGCCGACCACCGCGATCGCCGAGATTGCGTTTGTCAGCGACATAAGGGGCGTGTGAAGCAACGGCGACACGCGGCGAATGACCTCGATCCCCACGAATGTCGCCAGGACGAAAACGTATAGATTAGAGATCAGCGAACTATTGTCCATCAAAGACGAACCTCTTGAAATCGATCGAGATACCGGGCCGTTGAAAGGCCGTTCGATACCAGAAAGACCATACGGAGAGAGCGAGTTTATACGGCACCGTCGTCCAAAAATCAACGCGATGGACTAGTCCGTCTCCCACAACCCCTCGGGAATTGGCCGCGCTTCGACGATTTCGATCAAGATTCCGTCCGGTCCGCGTACGAAGAAACTCTTGATGCCGTACTCCTCCCGGTCTTTGATCGCGTCGACAATTTCGACGCCGTTCGCTTTCATCCGCTCGAACGCGGGCCCGATGTTGCGGTACGAGAACGCGATGTGGTCGACCACGCGTCCGTCCGTCTTTACAAGCTCGCCCTTGATTCCGTCGTAGTTCCACCAGTTGAGCGTTTCATTCCGCGGCGTCGCAAAAATATTGATCGTCACGCCGTCCGACTGCACCGCGCTCGCCCACAACATTCCCGCCGGAAGCGCTTCTCCCACTTTGCGGACCAGCCCCCCCGCTGGATACTCGGGTCGCGGGCGGACCTGCTGCGGGCCCTCGAGGCCAAGGTTCTTCACGTACCACTCTGTCGCCGATTTCACGTCGTCCGAGAACAGATGCACGTGACCGAAACGGTAATGCTTGAAGCCCGTCCAGATTTCGACGACCTCGTTGTCAGGCCCGTAAGCGTACATATAGTGGTTCGTGCCGAGCGCAGTAACGGGCGTCTCCCATTTGATGCCCATCGCGTCGCGCCACTTGAAATCGCTCGGGCCATCGACGCCACCCCAGCCCAGGTGATAGATCGCGGTAATCATCTCGCTCGGCGCGGGCGCGTCGACCTTGTTCAGCAGAATGAACGAGCGATCGGTCAGCAGCGCCTTCGAGATACCTCGAAACGTGACCGGCACCGAGCCGAAGTACGTGTCGTAATATTTGAGCGTCTTCTCCGGGTCCACCACATTGAGATGAATATGATGAAATCGTGCCGCCTCGTCCACCGCGAAGGCCGCCCCGACGACAATCGCGGCGAATGTTGTGCTTCTGGACCACATACGAGTATTCATCGATCGTTCCTCTAGGTGTCCCGATGAGACTATAGGAGTGTGTACGTCCAAGTCACCACATTAGTTTTCAGGGCAACGGACTTTAACGGGCGCCGCCGCCGGAACGGACGAGAAGGTCCTCGAGCAATTCCTGCGCCTTGGGCCATTCGGGCTTCGTCCTTAAGGCGTCCCGGCACAGGTCGATGGCCCGTTCAAACTTCCCTTCGTCCGCCAGCCGCTTCGCCTCATCGAGCTTCAATTCGCCAACGTTTTTTCGGTGCGACGCGACGACCCTCAGCAATAAGTTCTCCACGGGCGCGTAGTCGTCCGTAAGTATTGCGGAGTCGTTTGACGCGATCAATTCGTCCAGATCCTGCTCGGTGAGCAACCGTCCGTTGTAGTCGTGATCGGCCATTATGGCCGCCGGCAGTTCGGCAAGATCGAGAGGTCGCTTCGAACTCACGACGATGAAGGTGTCGCGCACGGAGGACGGGCGACCAGTATTAAACACGTACACGAATGGGAACGCCGACCGGCAGGTCGCGACGACGGACCCTAAAAAGCGGCCCGAGTCGAGCATGTCGATCAGGTTGAGCAAATACATGCCGTCGTCTTTGAGGAGCAGATTGACCTGCTTCGCGAACTCGATGGTCGTCAGGTGGTACGGCACGGTAAAGTCATTGATCGAATCGCCGAAAATGCAATCGAACTTTGCCGATTCATCGCCTGACTCCACGAGCTTCACGCGATCCGCGATATGATTGCGCGCGTCCATATTGAATATCCGCATCGCCGTCGTGCGCGGCAGCCCAAACGCCGAAAACGCGGCTTCGGTCACCGCCGGATCGATCTCCGCGACTTCGATTCGCCCGCCCGGCCGCGTGAGTTCGAGATAAAGCGGAAACGTAAACCCGCCGCCCCCAATGACCAGGCCGTTGATCGGCTTTCCGGCTGGGTAATATTTTTCCAACACGGCGGAATACACCCACTCGTAGTCGTATTGAAGTTCCGTCGGGGCGTCGAGGTCGGTTTTGCTGTGCAGCAATTGATCGAGATACATCAGTCGATGTCGCTCCCTGTCCGGGGCGCGCCAAACCGCGATATAGGTGTAGTTGCTCTCGTCCTCCAGGACGAGGTCGGAGTGGGTCGGAGCACGAAAACGCAGCCTCTCGGCGAGGTCGCGCGCCGGCTCGGACGGGACCTGCGTCGTCACGAACGCGGCAAGACACACCACCGCCCAGACACCCGTCACGATCGTGCGCGGCGCATACGCAAACGCGGCCAGCGCAAGCACGAATGCCACTAACACCGCGACTGCTAGCGTGCCCACTTGAGCGATAAGAAAGTAACCAGCCAAAAACGTTCCGAAAATACTTCCCGTCGATCCCCATGCGTAAATCGCGCCGACGGCGCGGCCCGCTGATCGTCCCTTGTCGAGGGCGATCTTGACGACCATCGGGCTGATGGTCCCTAGAAAAAGACCGGGGAGAAAAAAGCACGCGAACGTATAGAGGAAGGTTTGCGCGGCCCAGGGCAGCACCTTTATCGCGAACCACGAGTCGAACTCCTCCGCAATCAGGACGGTGGCTGCAGGTAACGCAACGCAGAGCAAGGACGAGAATGCAAATAGGACCGCCAGCGCGACGCGCGACGCGATCCGATCGGCCAAGCGCCCCCCCGCGGCATTGCCGAGCGTGATCCCCGCAAGCAAGACTCCGATCACCGATGTCCAAGAATAGAGCGAAGCGCCGAAATGTCGCGACACAATCCGCATGGCGGCAAGCTCGATGGTCATGAACGCGACGTTCGACACGAATACTGTCGCGTATGCCGGGGCCAAATCGCGAAATGACGACTTCGACTCGCTCGTGTGCCGGTCAGGGGATGCAGAGTGCAGCTCGGCCGGCGCACGACGTACGGTGAACAGGTAGTAGGCGCCTAGCAACCCCAGCGCCCCGGCCATCGTCAGCACGATGTCGCGGACGCCAAGCCGGAAAACGAGCCAGTAGCCTGTCAGAAACGTTCCCAAAATCCCGCCGGCCGCTACCCACGCGAAGATATTTCCCACAGCCTTGCCCGCCGCCGTGCTTCGTGCCAACGCCGTCTTGGCGACTATAGGCGTCACCGTGCCCAGCAGCGCCGCCGGCAGCAGAAACACGAGGCCGACGTGACAAAAGATACGCACGGGCCACGCCAGATCGTGCAACGCGGCCAGTCCGCCCGCGAAGTCGTTCAGCGGGAGTAGCGCGGCGCAACCGCCGGCGCAGAGCAGGAACACGGCCGCCAAGGCACGCCGCGGTGAGACCTTATCCGCGATCACGCCGCCGAGGTAGTTCCCCAACGACATGCCTGCGAGGATGATCCCGATGATCGAGGTCCATGTGTACAACGACATGCCGAGGTATCTCGAGACGAGCCGGCCTGCCACCAGTTCGATGACCATGATGAAGGCGCTCGCCAGGAACGCTGTCGCCGCAGGCTCGATGGAGGCGGGCCACCGCCGAGATGGACTGGAAGAAGGTTCTGACATCGTTCCCACAGTTTCGAAAACTACCTTACCCGGCCCATCCGCGGAATCGGCGGCATTGCGCCACAAGACTCCACTTCGCCGTCATTCCCGCGAAAGCGTCATTCCAAATAGCCGAGCGATTCGAGTTCTTCCTTCATTTCTTCCATTCCCGCCTCGGAGATCGACGGCTCAGCTTTGTTCTCGAGCACGTACGCCTTCATCGCCTCGGTCGTCTCGATGAACTTCTTGATTTCCTCGGCGCGCTCCGCGGCATCCGCAAGATTCACTTGCTCGCCCGGATCCGCCACCATGTCGAAGAACGACAACACCGGGTACTTCCGCTTGTTCTCGTTCGACTGAATGAGCTTTCGATCCTGCGTCCGGAGCGCGCGCAATTCGATCCCTTCGAAGTTTAGATGCGCGTAGGTCTTCTCCGTAGGACCGTTCCCCGGCTGCAAATCTGTCGTGAACAACGGAATTCCTTGCCAGCGATCGGATCGCTTCGCGCCCGTAATTTCGGCGATCGTCGGCGCGATATCCACCGATCGCGCGATGCCGGGGTTGGTGTTGCCTTTGATCGCATTGCCTGGCAGCTTCATGATGAGCGGCACCGCGATCTGCTCGTCGTACAAACTCAGTCCGTGCCACCAGCCGCCGTGCTCGTGGAATTCCTCGCCGTGGTCCGCCGTAAACACTATCAGCGCGTCGTCGTACAGATCGCGCGACTTCAGGCCCTCGATTAATCGTCCGATCTGCGCGTCCACAAATTCCACTTCATACGAGTATGCACGCACGAGTTTGTCCTTGAACTTCTCGGGATCGGGATTCTCCATCCGCACGCGCGCGTAGCCGTGGCCTGGACGGTCCGGATCGCGATAGGGGTCGTGCGGATCCATGTAATGCAGAAACAGGTAAAACGGCGCGTCTTTCGGGCGCTCCGGACTATCGATCCATCGCAGGCCCGTATCGGTCACCACGTCACCCGGTTGATAGAAGTCCGTGATGAATAGCCAACCGCCGAGTTTCGCGTAGGCGGTCTGCACGACCTTGCGCAATATGTCATACAACACCAGCTTCTCGCACGAACCCGTCGCGCCGAAATACAAGTTCGGCCTCAGATCCACGTAATCGGCGAACCCTTGGTCATAGTTCCAGATACTCGTAATGTTCGGATTGTTCGAATACCCCTTCGTGTAATACCCCGCGTCCTTCAGAGTCTCGGCGATAGTCACCACCTCATCCGGCAGCGCCGATGTCTTGCCCGTCGCGCTATGCGTCTCCGGATACATCCCTGAGAAGATCGTCCCGAACGACGCCTTCGTCCACGACGATTGCGCGAACATCTTCTGGAAGAGCACGCCGTCCGTCGCGAGCGACTGGAAGGCCGGCGTCTTCGCATTCGATTCCTTGTTGTACGCACTCGTGAAATCCGCCCGGAGCGTATCGACCGCGATAAGGATCACGTTCGGCCCCTTGGCGCCAATCGACTTGAACTCCCCGCGAAACTCCGTCGGCGCGTTCGTCGAAGCCAAAACTCCGCCAACTGTCACCAGACCCACGTACGCCGCCATGCCCAGCGCGATTCCCGCGTATCCGCCGATTCGGCCGCGCGTCAACGCGTTCATTGCGTAACCCAACACCAACCCCGCAGCGAGCATCGCCAACGCCGCGCCGCCCGCGTACTCGCCAACGGTCAAATAGTCCGAAGACTTCATCGCGGCTTCAGCGAGGACGTCCCGCTTGTACCGGAACTGGCCTATCACGAGGCCCAATGTTCCGACCGTACCCGCGAGACTCAACGAAAACGTAACAATCGCCGGCGCGAAGCGATTCAGGAGCAAGTAAAAGAACGTCAACGCCGCCGCCGCCCCGAGGCCAAGCGGAACGCACACGATGCCGTACACGAGCGGCGCCCACCAATACGCCGCCGAATCCGAAATCGCGCCCATGTGCGCGAGGTGCCAACGCGCTTCCCACAACCCAAACGCCGCGCCGCCGATCAGTCCCGCGAGCGCCCCTCCGAACACGCAGCCCGCCAGCTTCCGCCGATAGCCGCGCACCTCTTCCGGCGTGAGCGCGATCGCCGTCGTCATTCCCCGCGTCGCTGCGCGTACTTCCGCCGCGTCCTCGAGCAATTCCTCGCGCTTGGGTCGCGTCGTGAAAATGAGAAGCGGAAGGCTCAGCAGGAACGGCACAATCTCCGCCGCCCAGAACTGCATGTGTCCGAACAGAAACGCTTGCGGTCCGCCGTACTTGTCCGAAAGCAACACGCTAAACACCGCCTCGCGCACGCCCATCCCGCTTACCGTTGGCGTAATGACGGACCCTACAATGACCAGCGGACTCGCGAAGAGCACGTCGAGGAATTCCGCCCCCCCCTCGCTCATCGCCATCGCCGAGCCGAAGAAGGTCAAGCAGATCGCGAAATGGACGCAGAGTCCAAAAAATACCGCGAGCAGGAGCGTGCCGCGATGACCGCTGTAGGCCGTTACCGCGAGGCCCAGTTTATTTACCTCACCGCGAATCCTCGCGGGGGTAGGCAACGCGGCGGCTATGACCTGCACGATCCGGGGTTGGAACAACAACAAAAGCGAGACCGAGATGAATCCAAACAACACGACGAGCATCACCCCCAACATTGCGGTATTGAACTCGAAAAGGCGCTGACCCAGGGGCAGCGTAAGGAAGACGAGAATTCCCAACGCGATGAAGCCGATTAGCTTTTCGACCGCGATTACCGTCGCGCACTTGATGGGCTGCTTCGTGAACAGCGACGACTCGACCAAACGGTATCCGTCGAGTCCCAACGTGCCCGGCACCATCATTCCAAGCGCCCGGCCCATGAACCAGCATTTCGCGAGATACCAGAACGGCATCGCGATGCCTTGGCCCTTAAGCAGGAGCCTCCAACGCAAAATGCCGGCGCAGATTCCCAGAATTTTCACGATGGACGCGAACGAGAGCCAGACTACAACGCTCCGGGGATCCAGTTCCCTCACGAACTCGAAAATCGAGAGAGGCGTCACCTCTTGCGTCGTGAAGATAAAAACAAAAATTCCGCATACGAACGCGATCTTGATCGCGAGAAACAGATACTTCTTCATCGTTCCTTTCGTGACGCCACATTGAAGCGGCGCGGCGAGGTCTAAGACCTACGCCGAAAACTGTAACACAAATTCCCGGCATGAAATAATGGACACACACTGCTGTTCGTGCAGCGCGAGGTGTTCATGTCCGTCCCAATGCTCTTCGTTATCAGTTCGCCGCGTTCCGGCAGCACCATGCTCGAACGCATGCTCGAGTCCCACTCCCAAATTCTCGGCGGGCCCGAGCCGCATCTCCTGACTCCGCTGGCCCACCTCGGCGTGTGGGACAAAGTGCAAAAGGCGCCCTACGACCACGTCCTGGCCGCGGAGTCGCAAAAGCTTTTCATCGACCGTCTCCCGAACAAGGAACAAGACTACTGGGACGCCTGTCGGGCCTACTGCGAGGTCTTGTATGGCCGCTTCATCGAGGGCAGCGGGAAATCCATCTGCCTCGACAAGACCCCCGCCTACGGGCTGATTCTCCCCTTTATGATGAAAGTGTTCCCGGACGCGAAATATGTCGTCCTCACGCGCCATCCCCTTGCGATTTTCTCGTCCTACGCGAACTCCTTTTTCGACGGCGACTATCAGACCGCGCAAAGCTACAATCCGCTCCTTAATCGCTATGTCCCCGCGATCGCCTCGTTCATCCGGCAAGACACCGTGCCGCACTTCCACGTCCGTTACGAAGACCTCGTCGCGGACCCCGAGAAATGGATGCGCGACATCTACGCCTATATTGGCGTGCCGTTCGACGCGAACACCATCGAGTACGGAGGCCGCGATCGAGCACCGGATTCGGCCAAGGGATTGGGCGATCCCATCGGCGTCGACAAGCACAAGCGGCCGACCACGGCGTCCGTTGAAAAGTGGGCCGAGGAACTCGCGGCAGACGCTTCCAAACTCGAGCTTATGCGCGGTGTCATCGCACAAATTCCGGCGGAAGACCTCGAAACCTTCGGCTATCCCGCCGCGGCATTCTGGGACGCACTCAGTCATGCGGGCGCTGGACCCTTCAGGGCCCCGCCGCTGGATCGTTACCGGATACAGCGCAGGCTAATCATCGGCCTGCGCGCCAGTGCGCAAAAAGGCGGTCTCTTCCGCAAGGGCCTCGAAAAGCTCCGGCTCGCTTGCGACGTTCTACTGCGCGAATAGCTTGGGTAGCGCCTTCCGAGTAGCGCCTGCCTCGACGAGGCCGGC
>CAYXRK010000185.1:0-9680 GCA_964467615.1 uncultured Nitrospirales bacterium | reverse complement strand
GCCGGGGCGGAGTCGTCGGGGGGCGGGGTAGCCTGGCTTCGCGAACAGTTGCGTTCCCGGTCAGCTTGGGAAGGAGAGGACGTTTCCAGTCACGGATCAATCTTCATGGAATTGTTCTGTCGAGTTCTGTCGATGAATTTGTAGAGCGGGTCGATTTCGACTGACCCGGGCATGTCCTCTAGTTGAACGGTGATTGTTTGGGTGCCGGTCTCGACTTGGTGTTTTGCCTGATATATGGGTACTGGATTCGGAAGGGCACTGACTTGTTTTGGGAAGATGGCGATGTCGGTATGCGAGCTCAGAGGCACTTCGACCTCCACACCGAACTCGTCCGCTTCGAATTGATGGGCAGCTATGGTGACGGAGACATCGAACAGGCCGCCGGAAGGTTGGATGTCCACTTCTTCTACTTCTAAATCGTAAAGGACTATTTTCTCGAACAGGTCCGTTATCAGCGCCTGGTGCGCTTCGCCCGCGACGGCTCGCAGTTCGTTGACTACATCGCGTGAGGTCGGGAATGGGGCGTCCTTGAAGGCGAACTTGTCCAGGTAGTTTCGAAGGGCCTGGTTCACGCGATCTTCTCCGATCGCATCCACCAACGCATAGAACGCCAACGGCCCCTTGTTGTAACTGATGTTGCCCTGGTCGTCGGTGTACATCAGGGGATGCTCGGATCGTGTCTCGTCCTTTCGACGCGAGAGGTAGTTGTCGTGCAACTGCCTTGCGACTTGCCCGGCGTATTCGGCGCCGAAGTTTTCCTTGAACACCATCAGGGTGGTGTATTGCGCGAGGGTCTCATTGAGCATCTGTCGGCCTTGCATTTTCGCGCCGTAGGCCATGCCGCCCCACCATTGGTGCGCGAGTTCGTGGATCGTGCCGTAGTCCAGGTAGTGCGTATCTGAAATGTCGGTGATGAAGCCGTACAACTCGGGGTAGGCGGCGATTCCCGGACAGGCCTTTGCAGCAGAACGGTAGCCGGGATATTCCACGATTCTGAAGGAGGAGAGAGGATATGGAGCGAAATTCGTCGTCGTGTAGTCCAGCGTGCGTTTGATGGTTGCGAGCATCGCCTCGATGTTGGCGCTGTGTTTTGGGTCGTAGTAGATTTCGAGCGCGACGTCGTTCCAACGGTCTCGCGCGACCTCGTATCGCGCGGAAGTGAATGGGACGGACGGCCAGGTGGGGCGCTCCATAACGTATTCAAAGTAGCGGCGTCCGTCTGCGACCCAGTCGCGCTGCAGCTCTCCGGATGTAACGGCGATTTGGTCGGCGGATGTACTGACGACGGCGCGGAACTCGGCGTGACTGTCCACGCCAAATCTGAGTACGTCGAGATAGCCGGGGTCTCCCAGGGCGGGAAGTCCCTCTGCCGGCCCGAGGCCGAAACGTTTGCGCCAGGCATCGTCGGAGAGGAAGCGATCGGTGTCGAAACCGGGTATGGGCGCGATGTGCTGACTCTCGACGAACGTGCCGTTCTCCACGATTTCGTAATCGCGGTCCGCGTTGACGAAGCCTCGATTCTCTCGGCTCATGTCCCAGTCCACGTTCACTGTCTTTCCCGGTTCGAGCGGAGCGTCTAGCGTGAAGAGATAAAAACCGTGCGTAGAATCCGACTTCGTCAATGAGGCCGAATCGACGGTGATGTTGTGGACATGCGCGCGGGGATCGACTGACATCACAAACTCGTTGATGGGAAACGTCTTGTTGTTTCGAAGAATCGCGTGGCCTCGAGACTCCAGCCTTCGTTGTTCGGGATAGATGTCGACCTCCATTGAGAGTTGTTCGTAGGAGGGGGCGGGGGAACGCAGGTATTGGCCGTAGTTCAGTTCGTACTCAGCCAACAGTTGCTGTTGATCTTTTGTGGATCGGTACTGATTCAGGATGTTTGTGTTGTAGAAAATCCAGCATCCAACGGTAATGAAGCCGAGCGCGGCGATCGCGAATGTGGATGCGACCGCTCGGTTCGTTCTCAATCGGGCGTGCCGAACGCGGTCTCTTAGCGTCGAGTAGGAACTGCGGCGGTAGAACAAATGGCCTGCGAGGAGTAGGAGAATACAGAAGAAACCCCAGTATCCGATGAGGGAGAAGACTTGCGCGCTGGCGGGGCCGTAGCCGTTCATATCGGAATAGATTGCGAAGGGAATTCGGAAGCCGACGAGGATGTGTTCGACTCCGAGACTCGGTAGGCCCGCCAAGGCGATGAACGCCGCGAAGACCAACAACATGCCGAACCATTTGTTTGGCGCGAGTATTTGGATGAATACGGCGAGCACGCAGAGCATGGCGTAGTAGAAGCCGGTGTAGACGAACAGGCTTTTCAGATAAAGACCGATTTCGAAGTTGGTGTAACCGGCTGATGCTTGCAGAATAATGGAGGTCAGCATGGCCGTGATCAGCAGTGCGATGGCGATGAAGCACAGGGCGACGGTCTTCGAGGCGGGCATGATCCAGTCGGCATAGGGTGAGGCCCCGACAATTTCCGAGACGCCCGATTCGTTCTCGCGATGAATCAGAACACCGGAGTAGTAAATCGCCACCATCATGATGAGCGTATACAAGCCATAGTAGAAGACGTTTAACATCAGACGCGTGAAGGGATAGTAGGGGTCATTCGAGAGAATGTTGTAGTGATTGCCGGATTCCGCAAGGACTGTGGCTATGCTCCCCAGTAGCAGGACGTACAGCAGGGGACTCTTCAGCAGGCTAGCGATGTCCATTTTGAGTTGAGAGGAATACTGAGATAGAGAATCCCGATGGGAAAAACGCGGCTGGACATCGAGAGCGGAAACGGGCGGCGAGAGAGTGGCGGTCCTGCGTTTCGATCGCGAGAGAAGGGATTTCCAGGGAGCGCGGATTTCGGAGAGGTCTAGGCGACATCGCCAGACCGTGAAAATCAGTGCGGATGAAGAGATTCCCAACCAGAGCAGGCGGTTCTGCAGGAGCAATCCTCCCGGTAGTCTCGCGTTCAGCTCGGGCACGGTCCAGTATCGCGTTTCGGCAAGGATCGCCAGTCCGCCAAAGGGTTCGGCGATTGCTGCCCAGGCCACATCGTCCAACTGAGTGTAGAGCGCTAAGACGACATCTCCCGCGAGTAACGCCGACGCGACCGCAACGGTCATGGCGGCGGAACGTGTTAATGCCGCCACGGGGAAAAAAAGCGCACACATAATGAATAGGTTCGGAAGAATGATGACGGCGAGGCTGAAGCCGTAGGGCACCCAACTGAATTGACCCACGGGTTCCTGGTCCGCCCATGGCGCGAACGGGCCGATGAGCACGGCTAATAGACCTGCGCATTCGACGGCGAGCGCGGCGAGCAATGCGCTCGTGAATCGACCGAGTAGGAAGTGCAGCTTTCTTACGGGAGTGACGAAGAAAAAGGACGCCGTCGATCGGTCGAAGTCGCTGATGATCGCCTTGATGACGAACACGACCGCTGGAAGCATCGCCAAATAGATATACGCAGTGACGACCTGCAGGATTTTCCCCGCGCCGTTGATGTCGATACGTTGGTTCTGACCGAGGTGGACGCCGAGGGATGTAATCGTAAAGAGGTGAATGAGAAAGAATAGGAGGGCTACGCCCCAGAAGAAGGGCGACTTCAACTGATAACGGAGCTCGAATTTCAGAATCTCAAGAAACGAGCGCATGGAGCTAGTCCAAGTTTTCCTTGAGGCCATGCTCGATGAGAGTCGTGAAGTAGACATCCTCGAGTTCTGGGGCCGCGGCGGTCATACCGTCCGGCTTCTCGTCCGCGAGCACGCGGACTTCCGTGCCGCCCGATTTGAATCGCGTGGAAACGAGCGTGTGATTTTTCCGGACATCTTCGAGATCGGCCCTCGACACCGATCTCGTCCACAGCTTGCCTTCGATCCCCTTGATCAGTTCCTTCGGTTTGCCCTCCTTCAGGATTCTCCCTTGACCCATAATCGCGATCCGGGGGCACAGTTCCGCGACGTCGTCCACAATGTGGGTGGACAAAATCACGACGCGGTCCTCTCCGACTTCGACGAGAAGGTTTTGGAAGCGGCGTCTTTCCGCGGGATCGAGTCCCGCGGTGGGCTCATCCACGATGATAAGTTTTGGATTGCCGAGGAGTGCCTGGGCAATACCGAACCGTTGCTTCATGCCACCGGAGTATTTATCGACGCTGCGTTTTCGAACATCCCATAGATTCGTACGGACCAACAGATTCTCAACTACCTGCTTTCGTTGTTCGCCATGGATGCCTTTCAACGCGGCGAAATGCATGAGCATGGCTTCTGCCGAGGTTCTCGGGTACGAGCCGAATTCCTGGGGCAAGTACCCGAGCACTTTTCTCAGCGCAGTTTTGTCCTTGCGAACATCGATGTCGTTGAATTGGATAGATCCAGTGTCCGGTTCCTGTAGCGTGGCGATGGTTCTCATCAGCGTGGACTTACCCGCGCCGTTTGGCCCGAGCAAGCCGAACATTCCATTAGGAATATCAAGGTTAATGTCTTGGAGTGCGATGATATTGCCGGGGTAGGTCTTGTTGATTTTTGATAGAGTTAGCATAGTGCTTGATCCTGCGGCTCGATTGGCACCAGAGTAAACTAGAGTTTTCTTGTTTCCATCCGTTCCCCGAAAAGTGACCCAGTAGAGTTGACAGTTCTCTAATAATCGGACCATCAGGCGTCGGCGAAGCGCGAGAGTAAGACACTATATTCCCGGAAAATGTTTCAGTTTTTTCCGGACGTCGACGATTCGCCTGGCGAAGGGAGAGATTGCTTCATCGTCCGATACGTTGTACGTTCATGAATGGAATTAAAGTGGCCGCGGCAGGAAAACACTTCGAAGGAATTGTTTTTGTGCTCGGACGTGGCGTGCTTGGTGGAAGGTCAAGGCGATTGGTGTAGGGTCTGGATTTCCGCCCGCGCGGGAATGACGGTGGGGTGCGCCGTTCATGGTTCGACACCCTCACCACGAACGGTTTGCTGGGGCGGGCCACCACGAACGGATTCGCTGACGCGTACCATCCCGTCAGGCGGACGGTTTGCATGTCGTTCCACTTCGCTCCGCAGCGCTATGGTATATTTTGCGGCTTCCCGTGCGTATTTCCCGTGCGGATATCTGCATATTCGCGTTTAGTCTAAGAGCAATTGAGGAGTCGTCCATGCCCAGCGATGGGTACGATCATCGGGCCGTCGAGAAAAAGTGGCAGGCGTATTGGCTGGCGAACAAGACGTTCAAGGCCGAAATCGACCGCGCCAAGCCGAAGTACTACGTGCTCGATATGTTCCCGTACCCCAGCGGCGATGGCCTGCACGTGGGGCATCCCGAGGGCTACACGGCGACGGACATCGTCGCGCGGTTCAAGCGCATGCGCGGATTCAACGTGCTGCACCCGATGGGCTGGGACGCGTTCGGCCTGCCTGCGGAGCGCCACGCGATTCGCACCGGCGAGCATCCCGCGATCATCACGAACAAAAACTGCGACACGTTTCGGCGGCAGATTCGGGAGCTGGGTTTCTCGTACGACTGGGACCGCGAAATCAACACGACCGATCCGAAGTACATGAAGTGGACGCAGTGGATTTTCCAAATTCTGTTCGAGCGCGGCCTGGCCTATCAGATGGAGGCGCCGGTCAATTGGTGTCCCGCGCAGGGGACCGTGCTCGCGAACGAGGAAGTGAAGGACGGCAAGTACGTCGACACGGGCGACCCCGTCGAAAAGCGCCTGATGCGCCAGTGGATGCTCAAGATCACGGCGTACGCCGACCGCTTGCTCGAAGACCTCGACGGCCTCGATTGGCCCGAGGGCATCAAGGCAATGCAGCGCGACTGGATCGGCAAGAGCACCGGCGCGGACATCGTGTTCAACGTGGCCGGGGCCGGCGCGCAATTCACGGTCTACACCACGCGCCCCGACACGGTGTTCGGCGCGACGTTCTGCGTGCTCGCGCCGGAGCATCCGCTTGTCGAGCGAATCACGACGCCGGAGTGCAAGCAGACGGTCGCGGCGTACGTCGCGCAGGCGAAGTCACGCAGCGCGCAAGACCGCATGAAGGAAGACCGCGAGAAGACGGGCGTGTTCACTGGCGCATTCGCGGTGAATCCCGCGACGGGTTTGCAAATCCCGATTTGGATTGCCGACTACGTTCTCGGCGACTACGGCTACGGCGCGATCATGGCCGTGCCCGGTCAGGACGAACGTGATTGGGAATTCGCCGAGAAGTTCGACCTGCCGATCGTCCGCACGGTCCAGCCGTCCGAAGGCTTCGACGGCAAGGCATATCTGGGCGATGGCCCCGCGATCAACAGCGGCTTCCTCGACGGCCTTGGCGTCGCCGACGCGAAGAAGAAAATGATCGCGTGGCTCGAAGAAAAAAGTTTCGGCAAGGGCGCGGTGAATTACCGGCTGCGCGATTGGCTGTTCTCTCGCCAGCGGTATTGGGGCGAGCCGATCCCGCTGATCGAACTCGAAGACGGGACCGTCAAGGCCGTGCCGATGAAGGACCTGCCGGTCACGCTGCCGGACCTCGACGAGTACAAGCCCGCGCCCGACGGCTCGCCGCCGCTTTCGCGCGCGCAGGACTGGGTGCGCACGACAGACCCCGCCACCGGCGGGCCCGCCAGGCGCGAGACCAACACGATGCCGCAATGGGCCGGGTCGTGCTGGTACTTCCTGCGGTTCGTCGACGCGCGAAACAACGCGGCGGCATGGTCCGAGGAAGCGGAGAAATATTGGATGCCCGTCGATCTCTACATCGGCGGCGCGGAACACGCCGTGTTGCACCTGCTCTACTCGCGCTTCTGGCACAAGGTGCTCTACGACGCCGGATTCGTGACCACGAAGGAACCGTTCACGAAGCTGTTTAACCAGGGGATGATCCTCGCGCACTCCTACCGCGACGCGAACGGAAAACACTACTACCCCGATCTAGTCGAGAAGGTCGCGGACGCCTGGCGCGTCAAAGACTCTGCCAGGCCCGTCCAAACCCAGATCGAAAAGATGTCCAAATCGCGATACAACGTTGTTAACCCGGACGACGTCGTCGAGAAGTACGGCGCGGACTCGATGCGGATGTACGAGATGTTCATGGGCCCGCTCGATCGCGACAAGCCGTGGACCGACGAAGGAATCCAGGGCGTGTACCGATTTCTGCGCCGCGTGTGGAACGCGTTCATCGACGGCGACCAACTCTCGAAACGCATCGTAGCCGACAGCGGCGACGCCAGCGCGGAAAAACTCATTCACCAAACCATCAAGTCCGTGACGAACGACATCGAAAATCTCATGTTCAACACCTCCATCGCGCGCATGATGGAATTCATGAACGGAACGTCGAAGCTAGGGACGATTGGCCGCTCGATCGTCGAGCGCTTCGTCCTCGTGTTGAGTCCCTTCGCTCCCCACCTGTGCGAGGAACTCTGGCAACGCCTCGGCCACGCGAACACCCTCGCGTACGAACCCTGGCCGACATGGAACGAAGCATTGCTCGCCGAAGACACCGTCGAGGTCCCCGTGCAAATCAACGGCAAACTCCGCGCCCGCGTCACCGTCCCCGCCGACGCCGGGAAAGACGCCCTCCTCGCCGCCGCCAAGTCCGACGAGTCCGTCCGCCGCTACATCGACGGCGCGCAAATCCTCAAAGAGATCGTCGTGCCCGGCAAAATGGTCAACTTCGTCGTCAAGTAGCGCGGACTTCCCGTCGGCGACGGGGAGGGCGAGGCCCCCGCCGACCAATCCTGCGCTTCGTCGTCAAGTAGCGCGGACTTCCAGTCGGCGCCGGGGAGGGCGAGGCTCCCGCCGAGCCGATCCTTCGCAACGCCCCTTGAATCCCGCCCGCCTCTTTGGTATCGTTTTGTACGTGTGCGGGGGCGTAGTTCAGTTGGTTAGAACGCATGCCTGTCACGCATGAGGTCGCGAGTTCGAGTCTCGTCGCTCCCGCCATTTAATCTCGAACCAAACGCCCCGAAGCCCAACGGTTTCGGGGCGTTTTTAATTTCGACGATTACCATCCGCCGTGCCTCATTTTATTCGTGGCGCGCCCCGCCCCCGTTCGTGGTGAGGGTGTCGAACCATGAACGGAACGCGCGCCGCACCGGACCACCGTGTCTTGGTCGAGGTGTTCGTTTAGTGATATAAGATTGCTCCTCACCGATGGCTGTTACGCAATCGAATCCCCGTATGAATGGATTGAACGAAGCCGATACCCGCGCCAAGCTCCTCGATCCTGCCATTCACAAATGTGGCTGGACGGAAGACCTAATTCGTCGCGAAGAGACTGCCGGCACGGTCGAGATCATCAACGGCAAACCTAGACGCCGCTCTCGCGGTACGATCGACTACGTTCTACGGGTCAAGGTCAATGTTGATACACAGCCTGTCGCACTGGCCCTTATCGAGGCCAAGAGAGAACGTCTCCCCGCGGGCCACGGACTCGACCAAGCCAAAGGCTATTCCGAGTGTAGACGGCTGAACGTCCGCTTCGTCTTCTCCTCCAACGGCCATCAGTTCGTCGAGTTTGACTCGTTCACGGGATTGGCCTCTCCGCCCAGACCAATGGCGGAGTTCCCAACCCCGGCCCAACTTCGCGAGCGTTACGAGAAGGGAATGGGCTTTACGCTCGAGTCACCAGCAGCGCGGCCCCTCTTACAGCCATACTCTGGTGGCGAAGGTACGCGGCGCTACTATCAAGACGCCGCCATCCGCTCGGTAATCGAGAAGATCGCATGGTGCGAGATCAACAAACAACCCAAACGGGCCCTGCTCTCTCTGGCCACCGGTGCAGGCAAGACTTTCATCGCCGTCAATCTGCTCAAACGCATCGCCGACGCCGGGCAACTCACCCGCGCCCTATTCGTCTGCGACCGCGATGAACTCCGCTCCCAGGCCCTCAGGGCCTTTCAAAACGTCTTCGGCTCTGATGCCGCCGAGGTGTTCCGCAAACCGGACGGAGGGAACAACGCCAAGAATGCCCGTATCCACATCGCCACCTACCAGACCCTTGGCGTCGAAAACGAAAATGGCGACGCCAATTTCCTGACTACCTTCTATCCTGAAAACTACTTTACCCACATTGTCATCGACGAGTGTCACCGCTCCGCTTGGGGCAAGTGGTCGCAAGTGCTCACGCGAAACCCCAACGCTGTCCAGATCGGTCTCACCGCCACACCGCGCCAACTCGCCGACAAACTTAGAAAGCTCGACGGACCAGACAGCCCCGCGTTGCCGCCAAGTACCGATCCAACCAGCGTTGCCGAGTCGCCCTCTGCCTATGGCAAACCCATCGTCGCCACGCGCGAAGTCCTGAGTGACGCCGCAATCTGCGCCGACAACCACAAGTTTTTTGGCGCGCCCGCCTACGAGTACGACATCGCCCAAGCCATCGAGGATGGCTACCTCGCCGCCTGTGAAATTCAGAAGGGCCGCGTCAATCTCGATGATACCGGCATCACGAGAGAGGAGATCATCGCTCGCAATCCCGTCGACGCTATCACCGGCCAACCGGTGACGCCCGAGCAGATCGATGACCTCTACCGCCGCTATCAGTTCGAAGATAGCATCCTCTTGCCCGATCGTGTCGAGGCAATGTGCAAGGATTTTTTCAACTACCTCCTCGACACCGGAGGTCCCGAACAGAAAACCATTATTTTCTGTGCCCGCGACCGCCACGCCGACGATGTGGCCGTCTGCATGAACAACCTCTACGCGA
>CAYXRK010000184.1:0-9710 GCA_964467615.1 uncultured Nitrospirales bacterium | reverse complement strand
CTTGGCTTCTTTGGCGGCGGCGCGGCGGCGGGCGGAGCGCGCGCGGGACGACGTCTTGCGCCGGGCCTTGCCGATTTCGGCTTCGGCAATATCTTCGATGGTGCCGGCGATGCCGTCCATCACGGCGGCGGCTCGGCGCAGGGCCTTGCGCCAGGAAGCGTCCTCGCCGCCGGGGACGAGATTCATGATCCCCTCCTGGATACGGGCGAACCGATCGACGACGGGATGGGCGCGCATCCACTCGATGACTGGCGCGGCGACGTCGGCTTGGACGTGCGGCGAGAACATGAGGTCGATGTGGTCATAGTCCGCGCCGTGGCCGTTCGCTTTACTCAGGATGAGGAGTTTCTTGTCGCGGGTCGGGAGGAGGTCGAAGAATGTTTGGACGTTTGTCAGCGGGATAAACCCATCGGCGACGCCGAAGATCGCCAAGAGCGGCGTTTGCAGCCGATGGAAGTTCGCGAAGACGTCGATCTCGCCGTTGTTGACCGGCCAGGTGTTCTGCTCGGCGGCGGTGGCGAGACTGTTCGCCACGGCGTACGGCGCGATTTCGCCGACGTTGAAGAAAATCCGCGCGCCCCAGCCGTTGGGCATGTTGCTCCAATTGATGGGAACGTGTTTGGTGCGGACTTTGAGCGCCGCGGATAGCGGCGCCATCGCGCGCAGGACCGCCTCGCAGATGCCGGGCACGTACTTCACGAAGGGCAGAAGATGCGACTTCCGAATTCCGGCGTCCTCGAAACCCGGCGGCGATCCAATCGTTGTCCCGCTGGCGATATTGTCGCGCCCATGCACCAGTTCAAACGCGTAGAGCAACATGCCGCCCATCGAGTGGCCGACCCAGTGGACTTGGTCCTTGCCGGTGCATTCGCGGATGTAGTCGAGCGCCGCGGGCAGGTCTTGCATGAGGTAGCCGTCGATGTTCGCGGTGCGGCGGCTGATTCCGAGGGGTGCGCGCGAGCTTCGCGTGCCGCGCAGATCGATCACCCAACAATCGTAGCCCTCGCGCATGAGCGCATCGGTGACCGAGGCGCCGTTTGGCAACGTCATGTTGAATTGGTTCGCCATGACGCCGTGGCAGAGCAACACGGGTTCGCCGCCGCCGTCGTGCGTCGTGTAGCGACAGAGCCGGATGCGCCACCCGTCTTCGGTCGTGACGGTGTGAATCTCGTCGGCGCGGACGTCCTCCTCGAGCGCGTACGACACGGCGAGCCAATAGCACGCCGCGGCCAACGCGAGCGCAAACAGAATGACAACGATGATGGCCAACACAGCGCCCATGCGCGAGTTCCCCCTACGAGTTTTCCGGCGTCATCGCGAGGTAGCCCTTGACCGCCCTCGCGAGGTCTTCGGTGAATCCGGCCACTTCCGCGATGCGGTCAACCGGGGATTCGCGTATTTTGGCAACTGAACCGAAGGCATTCAAGAGCGACCGCGCGCGTTTCGGCCCGACGCCGGGAACCTCCGTCAATACGGACGTGAGCGTGGACTTCGAGCGGCGCTTGCGATGGTACGTGATTGCGAAGCGGTGCGCCTCGTCGCGGATGCGCGCGAGGTAGAGGACCGTCTGCGAGTTTTGCGGCAGGATGATTGGGTTCGAGCGGCCCGGCGTGAAGAACCGCTCGAGCGACTTGTTCCCCGCTTCCTGCGCGCGGGCCTTGGCGATGCTGATGACGGGGAGGTCCTCGATGCCGAGGTCCTTGAACGCGGTGACCGCGACGCCGAGTTGGCCTTTGCCGCCGTCGATGAGGACCAGGTCGGGCAGGTCGTTTTCCTCGATGGCGCGTTTGTAGCGCCGCATGAGGACCTCGCGCATCATCGCGAAATCGTCCTGCCCTTCCACCTGTTTCATGCTGTATTTCCGGTAGCGCGTCTTGTTCGGCTCGCCGCCTTCAAACACCACCATCGACCCGACGCCTTTGTCGCCTTGGAAGATGGACATGTCGAAACACTCGATCCGGTTGGGCGTGATCGGCAGGCCGAGTTTTTCGCGGACTTCGTCGAGCACGTCCTTGCGGGCCTGCTCGGCGAGGCGCTTCTCCTCGAAGCTGAGCCGCGCGTTTTTGGCCGCGAGCTCGACGAGGGCCTTCTTCTCCCCGCGTTGGGGATGGTGGACGGCGACGCGCGAGCCACGCTGCTCGGTCAGAATTTCGCCGATGGTCTCGGCGTCTTCGAGCGGCAGCGGCAGCAACACTTCGGACGGGATCGACGGCGCGTCGGCGTAGTACTGCAGGATGAACGAACTCATCAATTCGTCGAGCGGCATTTCGAGTTGTTTGTGCGTGAACGAACGGCCGCCGGTCATGCGACCGCCGCGAAAGAATACGATTTGCACCTCGGCGATGCGCCCTTCGCAGTGCATCGCGAACACGTCGCGATCCTCCGCGCCGGGCACGTCGACCGTGCGCTGCTTTTCCATCGTCCGATGCAGGGCGTAGAGGCGATCACGCAGGATGGCGGCCTGCTCGAACTCGAGTTTCTCCGCGCGGGCCTGGATTTTCTCGCGCAGGACGTTCTCGAGTTCGGTGCTGCGCCCGGCTAGCACCATCGCGGCCTGCTCGGCGATTTCGTGGTACTCGTCGCGATTGACGTAGCCCACGCAGGGCGCTACGCAACGCTTCATCTGGTAATAGATGCAGGGCCGCGAGCGGTTGTTCATCACGTGGTCGGTGCAGGTGCGCAGGGGAAACACGCGGTGGATGTTGCGGAGCGTCTCGCGCACGGCCTGCGCGCTCGAGTAGGGCCCGTAGTACGACGCGCCGTCTTTCTTGTGCCGCCGCACGACGGTAATGCGCGGGAACTCTTCGGTCTTGTTGAGACGCAGGCTGACGTAGGTTTTGTCGTCGCGCAGTTGCACGTTGTAGCGCGGGCGAAGCTGCTTGATGAGGCTGTTTTCGAGAAGCAGCGCTTCCTTCTCGGTGGCGGTGACGAGGAAGTCGATGTGCGTGACGCGGCGCATCAGGAACTTGACGCTGTAGCGCGAGTCCTGGTCGTTCAGGTACGTGCGGACGCGTGCGCGTAGGTTCTTCGCCTTGCCGACGTAGATGACCTTGTCGCGTTCGTCGTGCATCAGGTAGCAGCCAGGCGACGCCGGGGCCTCGGAGGGGTCGAACGAGCGCAGAAACTCCTCGGGGCTTTTGCGTTCCGAAGGCCGGCCAAGAAAGGTCAGGCGCGCTTGCGTGCTCGATGTGGTGTCGGGGGTGTCCATCGTGGGCCGTGTACACGCCATGATATCGGAGCGCGGAGGTTGGGCGTGGCAACGGGCTTCGAGGCGCATGGGCTGGAAGCCCATGCCACGGAACTACGCTAGTGCCGGCTCAGAAGCCGATTCTTCATCGTGCTCAAAACGAGCGCGGCCTCATCGTCGTATCGCCGAACCATCTTCACTTGAAATGAACGTTTTCGCCACCCACGGACAGGTGTGATACGACGCTCCAGTCCTCTTGCTGACGTAATTGCACCTCGTCCAATAGGTTCTTCTTCAATTGCCCAAGATAATCCTTGCGCGCCTCAGCGAAGGATTCCGATACTACCGGATTTTTGAACAATTCATCTGCAGTTACGTACTTCTGTCCGTTTTTGGTGCCCATTTTCAATGTTCTCCCAAGTTGTGTGAGTATTGTTTGTAACACAGCAAAGATTGTGCCGTATCGGCTCCTCTTTCGCCCTCCCGAAACAGCGACTCACCGATCCGCGCGTAAATAGGCTTACAATCAACTGCGCCCGCCGATGCATCTAAGACTATCTCGCCGATGCAAAATCCGTCTATATGCTTACTCAACGTAGAAATCTCCATTACCCAAATGAAGTGAGGGAGATTTAAATCGACTGGATGGAGCGAGCACAGGTCGATTCCATGCCCGTAGTAATTTAACGCAATTTGCGCCTTTCTTTTCTTAAAAGGCACAGATGAAGTAAGAAAAGTACGAGTAACTAGTTTGTCGTTCGACGATATCCCTAGCCTCGCCCGAACAGAATCGATCTCAGATTTCGCTTCTTTCGTATTCAAGAAACTGTAGCAATAGTTTCTTGCGTGTTTAGGAGGGAGGAAGGCCTTTTCTGGAAGGGGAACAACGGCGGCGAAAATGCCGTCTATTGAAGGCAGGTTCGAAAGTTCTCGATAATGATTGCCATAGTAGCGACTATCCCTTCTATACCCCAATTCCTGAAACGGAAAGAAGTTATCATCCACGACAACATAACGATTCACTAGCCATGCGCTGTTATAAAAACCGGTGTTCTCTGTTTTGGCACTATCGTCAATAGTTGTCGCGTTAGTGTGCCCCACAATAATGACGACGTGGCCCCCAAAGCTCGTCAGAATAGGGAATCCAGATTCCATGTAACTGTATAAATCGTAAAACGCGTCGACGTCTCGCGTCCAATCGTCTTTCTGACAATCCCCCCTCGGGCGTACCAACGCAGGGAAACAGCCAAACTGGGATAAGATACTGGAGTAGTCGGAATAACCCATTCCTCGGTACGGAGTCTTCCTGCCCTCGTGATCTCCTGTCATCGCAATTAGATCGTGGGGATATATCTCCTTATAGGCAGAATACCGTTCAGAGAGATAACGACAAGTCGCCCAGAGTGCTGTTTGAGCGCACAAAGTAGCCTCACCACTTTGAGACCTGTACGGAAACCCCCTTACCGAATATCTTGCGCCATTTAGGTGAACAGGAAACTCGGTCCGGAGGCAGTGAAAGGATTTTGTAGAGAAACCTATCTTGTAGGGGTCGATGACCGTTCGCCCGAGACAGCGGTCATTAATCGGTTCGATTACCGAATATCCGATATAGCTACCTGCCAGGTCTCCGAAACCAAAGATGACGTCGCCCTCATCGATTGCGGGTTCCGAAAAAAAGTGGAGACGGCTGCACGACGATGATCGACTTATGAATTTCTTGGAATAAAAATGGCTATAAATATTCCGATAATCCTTACAGATGTAGTGAGGCTCTACAACGATGGTCTTCGCATGACCATCGAGACCTGACCGTAGAATCCTACGTCCCCAGTCTGAAAGTGCCGCGCCTGAACAACATGAAGCGACAGCGTTCCACGCATCGTCTTCGGTACCCTCCTGTACAGGCACGACCGTCAGATGCGACGACGTGTAGTCCACCCCAGTCACACAACACCCTCCACCCATTCGACCGAGAGCCAAGAAACTCTCTGTGAACCATACACATAGTAGCACGCCCGTGCAAAAGCGTCAATCGGTAGTATCCTAAAGCTCGATCTACGTATAGTTGTTCAGTCCCTACACAGCCTAAATGACCCGGACTGCGCCTTGGCCGTCTCCGGTTCGCAAGGTGACGACATGTTTCTCGCCACGGCGCGAGCGGAACATGTGCGCATCATATACCGCGCGCTACTGCCGGCTAAGCAACCAGTTTTTCATCGTGCTCGAAACGAGCGCGGCCTCGTCGTGGTGGGGCCAGTGGTCGACACCGGGGAAGGTGACGATGGTGAGGTCCTTGCTCATCCATTCCCATGTATCGTTCAGCGCGGCGCGGTGCAGCGAGGGATCGGCAAGGCCGTGGAACATGAGCACGGGCATTTGAGTCTTCACAACGGGCGAATCGTCGTGGTATGGCAACTCCGCTTTGGGCGGCACCGTGGGGCTGTAGTTCGCCTTGTAGATGTTGAGCATCGCCTCGATGTCCGAGGCCTGATACGCGGCGAGATAGCGGGCCTTTTTGTCTTCGGTCCAGGATTCCGGTCGCGTGCGGCCAACGAGGCGGGCCAACAGTTTCTCCGGCGGCCAGAGTGTTGCAGCGCCGGGCTTTTGGAAATCGCGCGCGTATTGCGTGCGTTCGCGGTGCTCGTCGTTGATGAGCATCTCGCGGCGCAACCCTCGCGGGTGGGGCAGATCGACGATGATGAGCTTGTCGACGAGTTCGGGTTTGCTCAACGCGATCTGCCACGCGATGCCGCCGCCCCAGTCGTGGCCGACGAGGACAACTTTGTCCGCGCCCTCGGCCTTGATGACGGCGAGCACGTCCGCGATCAGCTTGGGCACCGCGTAGTTCTCGACGCCTTTGGGCTTGTCGCTCTGGTTGTAGCCGCGCAAATCGAGCGCGACGCAACGGAAATCGGAGGACAGCGCGTCCATCTGGTTAGCCCAGGTATACCACCAGTCCGGGAAGCCGTGGACCATGACGACGAGTGGACCTTTGCCGATCGAGACGTAGTGGATTTTCACGCCCTCGTTCTCGGCGAAGTGGTGCTCGACGCGATTGAAGAGATCGTCGGGCCAGGCGCCGGCCGATATCGCGCACAACGCAGCAGCGCAACAGACAAGCGAGACACGGAACAATTGTGTCCCGGACACTAAAGTGTATTCACACATTTCAGTGGACTTTCCCTTTTCTGCGGAGATGCTTTTTCACTTCTGAAAGTGGTTCTCGCGGCTCCTGAGAACGACGTTCTGCGAGCAAAGAGTCGTACATGTCTTCCCAAAGTTCGCCGTGTATCTTCAGATCTATGACGACTGCAGTCTTCTCGCCAAGTGCATCGACCAAAAAACGAATGCCCTTCATAGGGCCGGTCTCCTTCTAGTTGTCGCACAACTCAATCACGCCGGCCGCGCCCTGGCCGCCGCCGATGCACATGGTGACGACGCCGTACTTCTCGCCGCGACGGCGAAGTTCGCTGATGATTTGCGTCGAGAGTTTTGCGCCGGTCGCACCCATGGGATGACCAAGCGCGATTGCGCCGCCGTTGACGTTGACCTTGTCCGGGTCGAGGCCGAGTTCGCGCATGACGTAGATCGCAACGGATGCAAAGGCCTCGTTGATCTCGAAGAGGCCGACGTCCGAGACCTTGATGCCGGCGAGTTCGCAGGCGCGCGGAATCGCCTTCAATTGCGCCGGGCCAAGATACTTCGGGCTATCGGCGGCGACGTTGTAGCTCAGAAACTTCGCGATGGGTTTCGCGCCGGTCTCGTTGAGGCCTTTCTTACTCATCAGAACTACAGCCGCCGCGCCGTCGCTCGTTTGGCTGCTGTTCGCCGCGGTGTGGAAACCGATTTTGGAGCTGGCGGCGAATGCGGGCTTGAGCCCCGCGAGCACCTCGGGCGTTGAACCCGGACGCGGCCCTTCATCGACCTCGAACACGGAGCCGTCCGGCATGGTCAGCGGCGTGATTTCCTGGATGAACCTTCCCTTGGCGATAGCGTCGAGCGCTTTCCCGTGGCTGCCCGCGGCGAATTCGTCGAGTTGTTGGCGGCTGATGTTGAAGTCGCGCGCGACGTTGTCGCCCGCGTTGCCCATGGCGATGTAGACGTCCGGGCGTTCTTTGCTCAGCCGAGGATTCGGCGCCACCTTCGCGCCGGGCATGGGCACGAGGCTCATCGACTCGGTGCCGCCGCCGATGCCGACGTCGATCAACCCGGCCTGGATTTTGGACGCGACGATAGACATGGCTTCGAGGCCTGACGAACAAAAGCGGTTGACGGTCATCGCGCTGGTCGTGTCCGGCATTCCGGCATCGATCGCGGCGATGCGCGCGACGTTCATTCCCTGCTCTTGTTCGGGAATGGCGCAACCGAGCACGACGTCTTGCACTTGGTCCGCGCGGATTCCGGCACGCTCGATCGCGCCCTTGAGCACGGCGGCGGCCATGTCGTCCGGACGGTAGTCCTTCAGTGCGCCGCGCCCGGCGCGGCCGACGGCGGTGCGGGTCGCCGCGGCGATGTAAACGTTATCCATGGGCATGATAGGAACCTCCTGTGGCTATAGATGTTTGTCCGTGCGAATCGGAATCACGAGTATATTTCTAGTTCCGCAATGGTTTTCCCGTCGTGAGCATTGCACGAATGCGTTCTTGCGTTTTCTCGGTGCCGCAGAGGCTGACGAAGGCTTCGCGTTCGAGATCGAGCACGTCCTGCTCGGTCATCTTTGCGCCCGCGGGACGATTGCCGCCGGTGAGTACATGCGCGACTTTCTCCGCAATGAGGGCGTCGTGTTCGCTGGCGAAGCCGCCGAGTTGGAATCCGTAGACCGCGATGCGGAAGGCCGCGCGGGCGGGTTCCCCGAGGGCGATAAGCGTTGCGGGCAACGGCGGTCGATAGCCCATCTTGCCGAGACCGAGGCAAACGTCCTTCGCGCGCTTGATCTGGTTGTCGAAGCTCGCGGTGACGATGTCTTCCGTGCTGAGGTATCCGAGATCGACGAATTCGAGTCCGCTGGTGCTGACTTTCGCTTGCGCGATGTTCTCGAAGGCGCGGCGGACATACGGGAACGGGTCCGCGTCGGTCACGCTCTCAGGCACGTAAGCGAGCGCACGGCGCAACAGTTCCTTGCAACCGCCGCCTCCGGGCAACAAGCCGACACCGACTTCCACCAAGCCGCCGTAGGTTTCTCCCGCGATGACCGCGCGGGCGCCCGCCTGTGAAATTTCGCAGCCGCCGCCGAGCGTGAAATGATGCGGCGCGGTCACCACGGGTTTCTTGCAAAAACGGACGGCCATCAAGACTTGTTGCAGTTCGTCCACGGCCTTCTCAATGCCGGCCCAGTTGCCCTGCATCGCCTCGCCGAGCACCATGAAAATGTTTGCGCCCGCGCAGAAATGCTCGCCCTGATTGCCGATGACCATGCCGTCGAACTTGTCCTCGTTCAGCAGCGTGACGGCCTCTTGCAACATCAGGCCCATGCCCTGGTCGATGCTGTTCAGCTTCGTGTGGAACTCGGCGCAGATGATGCCGTCGCCGATGTCGATGAGCGAACAACTCTCATTTTCCTTAACGATCTTGTTGGTCTTTTTGAGAAGTGTGAGGTTGACCGAGGTCTCACTTACGGGCTTGTAGCTCTTCGAGGCGAGGTCGAAATACACGCGTCGGCCCTTTTGAAAATCGAAAAACCGTTTCGCGCCCGCGGCCTTCATAGCCTTCGCAATCGGCGGCAAGGTGAGGCCGTCCTTTTCCATCCGGTCGCAGACGTAGTCAAAGCCGAGCGCGTCCCAGGTTTCGAAGATTCCGATCTCCCACGCAAAGCCCCACTTGCAGGCATTGTCGATGTTGAGGACGTCGTCCGCACTTTCGGGGATGCGATTGGCCGCGTAGATGGCCGTGTGCGCGAAGACTTTCCAGGCGAACTGCGAACCCTTGTCCTCGCCCATGTGCATGATGCGGACTTTGTCCTCGACGGTCTCGGCCTTGCGCGCGGCGCCGATGCAATCGAAGCGGGGCTTAATCGGGTCGCGGTACTCGAGCGTGTTCAGATCGAGGCCGAGGATGATGCGGCTGCCCTTTTCGTCCTTCTTATCCGTCGCTTTGTAGAACCCGCCGCCCGACTTCGTGCCGAGCATTTTCCGTTCGACCATCTTCTTGAGGAAATCCGGCGTTTTACGGATGAGGTCGATACGTTCGTCATTCGGGCAATTGTCCTGGACGTTGCTGAGCACGTGGATCATCGTGTCCAGCCCGACAAGGTCCGCGGTGCGGAACGTCGCGGAGGACGCATGGCCGACGTTGGGCCCCGTGAGCGCATCGACTTCCTCGACCGAGAGGCCGTCCTTCGCCATCTCGTGGTTGATGTATTGCGAGCCGAACGTGAGGATTCGGTTGGCGATGAAGTTCGGCGCGTCCTTCGCGAACACGACGCCCTTGCCGAGGCGGTCTTCCATGAAGCGCGCCATGAAATCGAGGACTTCTGGCTTTGTGTTCGGCGCGGACATGATTTCGAGTAGCTTCAAATAGCGCGGCG
>CAYXRK010000183.1:0-9731 GCA_964467615.1 uncultured Nitrospirales bacterium | reverse complement strand
GCTCGGCAGCCTTGGTGTACCACGCGAACGCTTTTTTGTAGTCCTGTGGTACACCCTCGCCCCGTGAGTACATCACGCCGAGGTTGGATTGGGCGTCTGCGGCTCCCTGCTCGGCAGCCTTGGTGTACCACGCGAACGCTTTTTTGTAGTCCTGTGGTACACCTTTGCCATTCTCATACATCAAGCCAAGGTTGCGCTCGGCGCTCGCGGCTCCCTGCTCGGCAGCCTTGGTGTACCACGCGAACGCCTTCTCGTAGTCTTGGGTTACACCCTCTGCCTTGTCGTACTTCGCGCCAAGATTGTTTTGGGCATCCGCGTCTCCCTGTTCGGCAGCCTTCGTGTACCACTCGACCGCTTTCTTGTAGTCCTGAGGTACGCCCTCGCCGTTGTTGTACATCACGCCAAGGTAGAATTGGGCCGTCGCATCACCCTGTTCGGCGGCCTTCGTGTACCACTCGACCGCTTTCTTGTAGTCCTGAGATACGCCCTCCCCATTGCGATTCATTTCGCCAAGATTCGATTGGGCCGCTGCATCGCCTTGCTCAGCGGCTTTCGTGAACCAATGGATCGCTTCCTTGTAATCCTGGTATATGCCGCTGTGTCCGCGATACCAAAGGCCGAGCGTATTTTGAGCCTTCGTCAGACCCTGCTCCGCGGCCTTCGTGTACCACTCGACCGCCTTTGTTTCGTCTTTCGACACGCCATCTCCAACGGTGTACCTAAGCCCCAGGTCGTACTGGGCTGTCGCGTCGCCGGCATTTGCTTTGCGCAGCAAGGAGTCGAAGTCTTCGTGGATGTCGGTTGTCTGCGCGATTGCGATGTCGGTGCAGACACAGAGCGCAAAGGCCAGGAGCAAGAACGCGATTCGGGGGTTCATGTCGCTTCCTTCCGTTTTGAGCGTGCCTCACGGTCGTGTGGGCACGATACCACAGGCGGCTTTCGCCGACAGCGTTATTATCATACGAAGTGGGATTGTGCGTCTAGGTGCGTTGGCGAAGGGCGAGATTGCTTTGTCGGCCCGCTCCGCAGCCTCCCGCTAAGAACACTGCAATATTTGTATCCGATTCGGTATGGAAGCAGGCACGGGAGCTGGATCGAGGTTCCCGCTTTCGCGGGAACGACATTTGCTGCGTTCTTGTGCGAATCCCGGCAGTAGCTGTGGGGGCTGCTAAGAAAGGATGCTGGCAGAACCCATACATCCCCCGCCGCGCAAACCCCGCGCGGCACCCCCTTCAAAGGGGGAATTCAAGAATCGGATTGAATTTTGAGCGCAAGCAAGCTTGCGCAGTCCATACGTCGGCGGCATCTGCACGTGAACGGGGAAACGTTGTGCTCGTGCAATTGCGCGTGGTGCAGCCAGTGACAACTACGCGGTATTCATTCCGTGCTCTTGGGCGGAACGAGTGTTTCGATTAGCGCGATGAGTTGGGGAACGCCTTGCGTGGCCACCGCCCATATGCGTTCGTGTTTGATTGCACCGTATTCGTGCGCCAAGACGTGCCGTTGCGCGATGATTCCGCGCCAGGGTACATCTCCAAGTTCCTGTTTCAGGTCGTCGGACACGCCTCGCGCGGCTTCGCCGATGATTTCGACCAAGCGCTCTATCGCGAGTTGCAGTTTTCGGTCGGCGAGGTATTGCCGGAACGTCACGCCTTCGATGAACGTACGGACGCTGAGCGCGGCGTCGAGCATGTCCCAAAGACGGCCCGCATCGCGCTCGCTAAGCGGCATAGATGACGCGGTGTTCGCGCAGCATCGCGCGCCGGCGGAAGGGATTGCGGACGGCGTCCTTCTCAATCAAGTCTACATTCCGTCCGAATATCGACTTCAATTCGTCCATCATGGCGGCCCAATCCCACAGACTCCATGGGGCGTCGGGTTCGAAGGTGACCAATACGTCCACGTCGCTGTCGGGCCGGAAGTCTTCGCGCAGCACGGAGCCGAACAGAGCGAGTTCTTGCACCTTCCACTTTCGGCAAAAGGCGGTGACCGCCTCGGGGGATACTTCAAACGGAAGTTCTTCGATTTGTAGTGTCATGGGAGGTGGTCAAACTGGGGGTGTCGGATCATAACATCTCGTGGGACTCAAAGATGAAAACGGCATACATCCAGATGCGAGCCGGCAGCCGAGGGCGGCTGCCCCACATGTGCTTGGTGAAGAGGTCGGGGGGGATCTTACATTTGCGGCCACATCCGGCGGATGTGGCCTACTGCGCGGACGAAGAGAGAATCTTAGGTCCGCAGGGAAATGCCGATGACGATGACGAGTTGTCATGAAGCGGAGCTTCACCTGGAAAGGATGAAAATTTAGGGGGCTTTCGGCAAGAGAACCGCTCAAGACCCCCTTTCCCGTCCACCCTTCGACACCCTCAGGGCGAACGGGAAAGGGGGTCTTGAGCTAATCGATTGGTGAACACTGGCTGGCGTATTTTCGAAGCAGCACGAGCACGAGCACGAATTGACGAGACCGTTACGCGGGGACGAGGTGGCCTTTTAGGACGGCGCGTTTGCGGCGTTGGAAGAGGTCTTCGGCTAGGGTGCGGAAACGTTCGGGGTCTACGCCGAAGGGGACTTGGCCACCGTAGCTCGCGAAGTAGTCGGTGGAGGAGTTGACGGTTTCTTCGTGGAGCTTTTCCATTTCGTCTTCGAAGACGGTTTCGAGATGGGGGTGGTCGCTGATGAGGCGTTGGGCGAAGTAGGTGCCGAAGGCGATGTGGCGGGATTCGTCTTGTTGGATGTGGCGGAGGCCGTCGCGCAGGCCGGGGAGGATGCCGTCTTTGTCGAGGCAGGTGTAGAAGATTTCGTAGCCGACTTCGGCGAGGACGCCTTCGACGATTTGGTGGTAGGTGACGCAGGCGCGCATTTGGGCTTCGGGGGAGCGGTCTTCGTTTAGGGCCTGCATGGCGGCGGGCAGGGTGCGGGAGAAGAACTTTCCGGTGAGGGGCGGGTAGGGGATGTCTTCGCCGAGGCGGCCGGGGAGGACGTCGTCGAGCCAGCGTTGGAAGAATTCGACGTGGGTGGATTCCTCGAAGAGTTGCTGGGTGAGGTACATCTCTTCTTCCATGCGGCCTTTTTCTTTGCGCAGTGCCTGCTGCAAGGGCGCGAGGTCGTGCGTGACGCCGCGCTCGCCGACGAGGAAGCCGACGATTTGCGCGAGGAGGAAGGAGCGTTCGTCTTCGGTGAGGCGGGACCAGTCGGCGCGGTCGCGGGTGAGGTCGATTGCGTGCGGGTCCCAGGCGAGTTCGCGGCCGCGGCGCATTTCGCGCAGGGGGAACTTGTCGAAGTTGATGGGCATGGCGGATACCTCGCGGGGTAGGTCTGTTAATAAGTATACTATTTTGTTGTGCTGGGTGGTGCAAGTGTCGAGAGTGCTGCGGCTCGGCGGGTGCCTCGCCCGCCAAGGCGCGTCTCCGACCCTCCCCTATCAGGTGGCGTGGTAGTATGAAATGTTTGGAGGCTGGCGGCAGTGAAATTCCATGTGACGCTCGAACAGGATGAAGACGGCGTGTGGGTCGTCGAGTGTCCGTCGATACCCGGGTGCATCAGCCAGGGCAAGACGAAGAAAGAGGCCGTCGAGAATATCCGCGAGGCAATTGAGGCGTGCCTTGCTGTGCGCGCGCGGCAAGGGCTTCCGCTGACGATCGAAACTCGGCAAGTAGAAGTCCAAGTGTAGATGCCGCCTGTCCCGGTCCTCGGCCCGCGCGAGGTGGTGCGGGTGTTCGAATCACTTGGTTGGACGCGGGCGCGCCAACGCGGTAGTCACATCATACTGGAGCTTCGCGAGAGTGTGGATTCCACTGATAAACAATCGCTGTGCTGAACGACTGTATTCTTTCGCCCTTACAGGGCTACCCGTGGGGCGGCGCCCTGACCTTGGGGCTTACGCCCCAAGCTACAATGCTTTCGCGCCTTCAGCGCTCGTATTTTCAATAACACGATGAATCATAATTGTGATCTCCGTCTATAAGAACGACCTTTTTATTCGCGCGGCGCGGGGCGAGCGGACTGCGCGGCCGCCGGTGTGGCTGATGCGGCAGGCGGGGCGGACGGACCCGGAGTACAACCGGGTGAAGGAGGCGGCGCGGTTGCCGCTGGAGGCGCTGTTTCGGCATCCGGAGTTGGCGGCGGAAATCTCGTTGTTGCCGAAGCGCATTGGTGTCGATGCGATCATTTTTTTTCAGGACATCCTCACGCCGCTGTCACCGATGGGTTGCGATTTTATGTTTCGGCCAGGGCCGAGTACGGACACGCCGATTCGCTCGAAAGCCGATGTGGACAGGCTGCGTTTGTACGACGTTGCGCACGAGTTGCCGTTCATTCGGGAGGCGTTTCGGCGTATCTACGATCAACTCGATGGCGAGATGCCGGCGATTGGGTTTGCGGGCGCACCGCTTACGTTGCTGGTGTTCATGGTGCAGGGGAAGAGTTTTGGCGAGGTTGCGCCGGAGAGCATGGCGTTTCTTCGGGAAGAGCCGGCGGCCGCGCATGCGCTGCTCGATAAGCTGACCGCGATGACGATTGATTACCTTGCGTATCAGATCGAATCGGGCGCGGCGGCGGTGCAATTGTTTGAATCGGCGGCGGACTTGTTAACACAGGCGCAGTACCGGGAGTTTGCGTTGCCGTATCAGCAGCGGATTTTCGAGGCGTTGCGGGGCAAGGCGCCGACGATTGTGTTCGCGCGGGGGTGGGATGATTTGCCTTCGCTCAAGGACGCCGGGGCGGACATCGTGAGTCTGCCGAGCACGGTGACGATACCTGGGGCGCGCCGCGTGCTCGGGCGGAACCAGGTGGTGCAGGGGAATATCGACAATCATTTTCTCGTCACGGCGACCAAGAGCGAAATCGAGGCGGCGGTGCGCGAGTGCATCGAGGGCGGCGAGCGGCGCGGGCATATCGTGAATTTGAGTCACGGTCTATTACGCGAGACGCCGTTCGAGAACGTGTGTCATTTGGTACACGCGGTGCGCGCGTGTGAGACCTGAGAAACCGCCGCTCGTGCCCCCTTTTCCGTCCACCCCTTCGACAAGCTCAGGACAGGCCTTCGACACCCTCAGGGCGAACGGAAAAGGAGGCACGAGCTTGCCGATGGGTGAAAAGAGGACGTTAGCGCGTCCTTTGGGCGGAAATCGGGTTATATTCAAAATTATTGAAGGCCGTGCTGGAGGTTTATGTCCAAAGCGATTCTTGAACTTGTCGGCCTAACGAAGACGCTGCAATCCGGCGGGCAGCCGCTCACGATATTGGACAACGTGACGTTGAGTGTGTCCGAGGGCGATTTCGTGGCGGTGCTGGGGCCATCGGGCAGCGGGAAATCGACGTTGCTGGGGCTAATGGCGGGACTCGACCGGCCGAGTGCGGGCGAAGTGTTTTTTGAGGGCCGGCCGATTCACGCATTGTCCGAAGACGCGCTCGCGATCCTGCGGCGCGACAAAATTGGGTTCGTGTTTCAGTCGTTTCAACTTCTCGGGCACATGACCGCGCGGGAAAACGTGTTGCTGCCGCTGGAGTTGCGGCGCGTATCGAACCGGAAGGCGCGGGCGAATGAGTTGTTGGAGGCTGTCGGTCTTGGCGCGCGGGGACATCATTATCCCGCGCAACTTTCCGGCGGTGAGCAGCAGCGCGTTGCGCTGGCGCGGGCGTTCGCCACGCAGCCGCGGCTGCTGCTGGCGGACGAACCGACGGGCAACCTCGATTCGGCGACGGGCAGCGCAGTGCTGGAAGTGTTGCTCGATCTTCAGCGCAAAGACGGCGCGACGTTGATTATGGTCACGCATGATCCGTCGCTTGCGGAGCGGGCGGATCGGTCGATCTACCTGCGCGACGGGCGCGTCGATCGCGATGTCGTTCGCGGTTCCGGGGCTGCCGCGGCGAAGTAGCCGCGCGGGCTTTCGTTATACTTTCGCGTATGCACGAGCCGAACCTCGATGAGATACGCCGCGCGCTTGCGTTGCATCGGCCCGCGGCGGGAGATGTCGATCCGCGCGCGGCGGTTGCGATGATTCTGCGGGATAACGGCGGCCTCGAAACGCTTTTCATCAAGCGGGCCGAACGGCACGGCGATCCCTGGTCGGGGCAGATGGCGTTCCCCGGAGGCCGGGCGGATGCGAACGATCTCACGCCGGAGCACACCGCGCGGCGGGAAACGTTGGAAGAGGTGGGCATCGAGCTCGGGCCGGAAATGCGCATAGGGCGGCTTCAAAGCATCGAAGGCGGGCGGTTGCGCGCGCATCGCTTGGCCGTCGCGCCGTACGTGTTTCATCACCCCGGAGCGCCTGAGGCGGTGCACGACAACCACGAGGTCGCCGACACGGTGTGGATTCCGGTGCCGTACTTGCTGGAGGCGGGCAACGTGCAGCCGTATGTGTTTCATCTCGATCCGGAGGCGCGGGAATTTCCGTCGTTCCAGTACAACGGCTATACGGTGTGGGGGCTGACGTACCGCATCCTTTCGAATTTCGCGTCACTGTTTGGCGTTGCGTTGCCGGGCGAGCCGGTCGTCACGAACGTGGAGTAGAAGATGGCAGTCGTCGATCAGTCCGTTGAATCCTTGCGCGGTGCGCTCTCGATTGAGGGTGTTCGCGCGGCGCGAGACATCGTGTACGAGCACCTCTCCCCCACTCCGCTGATGCGCCACCCGTTGCTGTGCGACGCGCTCGGCATTGACCTTTGGCTCAAGCACGAAAATCATAACCCGACGGGCGCGTTCAAAATTCGCGGCGGGCTCAACTATATGCACCACCTGCCCGCGGCCGAACGGGCGTGGGGGGTCGTGACCGCGACGCGCGGCAACCATGGGCAATCCATCGGCATGGCGGCGCAAATCCACGGCGTGCGCTGCGTTGTCGTCGTGCCGCGTGGCAACAACCCGGAGAAGAACGCCGCGATGCGGGCGTTCGGCGTGGAACTTATCGAGCACGGAAAAGACTTTGACGAGGCGCGCGAGCATTGCGAATTGCTCTCACAACGCGACGGGCTTGTCTACGTGCATTCCGGCGACGAACCGCATCTTATCCACGGCGTGGGGACGTATTCGCTCGAAATACTCGAACAACTGCCTGAGATCGACGCGATCCTTGTGCCGGTCGGCGGGGGCAGCGCGATTGCGGGGGCGATTGTCGTGTTCCGGGCGCTGAAGCCGAGTGTGCGCATTATCGGCGTGCAGGCGGAAAACGCGCCCGCCGTGTATCAGTCGTGGAAAACTGGGACACGCGTTGCCACCGAATCGTCCGAGACGATCGCGGACGGACTGGCCACGCGGGCGCCGTTTGATCTGCCGCTCTCGATGATGCGCGAAGGGCTCGACGACTTCGTGCTCGCGAGCGAGGGGGAGATTCGGGCCGCGATGCGCTTGCTCGTGGAGACGACGCACAACCTTGCCGAAGGCGCGGGAGCGGCGGCGACGGCGGCGGCGAAAAAACTCGCGCCACAGCTTCGCGGGAAAAGAACCGTCGCAGTTCTTTCGGGCGCGAATGTCGATATGGGTACGCTCAAATCAGTCCTGGCGTAAACGGCATCGAAACGCCGCTGGGAGGCGACGAAGGCCGTTGACTAAGTAGCCGCGTGACGAAAGGTCATCGCAGATCATTGACCATCGTGATGCGGTCGTTCATGGGAAAGCCGTCATCGCGTTCTCCTTCGATGATGGCGTCGATGTAGGGCGGTAGGTCGAGCGGGGCGACGGTGTCGAAGCCGAGCTTTCGGTAGAGGCCGACGGACCAGGGCGTGGTGTGGAAGGTGCGTAGCGTAACGCGCTTCATGCCGCGCGTGCCGGCGCGGGAGATGGCGGCGACGAGCAGGGCCTTGCCGATGCCTTGGCCTTGGAATTCGGGCAGGACGTCGATTTCTTCGATGTGCATCGAGTCGCCGTAGATGTCGCACATGACGAAGCCGAGTGCGCGGGCGTGGACGGCGGCGACCCAGAGCAGGCCGTTTGCCTGGTATTCGAGGAATTCGTCGGGGCGGGTCGCGGCCCAGTCCGCGGGGTCGTAGCCGGCGTCGCGGTAGCGTTCGGCGGCGGCGCGCTCGACCGCGGCGAGGGCGGCGAAGTCGGGCCAGTCTTTGATAATGCGAAATTCCAAGGGAATGCGTTCCGGGTGCGTTTGAGTTGCGGGCGAAGTAGAAACTACTCTACCCGATTGTAGAACGAACTTGATGGAGGGATTCATGCGTCAATTCTTTGCGGGTGCACTTCTTGCGTCTGTTTCGTGGGCGGTGGGGGCCGATATCTCACAGCCGGGCATTTTTAAGGAGGACGGCGTTGTAAGCGGCGCGTGGAAGTTCGACGGGGCAGCCATCACTGGGACAGCCACCGGAGGTGGATCCGCCTGGCTTGTGGGGGCGGATGAATATGAGGACTATAAGCTCGGCTTTAAGTTTCGGACACCGAAGCCGTGCCGCGCCGGGGTCGTCGTCCAGGGGCATCGTATCGCCGGATTTAATTCTGCGACGAGGCCCGATGCGGCATTTGGTTACACCATCTCGTTGGATACGGCTGAGCCCAAGCGCGTGGGAACAGTGACCGACAACTTTCATGGCACCGTGTTGGTGTCGCCGATTCAGGTCGTGGACCAGGCGCTGCTGGCTACGGACTGGAACAGCGTGTCGATCACCGTATCGAATGCGATCATCGAAGTGGAGTTGAACGGAACGACGATTAGTCGTGTGGCCGACGAGGCGTATATCTCGGGCCGAATCGCGTTCGTCGTGTCACCAGCGACCGGCGATTCGGCGACGCTCGAGATCGAGCCCATAATGTTGTTGGGCTTCTCCGACGGGAAACCTGCATGGCGTTCGTTGTTCGACGGCAAGACACTCGACGCTTGGAAGAATTGGGGCACGGAGAGTTGGGAAGTGGTTGACGGTGTGATCCAGGGACGGCGCGGGCCGAAGAAGTCGGAGGGGTATTTGGCGACGGAGGAACGGTTCAAGGATTTTCGCGTGCGCGGACAGTTCAAGATGTTGGGCGAGGGGAACTACGGGTTGTTCTATCACTCGACGATCAAATTGCGGGAGAACGATGGGTATCCGATGATTGCCGGCGTGCAGGGAGAGGTGATGCCCGGGGTACCTGCGGAGACGGGGCGCTTGTACGAGAGTTACAAGCGCGGCTGGTTGATGCCGAAGGACCACGAAGATATTGGGTCGTGGGCGTTGCGCGAGGGAGAGTGGAACGAGATTGAGATTCGGAATATTGGGAATCACGTCACGACCTGGGTGAATGGGATTCGCGTTGTGGATTTCGTGGATCCATCGCCGCAGTTGTTTGAGGGGAGTTTCGCGTTGCAGCTTCACACGGGCGAGGGCGCGGGCATCGACTGGAAAGGCCTTTACGTGCAGGAACCGATCGCGCCGTGACGCCGGAACAATTGGCGAGGTGGGGCCGGCGGCTGGTCAAGGCGGGTTACGTGATTGCGCCGCCGAGCGCGTTGTTCGTCATCGCGTGGTGGTTTTGGTCGAAAGAGCCAATGTCGACAGGGATACTTATCGCGTGGTTGGGGATGCTGGTCTTTTTGTTGGTGCTGTTCGGGAGATTGGCGGAGCGAAGCGCGCGGGAGCATGAGATTTCTGGGACGGACGAGCCTGGAAGCGAATAGGGTCTGCCGGTAGCGAGCGCATGAGCTGTCCCCGGCTCGGCGGGAGCCTCGCCCTCCCCTGCGATTGGCCCAAGCAAAGACGTACTCAAGAGTGGGGAAATGTGTCGGTCGTGGGCCGCGGGCGGGGGGGAACCC
>CAYXRK010000182.1:0-9763 GCA_964467615.1 uncultured Nitrospirales bacterium | reverse complement strand
CAGAAGGCTGGTACCGCAAGAGCCTGGAAATAAAAGAGCGGCTCGGAAACGAACCGGGCGCGGCGAACACGTATCACCAACTGGGCCGAGTGGCGCAGGAGCGGCGGGACTACGACGCCGCGGAGGGTTGGTACCGCAAGAGCATGGAAATAAAAGAGCGGCTCGGGAACGAACATGGCGCGGCGATCACCTATTATCAACTAGGAAGCGTGGCCGACGACCGGCAAGACTATGAGAAAGCCGGAGCTTGGTATTTGAAGGCTCTGGCAATTTATCTCGTCTCGAACGATGAACACTACACGAGGATAACCGTGACAAACTTCATCATCACCTACCGCGCCGCGCCCGAAGCCGTGAAGCCGCAACTCAGAGCGCAGTGGGAAGCCTTCGGGAACTTGCCGAATCTGGACGAACTCGTGGCGCAACTGACCGCAGAACGGAAGCTCCCGCAGCCCATCGCGTCCCCATTCCGCAGGCTCGCCGCGGCCTGCGCTTCGCTTCTCCGCCGACTAACAGGCCGCTGAAGCATTCGCGTCCGTACCGCCGGCATCCTGTCGGCACCCAACGCCGCTGCACACCGTCCCCATTTCTCTCTCTTTGCGTCTTCGCGCCTTTGCGAGGGAATCCCACCCCCTCGAAAACTCGACAAATCGCCAATAAATCCGGCCCATTTTCAAAAAAATAGGTCAACACACTTGGCTCTATATATAGGGGGTGTTCTCTCATCACCCTCTGTGTCCTTCGTGCCTTTGCGGTGGCACTTCAAAAACTCTAAAACCTAGAGAGGGTTGTTTCTCCAGGAAGAAAAAATGCCCAAAACCAGAACGTTCTCCGACCGGAGTCACGCAGGCGAAGGTAACCTCCAGACCGATAAAATTGATGCGAGTTCAAAAATGGGACCTACAAGATATGGGCCGTGGTTCCCACGAAACGCAAAAGAAAGGAGTTTGCGCGACTTTAAGCGGACAATTGACGAGTTTGAGCGGAGTTTTGACGACAAAAAGGCGCCAAAATGGAGTATCAACCGTGCTAAGTCCAACGATATCAACGGTCGGAGATCGATTTCACCTCACGCCGGGACTCAGATGTGCCGTAGAATTCACTCTACGTACCTACGTACCTACGTATCTACGTGAGGCCCTGCTGCCTAGCCACTTTTGCAGGTGCCGGAGCGGCCAGCTTGACGACCAGCAGTTCAAGCGCGAGCGCCGCGTTGACGCCGGTGTTGCGCATCGAGAACTGCGTATACGTGCAAAGCGCGAATGCGTCGCGCAGTTTCGGAACGCCCAGTTTTGCGGCAAGGGGACGGACCTTCTCGGCGACGAACCGGCTGATGCTCGGCTCGCCGTCAGTTTTGGCGACCGCGTATGCGCTCTTGAGCAGCCAGTTGATGGTGCCGATGACCTCGTCCGGGTGTTTGCCGAGGTCCGTTAGGCGGCGGAGAACGGTCAGCGCGTCTCCGGCGCGGGAAGCGGCGATGGCGTCTGTCAGGGCCCATATCTCGTCTTCGGCGACATCGGCCGTCGCGGCGAGGACGGTCTCTGCCGTAATGGGGGACGAGTCTTTCCCCAAGAAGTTGATTACGATGGTGAGCGCGTTGTTAACGTCGCTGAGGCGTGTGCCTGCGCGGCGGACCAATTCCTGCGCGGCGTCGTGGTTAATCGCGCAGCCTTGTTCGCGGGCCTCGCGTAGGAGCCATTGGATCGCCTCGCGTTCGTTGAGCGCCGGACATTCGACGACCTCGCCGGACTTCGCGCAGGCCTTATAGAACTTCGTTCGCTTGTCGATCTTGTCGCTAATCAGCAACATCACGGTGATGTCGCTCGGCGATTCGAGATACGAGATCATCGGTCCGGCTTGGCTCTCGGTGTTGTACCGTTCCGCGTTCCGCACGAGGACCACGCGGCGCTCGGAGAGGAACGGGACCGTCTGGGCTTCGTTCACAATCGCGGCGGGTTCCGTTTCGTCGGCGTAAAACGCGCCGTAGGCGAAGTCGCGGTTCTCCGGCGGCACGAGGGCGCGGGCGAGCCGCTCCGCCGCGCGTTCGGCGAGAAAAGGCTCGTACGTCGGCATCTTCGCGCGCAGGCCTTTACCGGGACAAAACAGATAGACGAGAGCAGGCGTCGAGGGGACGTTCTGAATCAGGTCGGCGGCCGTCACCACGGATCGATGGTCCGGTAGAAAATGTCCGACGCGAGTTGCTCGAGCGCCTCGGCGGCGGCGCGGTTTTCCTCGGCCGTTTGGAACGAGCGGACGGCCGGGAGAAACGTCTCCGCGTTGCCTCGCAGCCGGTCCGCGGGCGCACCGGCCGCGCGGGTGTAGAAACTCGTTTCGCCGGCCATCTCTGTGTCTTGCCAGAGAATTTCGCCGGTGTGATTGTTCGTCAGGCGGACGCCAGCGCTGACAACGGTCAGGAATTGGGTCGCTTCGTCGTCCTCGTCGGTGGTCATTCCCTGCAGGCCGTAGCCAAGAATAATGCCTTCGATCAGCAGATCGGCCTCGGCCTTAGGGACGACGCGAAGACGGCCATCCTGGATGAATTTCCGCGTGACCGCGTTGGTAAGCGGGGCCTGAAGGTCGTACTCGCGGCTGTTATTTAGGAACGGTGCTACGTGGACAGTTTGGTACTGCGGGTCGAGCGTGGTTTCGGTCGTGTACGCGCATCCGGCGAACAGCACGGCCAACGCCATCGCCGCGACCCTCGCCGCAACGTTCATTGCCCCGATCCGGCCGCCGACGCCAAGCCGAGATATTTGGATATGAGGCTCTCGTCGGGCAAGTGTGAATCAAGCCAATCCTTCGCGGCCTTGCCTGCCTCGGTGACGGCGTAGTGGTTCACCACGGTTTCGTACGCGATGCGTGTTGAACGCCAGAGGTGCCGGGTCTCGTAGTACTTTGCGGTCAAGAGGCGCTGCTGCGCAATCTTCTCGTTCAACTCCGCACTCGTCGCCGCGAGTTCTTCATTCCGTGCGTCGTCCGGAAAACGTCCCTTAAAGTCTGCAATCGCGTCGATAGCGAGTTGACTGGGCGCCTGATCGTATTGGGGTGCGACCGAGGCCGCTTTGTAGCTCTGAATCAATCCGTAGCTCGCTTCGTCGACCCAATCGGACGTGGGATACTGCTCGAGCACAAGCCGGTATTCGAGGGCCGAATCGAGAAACGCTTCGCGCGCGAAGTAACTCTGGCCAATCTTGTATTGCGCCTGGGCGGCTTCGGGCGTGAACGGCTGATTGCCCTTGACCATGGTGTATACGTCGACCGCGCGCTTTAGGGGACGCTTGGTCCGCGGACGATAGCGCCAGAATTGATACCAGGCCTTGTCCTTGGCCCGCTCCATGTTCTTAACGCCTTGTTCGAACAGCGAATCGCCGATCGCGTATTGGTTCTTAATCACATCGTCAAACAACGCGCTGTCGGGATAATTATCCACCACGGATTGAAATTCGCGCGCGGCGGGCAGCCAGTCTTCCTGGTGCATCTTGATTTCGCCGCGCAGGAATTGGTTTTCGTCGGCGAGTTCGGATTCACCGTAGAAATCCTGGAACTTGTTGGTTTCTTTTAGGGCATCGCCAAACTTTCCGCCCACCATGAGACTGCGGGCAAACTCGATTTGCAGTTCGGGCGTTTCCTTGGGAAGACGCTTCAGATTTACGAAGCGCCCGGTCTCGGGCGTCCATATCCATTGGGCGGCGGCGGGTAAGGCGCCAGTGAAAACGAGCAACAAACCGGATGTAAAGCGAATCATTGTTCGCGGCTCCTCAAGTGACGGCACACCGAATCCGCGAACGGATTCCCCCGAACTCGGCGTGTAACACGAGATGGTACCAGTACGCAGTACGCGCCTCAAACAATTGCGCACCTGACCCCGGCAACGCTTCCAGACCATCGATTCGCGGACCATCACTTCTATAGTTCCACCCGCTCGTGTCCCCCGAATCCGCGCGTGGACTAAGACGCATTTGCCGATCTCCTTGAACCCCGTTACCCGAAACCCGAACCTTCGTTGAACCTTGAACGATTTCTCCCCTTCACGCCTGCGCTATACTCGCCCCATGATCTGGCCCTTCTCCAAATCACGCCGTCGCGCGCGCCTCCGCGATCTGCCATTTCCCGCCGAATGGATCGAGCACGCCGACCGCGCGCTTCCCTACGTCGCCGCATTGCGCGACGCTGATCGCGGTAGGCTCTTCGCCCACACCCGAGTGCTCCTCGAAGAAAAACACTTCGAAGGCTGCGGCGGCTTCAAATTGTCCGACGAAGCCCGCGTCACGATCGCCGTCCAGGCCGCAGTTCTCATCCTCAATCTCCCTGACGCCGCGGACTACTATCCCCGCCTCTCCAGCATCGTCGTATATCCCGAAGTCTTCGGCGTTGACCTCGAATACGAAGGCGAGGACGGCGTCGTATCCATCGACGACGAAGAGCGCTCCGGCGAGTCCTGGGACCTCGGCGTCATCGTGCTCGCGTGGGACGAAGTGATCATAGGGGCGGGCCGCCCCGCGGACGGCTACAACGTCGTGCTCCACGAATTCGCGCACCAGCTCGACCAGGAAGACGGCGTGTCCGAGGGCGGGCCCGCGTTGCTGCTCGAGTCCGGCAACGAGCGCTGGGGCGAAATATTCGCCGAGCAATACGAGCGCTTCACTCAGATGATCCACCGCCGCCGCCGCACCTTCATCGACCCCTACGGCGCGGAAGACCCGGCCGAATTCTTCGCCGTCGTAACCGAGACCTTCTTCGAGCGCCCTCTCGAACTCCGCGTGCGTCACGCTGAACTGTACAGCGTCTTGAAAGACTACTACCGCCAAGACCCGGCCAACGTGTTCGAGGCCGCCGGCCACCCCCTCACCGCTCCGGCGAGACGATAAAGGTCCTCGAACTCGTGAACAACTTCGCTCCACCCAAGGACCCTGTTATCTCAGGGAAGCCGTGTGAAACTCGCAACGACGATTCTTGGACGCTCAAACGCTAGAATGTCCGGCATTTGCAGGAATCGCTAAAGTGGGGACGCGACGCTCGCTGATGGACAAGACTTCCGCGGAAATGCGATTCAACGAGGCAGACCGCCTCTATCGCGAGGGGCGCTTTGCAGCCTCGCTCGACTTGCTCACGGACCTCGACGCGCGGTTTCCAAACCGCAAGAACATTATGTTCCCGATCGCGCGGTGTTTATCAAAACTCGGGCGGCGCGAAGAAGCACTACACATTTGCAATAACATCGTCGATCGGTTCGACTATGACCGCGCCACGGAATTACGAAATCGGATTTTGCACGATGCAACCGACGGACCGGCGACCCCGGGCGTGGAAGAGGAGCATTTCTCGTTCGAGTCCCTCGATCTCGCGATCGACGATGCGTCCGCACCAGTCAAACGGCGGAATTCCTCCGAGATGCACCCGCTCATCAGGATAGTAGCTGTTGCCGCGTTCGTCGTAGCGGCGTTTGTGGCGTGGTACTCGATCCTCTGGTAGCGCGTGCAAAAGGCGAACCGAGTTAAATTGTGATATCATTTGTCCAAAGTGGCGCCGTTCTGCTGAGACAAATTCCGATTTCGGCGCGAATTGTCGCGGGAAATCCGCCAACCACGGCGGAACCCGGCCTGAATCGTTCGTGTATATCCCCATAGCATGGCCACTCAGACCACCAAACCCGAACCTTTGCCGATAGACCGGACGAACGGAAAATCCGCCAGCGATCCGGAAGGTCGAATGACGTTCACCGAGCACCTGGGTGAATTGCGCATTCGGATTATTCGTTCGCTGTGGGCCGCGGGCGCCGGCATTATCCTGGCGTATATATTTTCAAACCAACTGATCGAGCTGTTGGCCGCGCCCTTGATCTATGTCGTACCGGAAACCTCCGCGGCAACAGTCGTCGAGGGCGCGGAGACAGTGGTCACGAGTTCGCGCGGCGAAGCGATTCCCTGGGTGGTGCTGAATCCGCTCGAGCCGATGCTGGTGAAAATGAAAATCGCCGCGTGGGCCGGCTTGCTCTTCGCGCTCCCGTTCGTACTCCACCAAATTCGCGGCTTCATATTTCCAGGGCTCAACGACCGCGAGAAGAAGGCGATTACCATCTGCATTTCGGGATGCACGGGCCTCGCCATTGCCGGGGTCTCCTTGGCGTACTGGGGCGTGTTCCCGTTCGTGTTGCCCTATTTGGCCTCGTTCGCGCCGGACTTTGTCGAGTTCAGTTTTCGAATGAACGAGACGCTATCGTTGTTGCTCAAGTGCTTCCTCGGATTTGCCGCGGCGTTTCAGTTTCCGATGGTGGTGCTGGCGCTGGTGTACATGGACATACTTTCTCCCGACACGCTCAAGGCCTATCGGAAGATGGCGATCGTTGGTCTGTTCGCGCTCGCCATGGTCCTGACGCCGCCGGATCCGTTCAGCATGTTGGTCATGGGAATGCCGCTCGTGTTGCTCTACGAAGTGAGCATTTGGATGTCGTACATGATTGTCCGCTTGAAGAAGCGGCGCGCGGCCGAAGCGGGGGCCTAGACCGTGGGCAGCATCGGAATGACGGAATTGCTGATGTTCGCCGGCATTGCGCTCGTCGTCATCGGGCCGGAGAAGTTTCCGGAATTCGCAAAGATCGCGGCCAAGATGGTGCGTGAGTTTCGCGGATTTATGAACGAGGCGAAGACCGACATCGCGAAGGAATTCAATCCCCTCAAGAAGGAAATGAACCAGCTTCAGCGCCTGAACCCCGAGGACTATATCGAGAAATGGGCCTCGGCGGGGGACGACGAAAAATCCACCGCGAACAACGGCAACGGAAGTTCCGCGAAAGTCAGCGAAGCGGGGAAAGAACCGGATCCCTACGAGGGTTACAATCCCGAACCGGAAGGCCCGACCGTCGACGGAACGTTCAGTTATGGTTCTTTCGCCGGTCAGGAGAAAAAGGCCGCCGGCCACGAGGTATCCGATTGGGCCCCTCCGGCTGATGCGAAGGCGTCCGGCGTAGAAAAGCCAGCGGACACTCCTTCAAATACCGGGCCTGCAACGCAGCCGGAAAGACTCGACGGATAGATCGTACGCCTATCCGTTTCAGCCGGCGTTCTTCATGAATTCGTGTGACAGTTCGGCGACGACCTGGGAAAACGGAAATTCGTTCGGCGGCGCGATAAGGACGATGCGGCCGTCCGCGTACAGGACTTCCAATTTGTAGTCCCCGCGGTTCATGTCTTCCGGATGTGTCGAGTAGAACTCCCACGCCACTGGGAGGAACCCATACGTTGGTTTGTTCATGATCGCGGCGCTGACGGGAAGCAGCCGGTGTTCGTTTCCGGTGGCGGGGTCGACAGCGAGTAAACGATTCCCTTCAAACTCAGGCTCTTCGTCGTTCTTGGGATCGAGGAGCGCGTGGTAATAGGCGCGAAACTCCTCATCGGTAGTCACCCAATAGTTCACACGCGACACGTATTGATCCTTGCCGATCGCGACGCGGTACGCGGCGCGACACTGCGCCTTCGTCGCCAACTTCAAACTCGGCCCGATATCGGCCATCGTCGAAACCTTCTGTTGATGTAGCCCCTCCTGCGCGACGACCGTATTCACCTTCTGCCGCACCTTTCCGAATACCGCCAGGTACATCGACATAAGAATTCCGATGATCGCAATGACGATAAGCAGCTCGATTAGAGAAAAGGCGTGAGACCCATTGGCCCGGCTCGATGGTCTAACTGAGCGGGATCGGGTGGAATCGCATAAATATTTGAAGAAAACCATGAAACCGCAGCAATATTTCGGGCATAGTAGGAGATAGGGCTGAATTCTATCAAGAGGCCCAGTGGCGGAGCCGAATTATTGCTTGACTTCTAACTGTTAGATATGATACAATCTTCGCAGTCGTTATTAGGAGACGGGGCCAATGGGCCTGCAGCAAGAACTCGGGTTGCAAAACCCTTTCAAGGACATCCGGCACGAGGCGGTGCTCAACGTGGTGCGGACGGCGACCTTGCTGTCCCATCGCGCGGCGTCGCTGTTCCGCCGTTCCGGGCTGACCGAGGCGCAGTTCAATGTCCTTTTCTCGCTCAAGTTCAGTGAGGGAGACGTAACACAAGTTCAACTCGGCAAGCGGCTTGTAGTGACCCGCGCGAGCATCACATCTGTGTTGGACAAGCTCGAGGTGAAAGGCCTGGTCGCGCGCCACAAGGTAGCGGAGAACCGGCGCATTCACCACGTGGCACTGACGCCCAAGGGACTCGTGTTGGTGAACGACGTAGAGCCGACGTACCGGGAGGCGATTCACGCCGTCCTGGCCGACCTGACGATCCACGACTGTAAACATATCATCGAACTGTTGGAGAAGACCCGGGCGCGATTGCGCTAAGGGAACTGAGGCAAAGCCATGGCCACGACTCTCGACAAGGGCCGCTATCGCGGCGGATTCTGGGCGCTCATCGTCACGCAGTTTCAGGGCGCCTTCAGCGACAATTTATTCCGATGGGTCTTGATTTACTTCCTGCTCCGCACGTCGATCAATGGCGACGCGGGAAGCGACTTGGAACGCACTGGGTTGGTGATGGGGCTTTCGGGCGCTTTGTTCTCGCTGCCCTACATCATATTTCCAGGAATCTTCGGGGCGCTGTCGGACCGCTTTAGCAAGCAACGGGTGGCGTTCGCGACGAAGGTCCTCGAGCTCGCGATAGTTTCGCTGGGTCTGGCGGGGTTGCTGTCGAACAACGTCTATTTCCTATGGGCGATCTGGTTCCTTCTCTCGACGCAAAGCGCGATGTTCAGCCCCGCGAAGTACGGCATCTTGCCGGAAATCCTCCCGGACTCCCGCCTCTCGTGGGGCAATGGCATCATGCAAATGGGGACGACCGTCGCCATTATCTCGGGCACGGCGGTAGCGGGGCCGTTGTTCGAATTCCTAAATAAGGCTGACCAGATCCATCTCGTCTCAGTGATTCTGATGGTGCTCGCGCTGGCGGGAATTATATCCTCGACGCGGATTTCGTGTCCGCCGGCCGCGGACCCGGGCAAGAAACTGACGCTCAATCCGTTTGACAATTTGCCCGAGCATTTCCGTGTGTTCCATCGCGACAAATGGCTATTTCTCACGGTCTTGGGATGGACGTTCTTTTGGTTCGCCGGCGTTTTGTTGCAACAAAACATTCTTTCGTTGGGCCGTTTGGAATTGCACCTCACCGAAACGCAGCAAAGTGTATTGCAGGCGGTGCTTGCGTTGGGGACCGCGTTGGGCTCGCTGTCCGCGGGATTTCTTTCGCGCGACAAGATCGAAGTCGGGTTGATTCCGCTTGGCGCGTTTGGGATGACGCTGTTCTCGGCGTTGCTGGGCATCCAGGGATTTGAAATACCAGCGATCCGGATCCTGTTGTTCGGGCTCGGGTTCTTCGCGGGGGTTTTCTTCGTGCCCTTGGCGGCGACGCTGCAACAGCGCAGCCCGGCCGAGATGAAGGGCGGGATCATGGCGACGAGCAACATGCTCAGCTCCGTCGGCATCCTCGCGGCGAGCGGCCTGTTCATGTTGTTGGGCATGCTGCATATTGGGCCGTACCTGACGTTCCTGATCACCGCGGCGCTTACGCTCGCGACCGGCTTGTATATCTCTTTCGTGCTGCCGGTGTTCGTGGTGCGCCTTGGCCTGTGGGTGTTGAGCAATACTATCTATCGACTGAATGTCCGAGGCAAACATCACGTGCCGGAGCAGGGCGGCGCGCTGCTCGTGGCGAACCATACGTCGTTCCTCGACGCGTTGGTCATCATCGCCTCGATTGATCGCCCCGTGCGATTC
>CAYXRK010000181.1:0-9815 GCA_964467615.1 uncultured Nitrospirales bacterium | reverse complement strand
GCCAAATGAAATCTTGCGAAAACTATGCGCAATTACTTAAGACGCTGTGTATAAATTCAAACGTTTACGTACGCCTCAAAATATTACCGCGGTGTCGATACGCGTCTCGGAGGATTATCGCGCCGTGGGCTACCTGACCGGAGACTCGGTTACTTGGATTTGGATCGGACCGCATGATGAGTATGAAACTCGGCTTACCAATTGGTCGTTCTGAGCAAATAAGACGCAGAGGCGCTGTTGCTCCGCAACGGATCGGCGTGACAGTCCTGATTGCATCGCTATTTGGCTGCACAGCATTGGCCGAAGTCGGCCTACTCACGTTCGAGATGGACGTTTTTCCGATTTTTCAGAAGCGGTGTTCGGGCTGCCATTGGCCGGATGCGGAGAAGTTCGAGCGGAACGAGTTTGATTTGTCGACGTTGGCGACGGCGTTGAAGGGCGGGAAGGAAGGCGTCGACATCATTCCGGGGAAGGCGGAGGAGAGTCCGCTTGTGCAGGCGATTGAGTGGCGGCTTGACCCGGAGATGCCGCCGAAAGCCAAGTTCGAGAAATTGCCGGCCGCGGAAATCGCGTTGATTCGCGCGTGGATCGATCAGGGCGCGAAAGGGTCCGGCGCGCCGGTTCCTCTTGCGGTGGACCAACCGGACGCCGCTGCCCCGGCTTCGGACGGCAAAGTCGAAGGCCCCGTGACGGCGTTCGCCTATTCGCCCGAGGGCCAGTGGTCGGCGCGCGGGCGTTTGCGGGCGGTCGAGTTGGTCAACGCGGCGACGGGCGAGACGCGCGTGTTGGCCGGCCATGCCGATCAAGTGCGCGCGCTCGCGTTCAGTCCCGATGGCCACTTAGTGGCGGCGGGAGGCGGGCCCGCGTCGCGATCCGGCGAGACGAAGATTTGGGAAGTCCAATCAGGTAATTCAGTGCGCGTTCTCGCGGGACACCACGACAGCGTGTTGGGCGTGGCATTTAGTCCCGATGGAAAGACGCTGGCGACGTGTGGCTACGACAAACTCGTCAAGCTGTGGGACGTTGAGAGCGGCGAGGAGCGGCACACGCTGAAGGACCACGTGGACGCGGTATTCGCGGTGGCGTTTAGCCCGGACGGCGCGCTCGTGGCATCGGCGGCGGGCGACCGCACCGTCAAATTGTGGAACGCGCAGACGGGCGCGCGCGTGTTGACGCTGTCGGACTCGACGGACGCGGTGTATTGCCTCGCGTTCGAGCCGGCGGGGCGATATATCGCGGCGGGCAGCGCGGACAAAACGATTCGCGTGTGGGACTTGGTGAAGTCCGGCGCGGAATTTTCGCAAACGGCATTGACGGCGGGCGTCCTCGCGCATTCGACGTTCGCGCACCAGGGGCCGGTGCTCAAGCTGGCGTATTCACCGGATGGAACGCGGCTGTTCTCCGCGTCGGACGATGGGCTGGTAAAAGCGTGGGACGCGGAAACGATGACCGAACTCGCGGCGAGCGAGAAGCAGCCCGATTGGGTGATGGCGCTCGCCGTTGCCCCGGCTGGCGGCGAGATTTCGATTGGCCGCTACGACGGCGCGGTTGTGACGCTTGCATCTGATAGCCTTCGCGAGGCAGGAACGCAGACTGCCTCCACCGCGCTTATTGCCGCCGGGGAACGGAAGAAGATTACGAACAAAGACGTTGATCTGGTCTTGATCGACGCGACGATTCCGCCGTCGATCGGATCGATCAATCCTGCGCGGTCAGTTCGCGGGACGGAATTCGAAATGACGGTCACGGGGAAAAACCTCGCGGAAGCCGCGCCGTTCTTCTCGGACAATCGCATCACTGTCGAAGTGGTTTCGAACGAATCCGAGGACGTCGGGGAGTTCAAGTTTGATAAAGGCAATACGGGCGCGCAGATTTACGACTACGCCAAACCGCACACGTTGAAGCTGAAGGTGAAGGCGCCGGCAGAGGTATCTCCGGGGTACTACGAGTTGTTTCTCCGCACGCCGGACGGCCTGACCGATCCCAAGGGATTTACGGTGCAGCCGTGGGCGGAACGTTCCGAGACCGACAGTGGGCCCATCGCGCTGCCGGCGACGATCAAAGGCAGCATTGGGGATGCGGGCGAGACCGACACGTTTTCGTTCGGGGTGGAAGCGGGCGCGGAGATCGTGGCGGCCGTCGCGGACAGCGGCATGAACGCGCGGCTCGAGTTGCTCGACCCGTCCGGCGCAGTGGTTGCATCGAGCAAGGACTATACCGGCGACGGGCCCGGCGCAAAGCTGGGATATCGCGCATCCGTAGTCGGAGAATACCGGTTGCGCGTGAGTGATGGGGATGGGCGCGGCGGGCAGGGATACACGCTGCACGTCGGCCCGTTCCCGTGGGTCAGCCGGGTGGACGCGAAAGGAGTTCGCGCGGGCGCGCCCGTGAAGTTGGCCGTGTCCGGGTTTAACATCGGCGGCGTATCGGAAATGGAAATCGATCCGCCCGATTGGGCGTCGCACGGAGAAAAAATCGCACTGCCGGTCCCCGGATACGTCGGCAATCCTATTCCCGCGCCGACGCTTCCGGTGAGCAACTATGCAAAGATCGAGCGCGCGGCCGGCATCACGGCGCCGGATTCAGCGCAGGTCGTCGCGCTGCCTGTTGTTTTAGATGGACGGCTGGTCCACGACACGGCGGACCACTATCGCTTCGCGGCGAAGAAGGGCGAGAAGGTCGTGATCGAGGTAATGTCGGCGCGGCTCGGGAGCGGGCTCGATTCGTCCCTCGACATTCTCGATGCGGACGGCGGGCCGCTGCACAACGTCAAGGTGCGCTGCGTGGCGCAGACGGTGCTCACGCTGGCCGATCGCGATTCGCGCAGTTCGGGACTGCGGATCGAGAAATGGGCGCACCTCGCGATGAATGATTGGATCATGGTCGGTTCGGAAATCCTGCGGGTCACGAAGCTGCCCGGCTACGGCGACGAGGACCTGCTCATCTACGCGTTCCACACCGGACAGCGGCGCGGCTATTTCGGCACCACGCCGGAGTACCACGCCGTCGGCCAGCCGATCTACAAGGCGCAAATCCACGATCCGAAGGACGAGTTCGCGCCGAACGGCATGCCGGTATTCACGATCGACTGGCAGAACGACGACTATCAATTCGACGACGAGATGTCGCGCGACTCGCGAATCGATTTCGATCCGCCCTACGACGGCGAGTTCATTGCCGTCGTGCGCAACTCGATCATGAACGACGACAACGATCATGACTACCGCTTCACTGTTCGCCCGCCGGAGCCGGACTTTGCCGTGTTTCTGGGGCCGGCGCGCGTGAACATCGCGCAAGGCTCCCGCGTGCCGCTGGACTTCCGCGTGCAACGCTACGACGAATTCGACGGCGAGGTCTCGATCCACGTCGAGGGCCTGCCGGAGGGACTAAGCATTGCGGACGAGGTCGTCCTCGCGGGACACGAAAACGCGGCACTCACAATGGCGGCGTCAGACTCGGCGCAAAGCACGCCCTGGGCCGACCGCTACCGTGTGGTCGCGACGGGCCAGATCAACGGTAAGACCGCAACGCGAGAGACGCATTTCTATCACGCGACCGTCGTGTCACGAAAAGCAGACGTGGTCGTCAAGACGAACCTGACGCAACTCGCACTCGAGCCGGGGGAATCGGCATGGATCGAAGTCGAATTGGATCGGAACAATGGGTTTACCAGCCGCGTTCCGATTGATGCGCTCAATCTGCCGTTTGGCGTGCGCGTGTTGGACACGGGGCTGAACGGCATCCTCGTGCGCGAGGACGAATACACGCGCAGCATGGAGATATACGCCGAGCCCTGGGTCAAGCCGATGTCGCGCACCATCTACGCGCAAGCGCGGATAGAATCGCGTTCGCCGGGGCGTATGGTGTTCGTCAGCCGGCCCATCACGCTGACCATCGGCGGGGCGGGGCCGGCGCTCGTAGCATCCGCGTCCAACAGCGACTGATTGGTGTTAGACTCGCAATGATTTCCCCAAGGAGAAGACCGATGTTGAAGAAGTGCTGCGCCACTCTTGTCGTTCTGACGTTTCCTATCTTGGCTGCGTTCGCCGATGACAAGCCGAGTCCGTCGCTTACGAAAGAGGAATTCGGCGACCTAAACAAGTTCATGGACGAGTCGATGGACACGCTCATGGGCCGCATTACGGGCTTGAGCGACGCGCAGTGGAACTTCAAGCAAAACGAAGACCGCTGGTCCGTGGCCGAATGCACCGAGCATATCGTGCGCTCGGAGCGGGCGCTCCTCGAGTACGCGCAAAAGGCGCTTTCGGGCGATGCCGACCCGGAATGGTTCGAACGCACGAAAGGCAAACTCGAACTCTTGATGCGCGCGATGCCGAACCGAAACCCCGGCGGCGCGGGCGGCGCGCAGGCCCCGATGGAAATCCGCCCGACCGAGCATTGGGACCGCGCGAAGGCGATTCAGGAGTACTACAGCATCCACGGCGAAGTGCGCGCGTACATCGAGACGCTCGACAAGCCGATCAAGGAATACACCTTCGAGCATCCCTTCCCGGTCTTCGGCTGGCTTAACGCGCACGACTGGCTAATCTACGTCCCGCTACACACCATTCGCCACAGCAGGCAGATCATCGAAGTGCAAGAAGACCCGAACTACCCGAAGGAGTGAGTGGCGCCATTCTGTTTCGCTGGCGCATTGGGAAACTATCGACAACCTTTCTATTTGTCGGCGTGGCGCGCCTATGGGTCGCGCATGCAGGATTGGGCGAAGTATGCGGTCGCCCGTTGCTGGAAGTAGAACACGAACGGGGTGAAGCAAAGCATCGACACGTCCCAGGTCCACCAGCCGACGTAGTCGACGTCGTTCACGTCAAAGACGGTGAAGAGATAAGGCAGCGCGGGGTTCCCGTAGAAACCAAGCGCCACCCAAATGTCGTCGAATTCTCCGAACGCGCCCAAGCCAAATAGCGCGACGACGCCGGAGCCGAAGAACAACAGGCAAGTCGTGACAAACGCACGAGTCATAGCCCCCATGAGCGTCTTGGCCCGCATCGAGGCGAGGAGCGTTAGATTCAGCGCGAGGAAGGCGCACAAGGCAACGTTGTAGTAGCCGGCGGCCAACGTCCATAGCGCTTCGGTATCCACAAGGACTATCGCGCCGGCGATAAACGGCGACTGCGACAACGCGCAGCATCCGATAAGTATGATGACGATCCTGCGGGCGGCGAGGTACTTTCCTTCGACGATGTCGCGGGGCAAGAGCAGCGTCGATCGGATTGCGTCGACATTGCGCTGTTCAAATTCGCGGGCGTATGCGCCTGCGAAGATCACGAGGATAGTGAGGCAAAGAAAGACGCCGTGAATGTTGAGGCTGCCCGCGCACAAGAGGACGAAATCTGTCGGTGGCATGAACGTTGAAACGATGAAGGCGTGGATCATGAACGAGAAGAGACACGCCGCCACCACAATGCGAATGCCTGCGGTGCTGAAGGTAAACGCGCCCCAATAGCGTTCCTTGGCATAGACGGGATTTACGTTATCGGCGATCGACGCCCTTTGCTGGAGGGGATCGATGAGGTAGAACGGAAACCGCCTGCGACGACGGCGAAGTTCCGATGGATCCTCAATGGAACGCCGCCGCACGACGGCGGGCGGCGCGGCTGGTTTGCGCATTCGCCACCAGGCGAGCAAGAGCGCAAGAAGCGCGAGAACGGCCTGATAGGTAAGGTTCCATTGCACGACCGTGCTGACGGATCCGCCATTCGCCGCTTCGGCTACCGCCACGATCGCGGAAAGTCCCATCCATTTCCCACTGAGAATGAATGCACCCGGGGCTATACCGAACTCGTCGGCTAGCGCAAGAGCCAGTTGGAATAACAGCAACGGCGCGCCGAGTACGACGAGCATTCCGGCGTAGCTGAACACCAACGCCTTGAGCGGCCGATGGAACAGGACGCCGCAGGCCACGCCGATGCAACCGCAGGTGAGCGCCGTAGCCAGAATCACCACCAAAGAGAGCCAGAGTTGAATCCAATCGACGCCGACAAGGAAGAAGATGGCCGAGAGAATCGGGACCACGGCGATGACATAGAGGAGAAAGAAACCCGAAGACGAAAGGACCTTGGCCGCGACCATTCCGGCCGGGCGAATGAGCGTCAAGGTAAGGGTCTCCCAGGTGCGGCGATCGCGTTCGCTCACGATCGTGCCTGCGGCGAGACCTGGTACGAGAATGACGGCGGCGGCGAAGGTCGAGACGATGCCCGCCGTAACGATGCCCCGGCTGGTGTATCCGAGCATTCCCCACACGACTTCGCCTTTCGGCCAATTGACGAGGATGATGAGCGATACGAGAACGAGGAACACGAGCATCAGCACCAGCGCGCGCGTGCGCCGCATTTGAAGCAGGAGGTCGCGGCGCAAAAGGGCGACGGCGGGTAATGCGGGTAGATCCATCGGATTGCGTTGAACTCCGGAGCGTCCGAGGGCGCGGATACGTTCGTCCTATAGTACGCCGGCCTCGCAAGAATCCATCAATTGCCGCGAAAGAACTCAAGGAACACAGCGCGGCAGAGCCGCAACCAAATCAAAGCTACATTCGGTGTCGACGGCCCCTCACCCGTCCACACTTCGACACCCTCAGGGCGAACGGGTGAGGGGCCTGCCTCGCGGGCCGTTCGGACTATGCATGGCGTAAAAATCTTCGCAAGAAAACAAGACGCGGACGGATAGTAGTACAAAGAAGAATCGGACTTGGGAACGGCGCTTCGCTATTTGCCGTTCGTTTTTTCGGCGCCGACGACGGACGAAATCACGTCCTTGTTTTCGGTGTAGATCATGGACCCGACGCGGACGAAGTACACGAACGACACGAACGCCAGCCAGACCGCGAGGAGGACATAGGCCGAGCGCACAAGCCAAGGCCGCAGAAATTTAGGAACCATCACGATCCGAGCGCAGGCGTTCGACTTGCTCGGCCAAGAGCGCGACGTGTTGCGCGAGCGCGCGGTTGCGCTCGGATAGGCGCGATATCAGGACGGTAAGCGCGAGCACAATGCCGAGCACGAACAGAAACGAAAAGACGAACAGCGCGGTCAACAACTGGAAGCGCACCAAGAGCGCAAACCTGACCAGCAGGTCGGGAAAGATTCCAATTACGAAGCCTGCGCACGCCGTCCCGAGCCAAAACAACGCATACTTTTCGCGCAGGATGTCCCGTCGAACCAGTTCGAGGATGAACCCGAGCAGGACAAGGCTCAGTGCAAACAGGCCTACCCTGTGTCCAAATTGGATTCCTATTTGTTGAAGTTCATTCACGGCCGGCGCAGGCCAATCCTCTTGAGTTTCCGGTTTTGGTGGCTGACTTGGCAGTTGCAAACTGATCCCGGAGCAGTCTACCAAAACTTTCAAAACGCGACCGAAGCCGAACAGCGGAAGCGGAGTTATGTTCCACGGGGCGCTCCCGTTATCATTCGCTCCGCGATTACGGTGTGAGAGGCGAGGGACACATGGATTTACCGAAGCAACACACTCAAGTGGCGATCATCGGGGGCGGGCCTGGGGGATACGCAGCGGCGTTTTGCGCGGCGGACTTGGGCCTGCGCGTCGCCATCATCAATCTCGATCCAGACCCCGGTGGCACCTGCCTTTATCGCGGCTGCATACCGTCGAAAGCATTACTGCACGCTGCGAAGATCATCCGCGAGGCGGCGGACGCCGAAGCACTGGGGCTGACTTTCGGAAAACCCAAGATCGATCTCGACAAGTTGCGCGAGAGCGTGCGCGGCGTGATCGAGAAGATGACCGGCGGCTTGGGGCAACTTCGCAAGGCACGCAACGTCGAGTACTTCCAGGGTCGCGCCGGATTTATCGCGCCGCACGCCATTCGTGTTCACTACGACAACGGCGACTCACGCGAAGTCACGTTCGACCACGGCATTCTCGCGACGGGATCGCGCCCGGCGACCATTCCGAGTTTGTCCATTGATTCCCAACGCGTGATGAATTCGACGGACGCGCTCGAATTGCGCGACGTTCCGAAGACATTGCTGGTGATTGGAGGCGGATACATCGGACTCGAATTGGGAAGCGTGTATGCGGCGCTCGGGTCGAAGGTGACCGTTGTCGAGGCAACGGGTTCGTTGTTGCCGGGCGCCGACGCCGACCTCGTTCGTCCGTTGGCGGCCCGGATACGCGGTATCTGTCAGAACGTGTACCTGAATACGACCGTTGCAAACATTGAGGAAACCACGAAGGGTATTAGCGTCACGTTTGAGGGAAGCGCCGTTGACAAACCAAAACAGGTCTTCGAGAAGGTGTTGATTTGCGTGGGGCGCAAGCCGAATTCGAGCGGCCTGGGCCTGCAGTGTACCAACGTTCAGATCGATGAGCGCGGTTTCGTACACATAGATAAGCAACAGCGGACGTCCGAACCGGGACTTTTCGCTATAGGCGATCTCGTGGGCCAGCCTATGTTGGCACACAAAGCGACGCATGAAGGCCGGGTCGCGGCGGAGGTCATTGCTGGGAAAAACGCGGCGTTTGAGCCTCGTTGTATACCAGCGGTTGTGTTCACCGATCCGGAGGTCGCATGGTGTGGGCTTACCGAGAACGAGGCGAAGGCGCAGGGACGGGCCGTCGTTATTGGGAAATTTCCTTGGTCGGCGTTGTCGCGCGCGACGACATTGCATCGAAATGATGGGCTGACGAAGGTGCTGAGCGATCCTGAAACATGGGAAGTATTAGGGGTGGGGATTGTGGGGCCGGGGGCGGGGGAAATGGTGGCGGAAGGGGCGCTTGCGGTGGAGTTGGGGGCGACTGCGGAGGATCTGGCGATGACGATTCATGCGCATCCGACGTTGAGCGAAAGTGTTATGGAGGCGGCAGAGATGATTTATGGAAGTAGCGTACATCTGTTGCCTCCGAAGCGGTAGGGACCCCCAATTGAGGCTTGAGTATTGTTGTAAGTTGTGTGTTTTCAAGGTATTAACCCGGCATGAAATGTGCTGTCGGAAATTGATGAATTACGTTCGTCTATCGCTGATTGCTTTTGCCGTGTGCGCTAAGTGCTTGGCGGCGCCGGAGTTAACGGTGCAGACGCCAGAGTGGGCTGTTGCGGGAAAACCGTTTTCGGTCGGGTATCGATTTGCTTGGCCGGTGGGGGAGTCGTGGGTCGTGGTTCCGCCAGCGGAGGTGATTGCGGAGGGATTTGAGGCGATCCCGGGGAAGTTTGAGGCGACTGCGGCGGATGGAGAGGTTAAGATGAGTTTTCTGCTAAATTGTTTAGCGGGGTCGGAGGGGGCGGTTACGGTGCCGGAATTGAGTTTTTCGTATTTTGATCCTTCGGCGAATCCGGCAAAGGAACCTGCGTCGGAAACCACTGGTATTAAAGAAGATACGCTTCCGAAGTTGATGTCGGAGCCGATCACGATCGTGGTGAAGAAATCGTTCCCGTGGTTGGTAACGGGAGTAGGTGCAATTGGCGTAATATTCGTATTATTTATAGTTAGTTTTGTCGTCTGGAGGGCAAGAAAAGGCCCTGAAAAAGCCTCCAGAGGCCGGGAAAATCGCTTCGGAAGTCGTAAAAACGTGGTGAAATCGCCCTCGGAAGCCGGGAAGATCGCCTCGGAAGCCGGGGAATTTGAGATCGATTTGGCGAGGATCCAGTCGTTGATCCATCGGGCGAAGCAGCATCGCTTGGACGGGAATTATTATAATACATATAAAGCGCTCTATGAGGTTTTAGTGCTTATACCGGGAAAAACGCATGATCGGGAATTGGCGCGTCGGTTGGAGGTGCGAGCGAAGGAGGTCGGGTTTCAGGGGGTCAGGCCAACGGATGACGAGATGGATGCGGCGTT
>CAYXRK010000180.1:0-9942 GCA_964467615.1 uncultured Nitrospirales bacterium | reverse complement strand
ACTACGCCGGGACGTACCGCGAGCGGGGGACGGCGAAGTTACTCATCGAGCGCGGCGCGGATGTGAGCTCGAGAGACACGACCGGATACACGCCGCTGCACATTACCTCGCTGTTTCGGCGCTGCGATGGCGCGAAGCTTGCCGATCTGTTGATCGAGTCCGGCGCGGATATCACCGCACGGGACGATTTTGGCGACACTCCGCTGCACACCGCGGGGATCTTTGGCTGCAGCGACGTGGCGAAGGTGCTTCTCGAACATGGGGCGGACCCGCTTTCGCCGAACAGGGAAGGCCTAACGCCGGCCGAACTCGCGCGGCGGTATCGCAACGATGAGATCGCGGGCCTGCTCGACGCGGCAGCGAAAACCGGCCCCGCGTAGGCGGCGCTATGGAAGGCCGCGCGCGAACCGTTCTTCAGCCCCGTTACCTGTTGCTGTTTGCGTTGTGCATTTCGACCGCGCATGGCTACGTCGTCTCGGGGACCGTGGTGGACTGGAAAGGCGACCTCGTCGCGGGCGCGGACTTGTGGCTGGCGCAAGAGTATTCGGTGCAGCGGGGGACGAGCGATGCGCTCGGGCGGTTCAAATTCGACGACGTGGTTGTCGGCCCGATGGATATCGTAACGCTGAAGGAAGGCGCGGCGCTCGGGGGCATCACGGGGCAAATAGTCGACTCGGTGGAAGTGCATGTGACGTTGGGCGAACCCGATGTTATCGATTTGCGCATCCTTGACCCGGAGCGAAAACCGTTGGGTGGCGCGCGGCTCGTGGGGATGTTCGTGAATGATACGTTTGGGATCCAGGTGGTGCGATTGGCGGACTTCGGCTTTCCGTCGCTGCGTAGCGGGGACGACGGTTCGCTCGTGTTGCGCAACGTGCCGAAAGGCGGCAACGTGACGTTTACGATCAGCCACCGCGCGCATCCGGATTGGGCGGTGCCGACCTTGCCAGCGGGATCGAAGCTCGACGTCTCTATGCCCTATGGCGTTACGGCGCGGGGGCGGGTGGTCGATGACGCCGGAAAGGGCGTCGCGGAGGCGAAGCTCTCGTTCTTTCGATACGGCGTGGGCGGGCAGCGGGAGTATGGGCAGGTCGAATCCGCGCCGGACGGTTTCTTTACGGCGATGTTGCCCCCAGGAGACTTTTTCATCGCGGCGCGGCACAAGGACCACGCTATGCCTGATCCCGTTCCTGTTCGGGTCGAGGACGGCGAGGCGAACGACGCGTTCCGCGTGGTGATGCCGCCGCCACACGGCATTACGGGCCGGGCGGGCGATGAGAATGGAAGGCCCGTGGCGGGGGTCCGTATCGCGTACGCAACCGACCTCGTGTTCTTCGAGGAGCAATTCACCGGCGCGGACGGCCGCTTCGGGATGACGGCGCAAAGCGGCACGGGGCGGCTCATCGTCACGCCGCCGCCGCGTTGGATGGCGACCGCTCTGCCCGAATTGAAATTCGACACGCAGGGAGAGCGCGATTTGGACGTGGGGGACATTGGACTTACACCGTTGCCGACAATTTCGGGCAAGGTGTCGATGCCGGAGGCGGGGGACTTGGATCGGGTCCTCGTCACAACGGTAGGGCTAGAGCCGGACTATTGGACGATGTGCGATGCGGAGGGCAAATTCGAATTGCGGTTGGAACACGCGCCGCGCGAGGCCACGGTGTCGTTGCGGGCGGAACACGCGCTGCGGATGATGCGGCGGGACGTAGAGGTGAAGTTGCGCAAGTCCGTTCCGCTTGACGTGAAACTTCGTCCGTTTGACCCGAACACCGAGAAGGCGCCTTCCTTGCCGCCGAACGACTTGGCGCCGCTCGTGGGCAAGCCGGCGCCGGAGTGGTCCTGTACGCATTGGTTGAACTCGCCCGGCGATGTGACACTCGCGTCGCTGCGGGGCAAAGTAGTCGTGCTGACGTTCTGGGGCGGCTTCTTCGATCAGGGTGCGGGCCGCCGACGTATCGATGAACTCGGCGCGCTGAAGACACTATACGACGGCGTCGACGACGTCGCGATCATCGGCATCCATGACGGGAGCGTGACGAATGAAGAGTTCGAGCAATATGTGGGCGCGTTCGGCGTGCGGTTTCCCGTCGCGCGGGACTCGGACGATTTCGCGACGTTCACCGCGTACCGCGTTCGATCCATCCCGCAGACGGTGCTGATCGACAAGCAGGGCAACGTTCAGTTCTTCTATGTCGATGGCCGGTTGTTGGAACTGATTAAGGAACTGCGGCGGCGGCCGTGAATTCGCAGGTTCTCGGCGGCAAGATGCGAGAAAAGGGTGGCTGCGGAGCTCGTGATATGATCTGTCGACAGTAGATATCCGCACAGTACGCTGGAACCACAAATGGCGCAGACATTGCAGATCGAGGAACTTCCGCTGGATGTCTCCCCCAGCGCAGTGACCACGTTTTGCGAGAAATGGAAAGTGAAGGAATTGGCGCTATTTGGTTCTGTTCTGCGAGAGGATTTTGGGCCCAATAGCGACGTGGATGTGCTGGTTACGTTCGAGGCGGACGTGCCCTGGAGCCTGTGGGATTGGGGCGCTATGTTGGACGAATTGAAGTCGGTGTTTGGCCGCAACGTCGACCTCGTCGAGAAGGACGCCGTGCGCAATCCGTTGCGCCGGGGAGCGATGTTGCGCGAGCACCGGATCATCTATGCCGCTTAGCGAGCGCGACGCGGCGTGTCTTTGGGACATGCTCGATGCGTCAACCACGGTCCGCAAATTCGTCCTCGGCGTGACATTTGAGCGCTACCTCGAGGACCGCAAACTGCAACTTGCGATCGAACGCTTGATCGAGATCATTGGCGAGGCATCATCGCGCAGCGACACGTATTGGCGCACGAATACGGGGCGATCAAGCATGAACGCATATGGGTCGTGGCGACGGAGCGGGTCCCCGAACTGATAGCGATGCTTGAAGCACAGGGTCCGACAAAAGGCGTTGAAGAGTAATGACTGACAGTGGAGCTAGCGAATAGCGCCCGTTTTTGTCGAAGGGGAGCGAGCTTAAGTTGTTCTACTTCAAGTAGTGCGTTTTGGAGGCAGCGACGTTTTCACCAGCCCCGTTGTCAACTATTTTCGATGGCTCCAACTACAGCTAAGCCTCGGCCCAAAATGACGCTAATGGGTTAGCATCTAATGTTTCTCAGCATCAATGCGAATCGGTTTCGTTCGCCTGAGTTTCTTGGCGCTGCGAACGCAGTGTTGTTGGTGGGGGCGCTTGCGGGGGTGTGGAACGCGCAGTCGATCGCGCTTTGCTTTGTCGTCGAGAGCGCGATCATCGGCGTGTCCACGCTCGTGCAGATGGCGAAGGCCGCGAAGCGGGGCCGCTTGGGCAAGTCGAAGGATTATCAGTATGTGTTCTTCATTGCGATCTACGGTTCGTTTGTCGTGCTGTACGGATCCGTGCTGTTCTCGATGATCGAAATGCACGGCGCGGACACGGCGGCGGTGCTCGGCATCGCGATCTTGGCCGCGAGCCACTACTACTCGTATCGCGCTGACTACCTTGGCAATCGAGAATACTTGCGCGTGACTTCCTTCGAGTTGACCGCGTTTGCGTTTGCGCGCGGTGTGCCGCCGCAAGCGGTGTTCGCCGCGGGATTGTTTCTGTTGCCGAATGCCGCCAACTCGCCGCGCGCGGTAGCGACGCTCATCGCGGCGAAAACGCTGGCCGATCTGGGGACGCACGTTCTCGTCCACAAAAGGATTTGCGCGAGAGAGCCAGACACGGAATTCGAAAGCTCGAGCACATAAGGTTGAACACAACCACGAACGACACGAACGACACGAAAAAAGCGCTCAACACAGAAAAGAGGAGCGAGATCATTGAGCGACGTAAATCTCAGTCCGTTGTGTATCGAGGTGCGGCCATGCAGAATTCTCGTCGACCATGCTGAACTCCCCTGATGCGCCGGATCGTTCCAGCCCGCGCGATTTAGTTTTCCTGACGCTTGCGGCGTTGGCCGCGCGCGTTATCTATCTCATTGTGGTGCGGCCGGTCATCGACATGCCGGACGCGATTCACTACATCGCGATGGCGCGCGGGTTTGTCGACGGAAACCCGTGGGACTTCGATGAAAACCTGCCCCCTTTGTTTCCCGCGCTCGCGGCGGTGGCCCACTTCATGTTCTCCGATTGGGAGCACGCGTTCTGGGCGGCATCACTTGCGTTCTCTCCGCTGCTGGTACTGCCCGTGTATTCGCTGTCGATGTCGCTGTTTGACCGGGAGACGGCGCGACTCGCCTCGGCGATGGTTTGCCTCTGGCCGTGGCTGGTCGACTACGCGGTGCGCATCGCTCCGGAATCTGTTTCGGTTACGTTGTGGTTCGCGTCGATTGCGTTGACGTATCGCGCGATGACACTGGGCGGCGCGGCGATGAGCTTCGCCCCGCTTTGCCTCTTTGCGCTGCACCTCGCGCGCCCGGAAGGCACATTCATCATGATTGGCGCGCCGTTTGCCGCATCGGTGTTCGCGTGGCGACAACCTCGAGAACGGGTCCGGCGCGTTATCGTATTCGGCATGTCTTGCGCAGTCCTACTCCTCGCGTATGCCGCTTCGATGCGTTTGCTCGTCGGGACTTTTACGGTAAGCTATCGTGCGCCGCTGCCGGGTGACGTCGCGGATTATTTCTCCCGCGGCGCAGTCGATGCCGCCCGCACGTTCATGCGACTTTCGTTTGACGTGTTGCCCGTGATGCTCAGCCCGGTGCTTCTTGCGTTCCTCGGCATTGGGGCGCTCATCTCGCCGGAGCGCGGACGTAATGTCCGTCTCGAACTGTTCATCCTCGCGTTTTGCGCGATGCAGTGGGCGCTTGCCGTCGCGAACTTCTCCCCCGCGCCGCGCTACATCATGCCCGTCGTCGTGGCGCTGTCGATGTGGTCTGCCCACGGCGCCGTCATCGCGGGCGCGCAATTAGGCACCGCCCGGCCTTGGCTTCGCCGGATCCCGGCGGCGGCCGTCCTCGCGATGTTTGTCGTCGGCATCGCGGCGGGTGTTGCTCAGCAATTCTTGGGGCGGATGCCCAACCTTCCGCGCGAGTACAAAGTCGCCGGCCGATGGATGCAAGCGAACCTCGAGCCCGGGCTAGTCCTGTGCCGCAAGCCGCAGGTAGGCTTCTACGCGGATATGCCTAGCACGGGCCCGGCGGCCGAGGACGGCCCTGAGGAGCTTATCGCGCGCGCTAAGGAAATCGGCGCGCGTTATTTCGTCATCGACGAGCGCTATTCCGCAGCAACTTTACCGAAGCTTGCGGCGTTGCTCAATCCCGCGGCCGCGCCGCCCGATCTGCGCCTGCTGACCGATGATCTCTCGCCCTGGCCCGGCGCGAAAATCGTCGTGTACGAAATCGTCGCGCCCGGCATTCGCTACGTCTTGCCCGACGACGCGTCGCCCGCGAGTTCGCACATGGGTCCGGACGAGCGCCGCCGGAAAGGCCCCGCGTAGATCATGGGAGGTACCCTTGTCGTCCATACCGGCGGCATCGGCGACTTTATTCTCGCGTGCCCCTCGATTGCGCAATTGGCTGAAGACGGCCCGGTCGATCTGCTCGGCCAGCGCGAGCGCCTGGCGCTTGCGGTCGAAGGCGGGATCGCCCGCGTCGCGTACTCGCTCGAAAACGTGGAATTTCATTCGATCTTTTTCGCGCCATCGCCGAAGTTCCGCGAGTTCCTCGAAGCGTATTCGCGGGCCGTCGTGTGGATGAATGACAACGACGGGCGCATTCGCGATTCGTTTTTGAAATGTGGCGTTGAACGAGTTGACGTATTTCCCGGCTTGCCGCCGAACGACTGGCAGGGCCATGCGTCCGACTACTACCTATCGAAGCTAAACCTGCCGCGAGGCACGCCAGTTCGGTTTCAATTCACGACGGATGGAAATGACGACGTAGTGATCCATCCCGGTAGCGGCGGCGTCGCGAAAAATTGGCCCATCGAGAACTATCTTGCACTCGCGGATCATCTCGAACGCACCGGCCACCGTGTCGAATGGCTTGTGGGTCCGGCAGAGCGCGAGCGTAGCAGTGCCCCCCGGTTTCCAGATGCTCTACCCGAAGGACCGCTCGCCGCGGTGGCGCGTAGACTCGCGGGCGCGCGGCTCTATATCGGCAACGACAGCGGTATAACGCATCTCGCCGCGGCGGCCGGTTGCAATGTCGTCGCCATCTTCGGCGCGACCGATTCGCGCGTCTGGGCGCCGCTTGGCGAGCGCGTCCGAGTGCTCGGTGGTCTCGGACGATGGCCTTCGGTTGACGAGGCTATCGCCGCGTGTGAGATGCGGAGTCTGGTCTAGCTTCGCCCGCCGAGGCGCTACTGCGCCATCTTGCGCAGGTCCTCGGCGCGATCGGTCTGTTCCCAGCGGAAGCCTTTGTCTTCGCGGCCGAAGTGGCCGTAGGCAACCGTCTCGCGGAAGATTGGTTTACGCAAATCGAGTGTTTCGATGATCGCGGCCGGCCGGCAATCGAACAGTTCCTGCACCGCGTTCGCAATCTTGCCCTCGTCCACTTTGCTCGTTCCGAAGGTGTTCACGTTGATGCTCACGGGCTGCGCCACGCCGATGGCGTAGGCCAGTTGGATTTCGCAGCGTTCGGCGAGGCCCGACGCGACGATGTTCTTGGCGATGTAGCGCGCCATGTACGTGGCGGAGCGGTCGACCTTCGAGGGGTCCTTACCGCTGAACGCGCCGCCACCGTGCCGGCCCATGCCACCGTAGGTATCCACGATGATCTTGCGGCCCGTGAGACCGCAATCGCCGACCGGCCCGCCGACCACAAAACGTCCCGTCGGGTTGATGTGATACGTGATGTCGCCTTTGACGTATTCCCGCGGCAACGTCGGTCGAATGACCTTCTCGACTATGGTCTTGCGAATCTCGTCCTGCGATACATCCGGGCTGTGTTGGTTGCTAATGACGATCGTGTCGATCCGCACCGGTTTGTCGTCGCGATACTCGACCGTGACTTGCGACTTGCCGTCCGGTTGCAGCCAGGGAATCTCCCCGCTCTTCCGCGCCTGGGACAGGCGTAGTCCCAATTTGTGCGCGAGCGATATCGGCAACGGCATGAGTTCCTTCGTCTCGTTCGTCGCATAGCCAAACATCATGCCTTGATCGCCCGCGCCCTGCTCGCGATTGGCGGTAACATCCACGCCTTGCGCGATGTCCGGCGATTGTTTGTCGAGCGCCACGAGGACCGCGCACGTCGCGCCGTCAAAGCCTGAATCGCCGCCCTTGTAACCGATATCCAATATCGCATCGCGCGCGACTCTGGGAATATCCACCACCGCCTTGCTTGTGATCTCGCCCGAAATGACGCACATTCCGGTGCTCACCATCGTCTCGCAGGCGACGCGGCTCATCGGGTCTTGGGCGAGCATCGCGTCCAGCACGGAATCGGACACGCGGTCCGCGACCTTGTCCGGGTGGCCTTCGGTGACGGATTCAGAGGTAAAGAGAACGGGGCGTCCCATGGAAAGTTCCTTGGTCGTGTTGGGCGCGGCGTTACCGTCGCGCGGTACGGGCCTTATAACAAAAAAGCGCGTTCCCCCGTCATCAAGTACGAGGAAACGCGCATGGTCACACGCTCAGTTCGGTGAAACTACTTGCGAGAGCGCCGCGGCGTCGAGTTTGAATCCCGGCCCCATCGTGCTGCTGATCGCGCAGGTTTTGAGGTACGTGCCCTTGCAGGATGAAGGCTTGGCCTTGAGCACCGCGTCGATAATGGCGGTTGCGTTCTCGCGGATTTGTTCCGCGCCGAACGACGCCTTGCCGACCGGCACGTGGATGTTCGCGTTTTTGTCCACGCGGTAATCGATTTTGCCCTTGCGGATTTCGGTGACGGCCCTGGCCACGTCCGGAGTGACAGACCCCGCCTTCGGGCTGGGCATCAGGCCGCGCGGGCCGAGCACCTTGCCGAGTTTACCGACTTGGCCCATCATGTCGGGCGTGGCGACGGCGGCGTCAAAGTCCGTCCATCCCTCCTGGACTTTGGTCACGAGTTCGTCCGCGCCCGCATGCATCGCGCCGGCGTCCATCGCGGCCTTGGCCTGATCGGCCGATTTACAGAACACGACCACGCGCACGTCCCTGCCGGTGCCGTGCGGCAACGCGACAGAGCCGCGCACCATCTGGTCCGCGTGTCGCGGATCTACGCCCAACAGAAATGCGAGCTCAACGGTCTCGTCAAACTTCGCGGTTGCGTTCTCTTTTACCCCGGCGACCGCTTCATCGAGTGTGTACTTTCGCGACACGTCGACCTTGTCATGGATCGCCTTGACCCGCTTGCTCATCTTCGTGCTTGGCATGTCGGTGCTCCTGTGGTGCGAACGGGCCTGCGCCCTCCCACGATTGTTGACTACCCTTCTACAACCAGTCCCATGCTGCGGGCGGTGCCGGCGATCATGCTAATCGCGGCGTCCTCGTTCGCGGCGTTGAGGTCGTTCTTCTTCAGTTTCGCAATCTCGCGGAGTTGTTCGCGATTGACGATTCCGACTTTGTTCTTGTTTGGCACGCCGGAGGCCTTGGCCAGCTTGGCCGCGCGCTTGAGCAACACGGCCGCTGGGGGGCTCTTCGTGATAAACGAAAAGCTGCGGTCGTGGTAGACGCTAATCACGACTGGGATGATGAGGCCTTGCTGGTCTTTCGTCCGCTCGTTGAACTGCTTACAAAAGTCCATGATGTTTACGCCGTGTTGGCCCAACGCGGGACCAACCGGCGGCGCGGGGTTCGCTTGCCCGGCGGGACATTGCAGCTTAACCATCGCGGTGACTGTCTTTGTTTTTGGGGCCATAGATCGGCACTCCCCTTATATTTTTTCTACTTGCCAGTATTCGACTTCGACGCTGGTCAGCCGCTCGAAGATTTCCACCATGATTTTGAGCCGGCCGCGCTCCTCGTTGATTTCATCGATGTTGCCAAGGAAATTCGAGAAGGGACCGTCGTTGATCTTGACGCGTTCGCCCGACTCGAATTTGACTTTCGGTCGCGGACGTTCGCGCTCGCCACGCATTTCCTCGACAATCGCGAGGACTTCGCTGTCTTCGAGAGGGACCGGAATCTTGCGCGAACCGATAAATCCGGTCACGCCGGGCGTTTCATTAATCGCGTGCCAAAGATCTGCGAGTTTCTCCGGGTGCTCCGGCAACTGCACAAGTACGTATCCAGGGAAGAACTTACGCTTCGACGTCTTCTTCTCGCCGGACTTATACTCGGCAACTTCTTCCATTGGCACGAGAACATTCCAAATGAGATCTATCAGGTCTTCCTGTCCGGACAGCAACTCCAGGTGCTTCTTCACGTTCCCCTCTTGACCCGAGTGGGCGTGAATCGCGAACCAGCGCCGCTTTTTGCCGTCGTCCGGCGTCGGCTTGATGAGCTGGTCCTCGAGCGGCTCTTCCTCGACGACGGCCTCATCCGCGGACGGTTCGCGCCCAGTCCCTTTAACGTTCAGGGTCATCCGAATCTCCTAGAAAATCTTGAACAACCATACCACGACGTTCTGGAACACAATGTCCATCGCGCCCACGACCACAGCGAGGAACACAAGGAAGATGAGCACGACGGTCGTCGATGCCTTGAGGTCGCCGCGCGTCGGCCAAGTGACTTTGTCCATTTCGCCGCGTACGTCCTGGGCGAAGGACACTGTCTGTTTGACGACGCCTGGTTTGTCTTCTTTTGTCTTTACGTTTGCCATGTGTTTTGGTATCGCATCCAGCCTGACGGCCGAGCGGTTTGGTCGAAATGGCACGGGTGGAGGGATTCGAACCCCCAGCCTTCGGCTTTGGAGGCCGCTGCACTAGCCGTTGTGCTACACCCGTGCGGAAAGCCTTTCGATCGTTTCATTAACACGGACATACCGCCGAGTATGCCCGTTATTCAGTTCGTTTACTTCAGTATCTTCGTCACTACGCCAGAGCCGACCGTCCGCCCGCCTTCGCGG
>CAYXRK010000179.1:0-10019 GCA_964467615.1 uncultured Nitrospirales bacterium | reverse complement strand
CGCTGGACGAAATCGCGGATTCACTTCGTTCGGGTTTCGAAGCGGCAGACGCGGACAGCGATGGTCAATTGACGTTTACCGAGGCGGTCGCCGCGCAGCCGGACCTCACCGCTGATGGATTCGCGGACCTCGACGCCGATGGCGATAACTTCGTGACGGAAGCGGAACTCGCGGCGTTTCTCGATACCGGCGGACCGTCATGTTTCGGCGCGTCAGGCGCATCAAACGACCGGCCGATACGCGGTGCGTCGGATGCCGGTTTGCTGCTGCTGCCAATTCTTCTCCTCGTTGCACGGGTGAATAGTTCGGTAGCTAAAACTAAACATTGAGTGCATTCCGCGAGCGCCTGGGAAGACTTTCGTATCCAGTCCGCCGCCTCGGACGACGTTGACCATGACGGACCGCCCGAAAACGCCGCACTCGAATTGCTCGACGTCGTCAATGGGCTGAAGGAGATGTGCTCCGGTCGATCATCGAAACCTCAGGCGAGACCACGGAACGATCGCATCGCGGGGGCGGCGCGAGGTGGTCAACCGCGTTCTGGCTTGTCCGCCGAATTTTCGATCAGCATGGTTGCGAGTCTAACGCGATTCTCAGGCGACAATCCGAGCAACGCGAGAGCGAGGAACTCTAGACTGGGAACGGACGCACTTTCCGGCGTAGTGGTGCAAGCACTGGTGCAAGCACTGGTGCAAGCACCGGATCCCTCGCTCGTAACTCCTGAATTGGCAACACTTATAGAATGGTTCCTATGCCTGTCACGCATGAGGTCGCGAGTTCGAGTCTCGTCGCTCCCGCCATTAAAATTTGCAGAAAACGCCCCTAAATCGAGAGATTTCGGGGCGTTTTTCGTTTATGCGATCGCCAGCGGGCACGGCGCATTTAATTCGTAGTGAGCATGTAGAACGGTCGAAGGGCGAACGAGGGATGATGGGGTGTTCCAGTACGGAACTGATCGGAGAAGCGTCCGATCATGGGAGAAAACCCGCCCTCAAACGCCGTGAAAACGTCTCCAAACTCCACAAAATCCGCCCCGAACTCCGCAAGAACCGCCCGGAAATCCCGACATGATCACGCGGGACGTGATCACAAATTGTGACCACCTCGCGTAAGGAGATGGCCACAGAGAACTCAGAGATCGCAGAGAACTCAGTTGTGTAGGAATTGCGTGCGCCTTGCATTTCTTTGCGACCGTTCTTCGTAAATCGCCTCGTTCGGCTCGACGCGAGGGTGAACCGCGGAACTCGGCCGCGAAAGAACGGAACGGGAACAACAAGCAGAGACGATCATCGAACGATGCATGCGATACGCCGGCCTTGTCGACGCAGGCGCTACTACACGCTGCAGCACTCTTGCCGCAGCAGTACGGAGCGGTTGACTGCGATACCAGATTCGCGGTCGAGAATTCTTACTACGTTGTCCGATGCCGCTTCGTCAAGAGGAACGTAAGAGCGGCGAGCGCGTCGCGAACCCGGAGCGAAATCGTTAGCCCTATCTCTATAATAGAACTATTCGATTGGATGTTGTCCGAGAAATGCATTTTCGCGACGTAAACATACCATCCGAAATCCTCGACGCGCAGGTGAATGATTCGCTAGTAATCTTTGCCGGCGCCGGAGTTTCGATGGGGCCACCCTCAAATCTACCGAGCTTCAAGGGGCTTGCTGCACAGATCGCGGAACACACGGAAGAGATGGACCCTGACGATGAGAAGAATCTAGATCGATTCCTAGGGAGACTAAAGTCGAACGGCCTAGACGTGCATGGGCGAGCTCATCGCATCCTCAGCAATCCGGCGTCTTCGCCTACGGTGTTACACCGAGATTTAGTTCGACTATTTGCGAAGAAGTCCATACGAATCATCACCACGAACTTTGATTCACATTTCAACGATGTAGCGACGGAACTATATGGCGAAAAGGTCCCTATATATCACGCTCCGGCTCTGCCTCTTGGTCGTCAGTTCTCGGGAATCGTATACATTCATGGTTCGCTCGCCCAGCCTCCGGAAAACCTGGTATTGACTGACATTGATTTCGGAAAAGCGTATCTGAGAGACGCATGGGCGACGCGATTTCTTACGGAAGCTTTCAAAAAGTACACAGTGCTATTCGTCGGTTATAGCCACAGCGATCCCGTCATGCACTATTTCGGCCGGGCGATGGCGGGAGATTCGATCCGCTTCGCTCTAACTAATTCGAGCGAAGATGGTTTGTGGACGGGATTAGGAATTGAGGCGATCAAGTATCCACAGGACGACTCAAAGGACCATTCCTTCCTCTATCGCGCGATCAGCGCTTGGGCAGAGCAAACCAATCGAGGTTTTTTAGATCACGCGGATCGCCTTCGCAGAATTCTTTCAGAACCACCCACGTCCGACACTGAGACCGATCCCGAAACGAACGACTATCTTTCGAACTGTCTTTGTGCCGTAGAAACTACGCGCGCGTTCTGTCGCTATGCTACTGACGTCAAATGGCTCGTGTGGGCGGCACGGCAATCTCCCTTTAAGGAGATATTCGACGGGCAGTGGAACTGGGGCACGCAGCACGAATTCATGTCTGGTTGGTTTGCTGGATTTTGCATTTCACACCCGAATGTAGCTTTACAGGTTCTTCTAGCGAACGGTTCGCACATGTCACGTTTGCTCTGGACATGCGTTATCCACGCCCTCAGGCAACAGGAAGTGGATCAAACGGTACTCGCAAAGTGGATTCCAATTCTTGCGCGCAACAAGGATCCAGTTCCGCGGGATTTCGAGTTGCTATTGCGCGAGAAATGGGAAGTTATGACAGACGATTGCATCGCAGTCATCTTGTCAGCTTTGACCAATCCGGTGGCACACCTCAAACCAACTTTAGAACTGTTGGGGGAGGAATCCGACACCGAGCCGCGAGTGGAAGTTCTTATTCCAGCAGACGATCATTGGATGGGGGAATTCTGGGAGGCAGCATCGCCAATCCTTATACCTCGGCTTTGGAGAGATTTTTGCGTTCTTTTTTCGAATCAGATCGCGATCGCTCACAGATTATTTGCGAGCTTTGGAAAGGCTGATTCGAACTACGACCCTTGGAGCTTCCATCGATCCGCTATAGAGCCGCACGAACAAGACTCTCTGTCCTACGACCAAGACATTCTAATTGAAGCGTTGCGCGATACGATCAATTGGATCAGTATCAATCGCGGCGAAGAGGGGGCATGGATCATCGAATTCCTTCTAGGCTTCGACGCGCCAATCCTCCGACGGATCGGTGTTCACGCACTTATAGGTAATCGAGGAAAGAACAACGACCAGAAATTACAGACGATCCTGTCGATGAACTTGCTCTACGACATCGCTCTTCAGCACGAGGTCTTCATGCTGATAAAAGAATGCTTCCCTGGGGCTTCGACCTCAATGAAGGAAAAACTTGTCGAGTGCGCTACAGAGGGACTTCCCCACCGCGAAGATGACACAGATGGAAACCAGTATTGGACATTCAACTTACTCTATTGGCTGGTGGTATCCGACCCCGAGTTTGGTCCGGCTCGAGTCCGATTGGATGCACTGCGAGAAAAGCATCCTGTTTGGGAGCCTCGGAAATACCCTGATCTTTCTCACTGGTCGGAAAGCGGTACGCGAGATCTCTATAAAAGTCCCCAACCTTCACGAGAATTACTTGCGAAATCGCCGCGCGAGCAACTGAATTTCCTGCTTGAGTACCAAGGAGACAAATTCGAGGGCCCGTCAAGATGGGGTTTACTTAATAGCGTCATTACCGCGATCGCGGAAAACGGGGATTGGGGTTGGGAACTTGTTCAAAATCTTGTCGCTGGCGGTCATTGGGAGACTGATCTTTGGGGGTCGATTCTGAACGGATGGAAAAGGTCATCGGCGTCGCGCGATCGCTGGAACGAACTGCTGGTACTAATTCGAGATACAGAAGCGTTGTACGTGCATTCAAAGGAGATCGCGAATTGGCTACACGACGCTGCGCGTGAGCGAGATGCAGATTGGATAGCGAGGAATCTTTCGACGGCTGAAGACTGCGCTTTTCGCTTGATGAAATTCTGCATGGAGAATAACCGCGAAAAAAGTGTGCCGCGCGATTGGCTGAATGCGGCAATAAACGATCCAGGAGGAATTCTGACGGAATTTTTGCTGCTTGCGCTATCGAAACGACTTGGAATCACGGCCGAGCCTTACCAGGTTCTTTCGGTAGCCCATCGCAAGGTATTCGAGTCAGCCATAAACAATCAGACTTTCTCGGCTCGTTGCGCGACGGTCGTTTTGGCGGCGCAGCTCCATTTTCTGTTCCACCTGGACACCTCTTGGGCACTTGTCCATGTCGTCCCGCTCTTGAGCTTCACAAAGGATGCGGATCAGGCCTTGAGGGCATGGGATGGATATTCGGCATGGGGGAAGTGGAATGATGCGCTACTCCCCCATCTCTTGCCCCATTTTATTGAGCGGGTAAGCCGATTAAAAGATGGAGATAATCAGACGGAGGGTCTCTCATCGAAGGCAGCGAGTATCGCCTTATACAGTGGAATCAATCCGATAGACGATGGATGGATAATCAAACTTAGTAAGCATTCCTCACCAGAGTTTAGGTGTGGCTGGTTCCAACACACCGAACACATGCTTGAGTCTATGGATTCGCAAGCCAAAGTTGATTTGTGGAAAGCTTGGATCAAGCCATACATTTTGGCCCGATACAGTGGCTCACCCGTTCCGTTTGATGCGAATGAGGAATCTTCAATAGTCGAATGGATCGTTCCGATGGCGGTCGTGTTCGATGAGTTTGCCGAGATCATCTGCGCACACAAGGCACCGTCGTTGAAACGAGACTATGTAATTCATCGTATATCTGCTACTGGCTTAGCCGCGTCGCATCCGAAATCCGTAGCGAGATTCTTGGCGCATGTCCTAAATAATCGTCCGGAAGATTTTTACATGCACCAGGAGGCGGCGAAGATGGTGGAGTCGCTAATCGATACACCCGCACTGAAGTGCGATTTGCTATTGATCGCTGAAGCGCTTGGCCGCCTGGGTTACCCAAAGGCATTGGAACTTAGCGAAGAGATACATCGACGACGGCCGAATGACTAGAATTACCTCGTTGCGAAGTTGCGCTTTGCAATGCAATTGTCGGCAAAGCTAAGCGTTGCACCATCCACGTAAACGGTCGATCCAGCCCTTAAAACCGGCCCTTTTCTTCAAAAGTAGGTCAACGCCGAGTGTTACATATACGGGGACGGTTCCCTTGCGCGCGGCGGTGTCAGCTCCCCGCTCGCGGCCCCAAAGTGCTCGTTCTCGACTAAACAACGCGCTCGCCCTGGGCCTGGCCGTCAGTTCGTGGTGAGCCTGCACCCGTTCGTGGTGGCCCGTTGAGCCATGCGCCCGCGCTGGGGATGCGGACGTGGCAGCTTGACCGATACTTGACTGACGCTTGACTCAGGACCGACCCATAGGCAGACTGTGCGGCATGAGTTATCGACCGCAATTCATCATCACTGCGGATCTGCTGGCGCGTGTAGAGAGCATCGCGGCGCTGCGGGAGCGCATTCAGGGCGCGGCGGTGCAAGTGCCGTGGATTCCCACGTTGCAAAAGGACACGCGGGCGCGCAACACCCACAGTTCAACGGCCATCGAAGGCAATCCTCTCACGCTGGAAGAAGTCCGGGCGCTGGAGGAAGGGACAGCCGTGACCGCGCCCGTGCGAGCGCGGCGGGAGGTGCTGAATTGTTTCGCGGCGCTTCGGCACGTGGAGAAGCGGGCGAAGAGGAAACGTCTGACGCATGAGGATATTTTCCGGCTGCACGCGATCATCGCGGGTGAGGTGATGGACCAGGGCGAGGCAGGGCGTTACCGGATGATGCGGGCGCCAGTCTTCGATTCGATGCGCAAGGCATGCGCGTTGAATGCAGCGTCGATACGTGCCCGTGTCATAGTGTTCGCCGGGCGTGCATTTCGGATGCGCCTTGACGTTCGTGCCGGGGCGATTGCCGCAACTTAACGGTGTCACGCGATTGGCCGCTTTCATGGCGTGCATCTGAATCACGGTGTCCGCCGGGGAAAACAGGAATTCGTGAATCGGTTTCTTGCCCAAGCGGTCAAGCAGCACGGATTGAGCACGCGGGCCGAAGAAAAGAGTACGCGGTTGATCGCCATGCGCGTTTTTGTGTTCGGTCAATACCGCCGTCCAAACGTCGCCGGTCATGTCAATGTCCGTGCCGCGCAGTCCAAGGATTTCAGACGGCCTCGCGCCGGTGTAGAGTTGCAGTTTGACCACTGCGCGAATCGTGGGTTGCAGGTGCGGTATGGTCTGCTCGACTACCGCCATGCTCACGGGCAGTACCTTGCGCGATTCCTTGGCGATGCCACGGCCTCTACGTAGCGGTTCGATGGCCTTCAACGTCTGGTAAATGGTCACGTCAACCATTTCGTTTTCCACTCCGAAACGGAAGATCGCGATGATGCCGCGCACGTTCTCGTTAATCGTGGTGCGTACAAGTCCCGCGTCGATCCAGTGTTGCCGGACGGCCTTCAATTGACGCGGGCCGAAGTCCTTCGCGTTTGTCTCGCCATATACGCGGGCCAGTGTCTCGGCCAATGTGCGAAGTTTCATGCACCGGGGCGTTGGATTTCCTTCGGGGTCACGGTAGGTCTGCGTGAGATGCGACTTGTAGGCCGCCGCGAGTTCGACGATGGTTGAATCAGCCTTCGGAACGGGGAGCCGGTATCCGTTTGCCGCCCATTCGGATACGAGCCTCTTGTATTTCGCCAAGGCTTCCGGCTTGTCAGCGCGGCCAAGGTAGTGCCGTTGGCCGTCCAGATTGACGTAGCCTTGTCCAGTGCCGATATGCACTCGAAATGGCGGTACGATCTTGTGCGGTAGAGAGGGTGATTGAGCGGGCATAACGCAGTCTCCTTCAGTTCTTCGGGTAGTGCTACCCGAATCGCCTACGGTTTCAGACTGCGCCGCCACATGGCGGGTATCGGCTTAAGTAACCGATTCAACAATACTTGTAAATGGTCGGGGTGAGAGGATTCGAACCTCCGGCCTCTTCGTCCCGAACGAAGCGCGCTAAACCGGGCTGCGCTACACCCCGACGAGGCGCAATAGAGTAGCGTTTGACGGCGGGAGCAGTCAAACGCGTGGTGGATTCGGCGGACGGTCAGCGGTAGAAAGAGATGACGGCTTCGATGATGCGGTCTTGTTGCGGGCGGGTAAGTTCGGGGTAGATCGGCAGCGCCAGGGAGTGGCGGGCGGCGTGTTCGCTGTGGGGGAAGTCGCCTTCTCGATGTCCTAGGTAGGCGAAGCATTTTTGCAGGTGGAAGGGGACGGGGTAGTAGATGTCGGAGGCGATGCCACGGGCGGCGAGGTGGGCTCGTAGATCGTCACGGCGTTCGAGTACTTGGATGACGTATTGGTGGTAGACGTGGTGGGCGCGGTCATAGGCCGGACGCGGTGTCTTGATCTCGGGTACGCGCAAGTGCTCGTCGTAGTAGGCGGCGTTCGCGCGGCGGCGTTCGTTCCATTCGGCGAGGTAGTCGAACTTGGCGAGGAGCACGGCGCATTGGATTTCGTCGAGCCGGAAATTTCCGCCGATGACGTCGTGGTAGTAGCGTTCGAGCGCGCCGTGATTGCGCATGCAGCGGGCGCGTTCAGCGAAATCGGAGTCGCCGGTGACGATCATTCCGCCTTCGCCCGCCGCGCCGAGGTTCTTGGTGGGATAGAACGAGAAGCAGCCGCACAGTCCCATGCCGCCGGCTGGTCGCGCGGTGCCGTTTAGGAGATACGTGGCGCCGATAGCTTGGGCCGCGTCTTCAATTACCGGAACACCCTTGGCGACGGCGAGGTCGAAAATGGGGGCCATGTCCGCGCATTCGCCAAAGAGGTGCACGGGCACAATGGCGCGGGCGCGCGCGGCAAGGGGGGACTGCTCGAACCAGCGCGCGAGTGCGTTCGGATCCATGTTGAATGTGTCGGGATTGATATCGACGAATGCGGGTGTCGCGCCGAGCCGGACGATGGTCCCGGCAGTAGCGAAGAAGGAGTACGGCGTGGTGACTACGACGTCGCCCGCGACTATGCCGAGCGCCATGAAGGCGGCGAGCAGCGCGTCCGTGCCCGAGGAAATCGCGACCGCGTGCTCGACACCGCAGAGGCCGGCCATCCGCCGCTCGAGTTCCTCGTTCTTCGGCCCGAGGATATAGCGCCCGGATCGGAGCACGTCTAGGACTGAGCGCTCGACTGCTTCGCCCACGGCATGCCATTGGGCGCGGAGGTCGAGCATGGGAATGGGGGCGAGGTCGGTCATGGAGGGGCGGTGTCAGACGTTCGCGGCCGTCGATTCGCGGGACTTAAGTACGGCCAGCACGTGCGTCTGCTCGATCGTGAACACGATTTCGGGGTTCCCGTTGTCTAACATGGCCCGATTGGCGGTGGCGATACCCGCGCCAAACTTTTGCACGCAGCCAAGCACTTTCATGGCTTCCGCCAAATTGGGATTGCGATAGTCCGTTACGCCAGGATGGCCGAAAGTCTCCGGCGTAACCGATCCGAAGACGCCGCCCGAGTTCTGGACTTCGACCCGATCATCGAACCAAGACACCCGAACGGGCGCGTTCGTCCCTTCGTATGCTCTGTGCATGATCGCGTTCCGCGTAATTTGCTGTAACGCCGCAACCGGGTACGTGTATGTCCGGCGTTCGATAGGGCCCGATACAAGATCAACGGCGACGCGGTTGTGAGACGACAGTTTCTCGTCCAGGAGCGTCACGATTCTACCGACCCGCCCGCGAATATCAGCCGCGTCGACGATCGGATCTGCGAGCCCGCTGCCCGCGATGCGCAAGAACTGGACGTATGCACCCGGGATCCAATCTGTAGGGACCTTCCCCAAGACAAGTACGCCGAGGGCGGTCGGAACCGCGCTATCGGGGGTATCGACCATCTTGCATGCAGACAATTGTTGCTCATATGTCCGCACATTGGCCTGCAGCACGTCCGGTGCAAACGCGTTGCGCAAGTATTCCTCTTCGAACGCGAGGCGCGACAACTGATCGATACCACACGACACAAGGGGGCGAGCATCGAACGGCAAGTCTTTGAAGCGCCGTTTCTCTGCCAAAATGCGTTCATCTTGGGCCGTCGCCTGTGCCCTGCGTGGCCCGATCCGGACCCAAGTTCGTCCTTGATATCGGACGGGTGGCGCGTCGGCGGGCTGGACTGTAACGACCGCCATGTCCGCTCCTAACAACCGGCGCTTTTGGACGCTAATGGAAGGGGGTGGAAGGATGTTTCCGTCAGTCCTAATATCAGCAAGCGTCTGGAGTAGTTGGTCGGTGACCGCGAGGCCCGATGGGACCCCGTCGTCCCGTACGCCAACGACTATAACTCCGAGATCGCGATGATCCGGAAGATCGTTTGCAAAGGCACAAACTGCTTGGCGCGCTTTTTCGGGGGCGGAACCGGTCCACGCTTCCTTCCGCTCGACGAGATTGGATTCGATGTCGCCAAGCATCTGCTCAAGTTCGTGGTCGGAGTATACGTGCATGCGCTGTCTCTTGCGGTTGAAATGTCATGTACGCGTTGAAATAAGGAGGCCAAAGCATACCGAGTTCAGTAGAGTTTATACAGCGAACGGTTCGATTCAACTGAGGCGGATGAATCCGATCCCGATGAAAGTCACCGATGAAAGTCAGCGTTTGACTGTGGCTGTAATCTGCCGGTAGGCTAGCGCTCTTTTTCCGCGCGATTTCTTTGGAGAACCGACGTGTACCGCCCTGAGATCAAGATTGTTGACTGCACGATCCGCGATGGTGGGTTGATGAATGACCACCGTTTTTCGCACGATATGGTGAAGGAGTTGTTTCACGCATTGGCGCAGGCGGGGGTGGATTACGTCGAGTTGGGATACAAGTGCGACAAGAAGCAATACGCGCAGGCGGATTTCGGGGTGTGGAAGTTTTGCGACGAGGCTGATTTAAGGAAGGTGGCGTACGAGTGCGACAGCAAAGTTTCGGTGAT
>CAYXRK010000178.1:0-10024 GCA_964467615.1 uncultured Nitrospirales bacterium | reverse complement strand
GAAGAAAAACCAAAACGACCCAAGAGCAACTACGCCGTCCCTGGCCTTTATTTCTACGGCCCCGGAGTTTGCGCCATGTCGAGAAAAGTTGTACCGAGCGCGCGCGGCGAACTCGAAATCACCGACCTCAACAAACTTTACATGCAACGAGGCGAACTCGCCGTCAAGCTCATGGGCCGGGGCATCGCGTGGCTCGACACCGGCACCAACCGAAGCCTCATGGAAGCCAGTCAATTCATCGAATCCATCGAAGAACGCCAAGGCCTCAAAATCGCCTGCCTCGAAGAAATCGCCTGGCGCAACCGCTGGATATCCACCGAGCAACTCGTCCTCGAAGCCGACTCGATGGGAAAATCCACCTACGCCACATACCTCCACCAACTCGCCAAGGAACAAACCTGACGGCCGACCGGTGCGCTACTCCCCCATCAGTTCGAAAAGATAATACGACGAACCTTGGGACTCGTTGTTCAGTCCAAGGATTTTTGCTGGCTGGCCCCAACCAGACGCAATACCGACTACTTGTTTCCCATCAAGCATGAACGAGATCGGCGGAGCGTAGAGCCCTGAGCCGGTTTGGAATTGCCAGACGACCTCGCCGGTTTCGTCGTTGAACGCCCGAAGATAGCCATCCGGAGCGCCGCCGAATACCAAGCCGCCCGCCGTGGTGAGCAGGCCGGCCCAATTGGGCCCGCCCACGTCGAAGGCCCACTTCTCCTCGCCTGTGCGGACGTCAAACGCCTTGATGTGCCCCTCGGCCGGAATCGGGCTTAGCGGGTTCTGATCGTCGAACATGATCGTCCCGCCGTAGTAGGGCAGGCCGCGCCGGTACACCACGTCCAACTGTGTGTAGAGCGTGCAGCGCTTCATCTCGGGAATGTAAATCATGTGTGTGTCGGGGCTGTACGCCGACGGCGGCCAGTTCGCGCCGCCGAACACGCCGGGGCAAATGTGATTGTTCTCGAGCGTGAACGTCTTCGGATCGATTCGCGGGATGCCGTCCTCGCCGGTGACTGCCCAGTTCGTCTCCGTGAAGGGTTTGGCGTAAAGGAACGATCCATCCGTGCGGTCGAGCGCGTACAGGTATCCGTTGCGGTTCGCCTGGACGAGCGCTTTCACCGTCTTACCGTTGATCGTCTCGTCGATCAGAATCGGCGTCTGCACGCCGGACCAGTCAAAGATGTCGTGCGGAGTGTTCTGGAAAAACCAGACAAGCTCGCCGGTCTCCGGCCGAAGCGCAACGATACACTCGGTATACAAGTTGTCCCCTTCGCGGATGGCGCTGTTCCAATCGGGCGAGGGATTGCCGATCCCCCAATAGAGCAGATTCAATTCGGGATCGTAACTGCCCGACAGCCACGCCGTCCCCCCGCCATGCACCCACGAGTCGTCTTTCCAGGTTTTTTGGTTCTCGTCGCCCGGCCCCGCCGTTCCCCAAAAGCGCCACACGCGCTCGCCGGTGTGCACGTCGTACGCATCAAGGAAACCGCGCACCCCGTACTCCGCGCCGCCGGGACCGATGATGGCCAGCCCGTTCACGATCATCGGCGCGGACGTAATCGAGTAGGAATCGCGGTAGTCGGCGACTTGCCGGTCCCACAGTTGGAGGCCCGTCTTCGCATCGAAACACATCAGCCGCGCATCGAGTGTGCCCCAGACGACTTTGTCTTCATAGATGGCGACGCCGCGGTTGACCGGGCCGCAACACAATTTGATGTCCGGCGGAAGAATGTGTTCGAAGTGCCAGAGGGGTTTCCCCGTCCGCACGTCAAGGCAAAACAGGTGATTGTTCGGAGTCGTGATGTACAACCGCTCGCCGTCGCAAATTGCCGTCGTCTCGTACGCCCCGCCAAGGACGCCGCTCTGGTGCACCCATTTGGGCACAAGCCGCTTGACTGTTTCCCGGTTGATCTGATCCAGCGGCGCATAGCGCCAACTGCGATAGTCGCGCGAGTAGTTGACCCAGACATCATCGCGCTCCTGCGCCTTGAGCAGGACCTCCGTCGAAACACCAACCGCGCCCGCGAATGGCGCACAAAGCCCCAACACAAGAACCAATCCCAGGAACGGCCTCACGGCGGTCCTCCTTCTCTGCAACGAATGCCGGTTGAAGGCCGTAGTATCGCGCAGGTACTCCTTGGGGTCAACCAGCGCGTTCGCGGGCCCATTTCGGCGGGCCCGCCGTTCAGGACCGATGTGACTCTTCCGCGCGCGTGAGCTATTATAGTAGCCACAAGGCCTGAGGGTGTCCTGCGCCCACGCTGTGGGATATCGGGCCAGGGAGGGTATAGAGTCGCTCCGCCTTAACATCCCCTCGGCGAACTCACATAAATCTCCCCCAAAAATTGGCCCAGTTAGGAAAAACGCAAGTGCGCCTGAATTCTTGGGTACGATCAGAAAGTATGAGGCTCGGAAGATTAGATGCGCGTTGCTGAATCGATAGTTCTCTTAGTCTTCGGCGCAATCACCGCCTTCGCCGCCGGACAGCCGCGACTTGAAACCATCATGCCGCGCGGAGGCCAGCGCGGCACCGAGGTCGCCGTCGAGATATACGGTCAATGGCTCGGCGACCCTTTCTCCGTCGTATTCCATCAACCCGGGATCACCGTGTCGGACATCGCGCAGGTGGACGAGAATAAGATCACCGCGAAATTCACGATCGCGCCGGATTGTGCTGTCGGCACGAAAGCGATTCGGATCGCCACCGGACGTGGTATCACGAATCCGCGCCTCTTCAGCGTAGGCAACTTGTTCGAGATACAGGAGAAGGAGCCGAACAACGACGAAGCGGCGCCGCAAGTGATTGCGCTAAACGCGACCGTGAACGGCGTGGTGCAGAATGAGGACGTGGACTACTTCGCGGTGGTCCTCGAGCAGGGCGGGAAACTTGCCGTCGAAGCCGAAGCCATGAGGCTGGGCCTCGCGCTGTTCGACATCAAGCTGCGACTGTTCGGCCCGAACGGTCACGAATTGTTGACCGAGGACGACACGGCCATGGCGCGACAGGATGCGGCGTTCGTCTATGTCGCGGAGCAAGCCGGACGCCACCTCATCGCCGTGAGCGAGGCCGCGTACAGCGGCGCGGGCAACTACTACTACCGGCTGCACGTTGGCAATTTTCCGCGGCCCTTGAGCGTCACTCCGCTCGGCGGCGCGCCGGACACCGATAATAACGTCACCTGGCTTGGCGACCCGAAAATCGGCGCGCAAGCAATTCGTACCCCCGCGTCCCCACTCGGCACCGGCATCCTGATGGCCTCGCTCGAAACGGGCGTCGCGCCGACGCCGATGGCGTTTCGCTACTCGACGGTGCCCGGCGTGTTGGAAATGGAGCCGAACAACGCAATCGAACAAGCGACGGCCGGGAGCGCGCCCGGCGCGTTTGACGGCGTCATCGGCGAGAAGGGCGACACCGACTGGTATAAGTTCGCGGGCACGAAGGACCAGGTGTGGGACGTGCGGGCTTGGGCGCGCGAGTTGGGTTCGCCGCTGGACAGCGTTATGAATTTGACCTCGCCCTCGGGCAACACGTTTATTGGCGACGACGACGCGCGCGGTGCAGACAGTTATTTCCGCGCCACGTTGCCGGAGGACGGCGAATACAAAATTTGGATCGGCGATCATCTCCGCCGGGGCGGTCCGGCGTTCGCGTACCGCATCGAGGTGACGCCCATTGCGCCGTCGCTGTGGATCAACGACGCGATGGACAAGGAAGTGAAAATAGCCGCGCCGCAGGGCGGGCGTACGCTGTTTCTCCTGCGCGCGACGCGCGACAACTTCGGCGGCGAGTTGCGCCTTCGATTCGACAATCTGCCACAGGGCGTGACGGTGGAACATTTGCCGCTCGACGCGAATACCTCCGTCGTGCCGGTGCTCTTCCACGCCGCGCCGGATGCGCCACAGGCCGGAGCGTTGGTGGACGCGGTGGCGGAATACGGCGACGCTGCGTCGCCGCTCGCCGGGCGAATGGACCAGAACATCACCCTGGTGGAAGGTCCCAACCAGACGGTCTTTTGGTTCGAGCGCGTGAATCGGCTGGCGATGGCGGTGACCAAACCCGCGCCGCTCGACATACAAGTTGTCCAACCCAACGTGCCGCTGGTGCGAAACGGATACATGCGACTCAAGATCGTTGCGAAGCGCGCGGAAGGATTTGACGGCGCCGCGACGATTCGCGTGCCCTACTTGCCCAACGGCTTCGGCGCGGGGACGGCGACGATCGAACAGGGGAAGAACGAGGCCGAGTTGCAACTCGAGGCGGCGGGCAACGCACCGATCGGGGCGCTGCAGATCGCGGTGATTGCGGAGTACGACGCATACCGCATCGCCGCTCCGTTCGTGACGGTGGACGTGCAGGAGCCGTGGGTGACGTTTCAGGTTGCAAACACGCAAGCGGACCAAGGCAAGACGGTCGAGGCGAAGGTCACACTGGCCCAGACCAAGCCCTACGAGGGTACGTTCAAGCTCGAGATGGGCGCGCTTCCTCGCGGCGTGACGACGCAACTTATGGACTTCACGAAGGATACAGTGGAATTGAGCTTTCCGCTCGTGGTCACGGCGGACGCGCCGGAGTGCAAGCAATCGGGGATGTACATGTCGGCGACGTTGATGGTGAACGGCGAACCGATCGTCCACAGATCGGGCGGAGCGGAGTTGTCGGTTTTCAAACCGCTGCCGGCGGAGTTGGCCCAGGCCGCGCCGGCTCCAGCGCCGCAGGCCGAGGAGGCGCAGGCGCGCAAGTCGAGATTTCCGGGCAGTTGAAGAACTTCACGCATAGGACCACAGAGTAACGCGGAGAACTACGCAAATGTCATTCTGGGTGAAATGAAGAATCTCTACCGGAGACCCGGCCAATTGCAAAGCGGGCCCGTCGGTAAAGATTCTTCATTTCACTCAGAATGACAATTGGATAGACGTACTACGAAAGTCAGGCGCGATAACATTTGCACTACACCTAGGACGAACTGATGAAATTGATGCGATTGAATCGATCATTGATGTGGCTCGTAGCGGCGTTTGTCGCGGTGACGGCGGGCGCGCAGAACGTCGACGTGTATCCGAAGACGGTGCTACTCGACAATGCGCGGGATCCGAACCGGATCGTCGTGACGCGGACGCGCGAAGACGGCGTTACGCTGGATCTCACCGAACAAGCGAAAGTAACCATCACGCCCGAGACCTTGGCGGTGTGGGACGCATCGTTCAAATTGATGCCCAAGGCGGACGGCGAAGGCACGGTGCGCGTCGAGGCGGGTGGCGCGACCGTCGAGGTTCCCATCACGGTGCGGAACGTTGCGAACGATCCCGCCATGAGCTTCCGCAATGACATCGAACCCGCTCTGATGCGCGCGGGTTGCAACACGGGCGCATGTCACGGTGCGGCGTCGGGCAAGAACGGCTTTAAGCTGTCGCTGTTCGGTTTTGACCCGTCGATGGACTACACCAATCTCACGCGCGAGACGCTCGGCCGGCGCTTGAATGCGGCAAGCCCGGACGAAAGCCTGATGCTGTTGAAGCCCTCCGGCGGAGTCGAACACGAAGGCGGCACGCGCATCCACAAGGACGACTTCCTCTACACGATGCTACGGCGATGGATCGCGGACGGCGCTCAGAGCGACGGCGGCGATCTGCCCACGCTGACGGGCCTCGAGGTCCTTCCCGCGAGCGGCGTCCTCGAGGGCGAAGGCGCGAAGCAGCGCCTCATCGTGGTCGCGAAGTATTCGGACGGGACCGACCGCGACGTCACCTCGCTCGCCGTGCTCGCTCCGCAGGATCCCACGATCGTGGCGGTCGACGAGAATGGCGTGGCTACGGCCGGATCGCGCGGCGAGGCGTACGTGATGGCGCGGTTCGGAACGTTCGCGGTCGTCGCGCAGTTTATCGTGCTCCCGGCCAGCGCTACGTTCCAATGGCCGGAGGATGCAACTCCGAAAAACTATGTCGACGATCTCGTCTACGCGAAGCTGAAGAAGTTGCGCGTCCCGCCTGCCGAACGATGCAGCGACGACGTGTTCCTGCGCCGCGCCACGATTGACGTCTTGGGCATGTTGCCTACAGTCGAGGAATCGCGTGCGTTCTTGGCGGACACCTCGCCCGACAAGCGAGAGAAACTCGTGGATCGCCTGTTGGAACGTCAGGAATTCGCCGAATTGTGGGCGATGAAGTGGGCCGAGGTCCTGCGCGTGAAGGCGACGCCGAACGTCCTCGACGCCAAGGGCATGTTCCGTTACAACGACTGGTTGCGGCAATCGATCTTGGCGAACAAGCCGCTCGATCAATTGGTCCGCGAACTGTTGACGGCCGAGGGCGGCAGCTTCAGTTCGCCCGCCGCGAATTTCTATTTGAACGAATCCGCACCCGCGCAGACGGCCGAGAATGTCTCCCAGGTATTCATGGGCGTGCGTGTCCAGTGTGCGCAGTGTCACAACCACCCCTTCGAACGATGGACGATGGACGACTACTACTCGTTCGCGGCCTTCTTCGCGCAGATTGGCCGCAAGAACTCGACCGACCCGCGCGAGCGCATCGTCTACAACTCCGGCGGTGGCGAGGTCGGCCACATCAAGGGCGGGCGCGTCATGCCGCCGAAGTTTTTGGGCGGCGCTTCGCCGGACACCGCCGGAAAAGACCGCCGCGCGGTATTGGCGGACTGGCTCACTTCTCCTGAGAACCCGTGGTTCGCCAAGAACATCGCGAACAGGGTGTGGGAACAGTTTCTCGGGAAGGGCATCGTAGATCCGCCGGACGACGTCCGCGTCAGCAATCCTCCTGTGAATCCTGAATTGCTCGACGCGCTCGGCAAAAAGCTGGTCGAGTATCAATACGACTTGCGCAAACTGGTGCGCGACATTTGCCTCTCGAACACCTACCAACTTGCAACTCACCCGCGCGATCCAAACGCGCAGGACACGAAGAATTTCGCCTTCGCCCAGACACGCCGTCTGGGCGCGGAGATGATGCTCGACGCGGTCACCCAAGTCACGTCGACGAAAGTGAAGTTCGCGCAATTGCCAATCGGCGCGCGGGCGGTGCAAGTGGCGGACGGCAACTCCGGCAACTACTTCCTCGAAGTGTTTGGCCGGCCGAAGCGTGACTCGGTATGCACCTGCGAGCGCCGCAACGAGCCGACCCTGGCGCAGACGCTCCATTTGATCAACGGAAACACGCTGACACAAGCGATGGCGGACGGCAATGGGCGACTATCGGAGCGCGTGCAGGAAGGAATGGCGCCCGAGACGATCGTCGAAGACCTCTATCTTGCCGCCTATTCGCGGTTTCCCCTGTCGGACGAGTCGGCGAAGCTCGTCGAATACGCCGCGAACGCCTCCGACAAACGCCAAGCCGTCGAAGACATCTATTGGAGCGTGCTGAACTCCAAGGAATTTATATTCAACCACTGAGCCGGTATCATAGTGCCGGACGAATCGAGAGCATGGCCATGAAAATTACAATGACAAGTTTCGCGTTGGCGCTGGTCCTCGGCGCTTCGGGGTTTGCTGAAGACCCGCCGCCAACGCAGCCCGCCGCGCCAAGTATCGACGCGGTAATGGAGCAGGTCGCGTCAGTCGGCGCGGACGCGTTGTTGGCGCGGATGAACGAAATGCGGACCCAGGTCGACGCCCTTGCCGCGCAAGCAGCGGAACTCCGCCAAAAAGCAGACGCCCTCGAAAGCGAGTCGAGCAACCTACGCCAGCGCATCGCCGCGGTCGAGACGTTCTCGCAGACATTGACTGCGGCAATGCAGCCCCCCGCGCCTGCACCGGCGCCGGAACCAGCGCCGCCCGCGGAAGCGATGGCCCCGGCCCCCGAAGCCGCTCCCGCGCCAACGGAAGTCGCGGCGGCGGCGCAGGAAGCGCCAGCCGAGGCGGCGCCTGCACCTGCCGAGGCCGCACCTGCGCCAGCCGCCGCCGAAGTGATGGCCCCAGCCGCCGAAGCCACGCCAGCCCCAGCGGAAGCGCAAGCCGCACCTGCCGAAGCCGCGCCTGCACCGGCCGAACCCGCGCCTGCACCGGCCGAACCTGCGCCTGCTCCCCCGGCCGAAACTCCTCCAAGCGGATCGAACTAATCAAGACTTTATTCAAACGATCCAAAATGGCTCGACTTATACAGACCCTATGAAATTCGCGCCCATATCGAATTTTCGATTCATCTCCACGGCGTTCGCCGTGGCGCTGCTGATCGCCGCGCCGTTCGCATTCGCCGATGAGCCTGCGCCGCCTCCTGCTCCCGCACCCCCAAACGCCGACGACGCGATCACGCACCTGCTGCAAATCGATCCCGCGCAGTTGGCCGCGTGGATAAAGGGCGCGAAAACGAAAGCCGACGCGCTCGCCGGTGAATCCGCGTCGCTGAAGGGACAAGCGGCCGAATTGGAAAAACAAATCGCCGAACTCGAACAACGGTTGAAACCATTTGTGGAAACGCTGACCGCATTGGCCAAAGCAAACGGCATGACCGCGGCACCCGAGCCTCAGGCCATGGCGCCCGCGGGCGAGATGGCCCCCGGACCCCAGGCCATGGCGCCCGAGGGCGAGATGAAAGAGGCCGTCGCGATCGACGCGCCCAATTTTGCGGACCACGTGCTCCCCATCCTTCAGGCGCGCTGCCTCGAATGCCACAACGTCGACAAGCAGAAGGGCGGCCTCAACCTCGAGACGTTCGACGACGCGATCTTCGGCGGATCGTCCGGCGAGGTCGTGAAAGCGGGCAATCCAGGCGGCAGCCGCATGATCGAATTGCTCACGCGGACGGAGGATCCGATGATGCCTCCCTCCGGTGATCGGCTCAAGCCGGAACAGATCGAGACCATCCGCCAATGGATCGCGGGCGGCCTGCTCGCCAAGGGCGGCGCGAAATCCATGATCGCGAAGGCCGACCAGCCCGCCGCAGCGCAGATGGTCGTCACCGCCGCGAGGTCAGACGGCCCTCCGCCGATGCCCGAAGTACAACTCGCCGCGCTGAACGAAAAGACCCCGCACTCGCTCGTGGCCCGCGCGATTGCCGCAAGCCCTTCCTCGCCGTTGCTCGCGGTCGGCGGCTACAAGGAAGTCCTGCTCTACAACCTCGAAGACTTCAAACTGCTCGGCGCGCTCCCCTTCCCCGAAGGCGAAGTGTTCACCATGACCTTCAGCGTCAACGGTGAAATTCTCCTTGCCGGCGGCGGAGAGGAAGGCCACTCCGGCGAAGTCATCCTCTGGAGGGTCCGCACCGGCGAACGCCTCGGTGCATACGGCAAGGGCTACGACACCGTCCTCGCGGCAGACGTCAGCCCCGACCACTCGCTCATCGCCGTCGGCGGGCCCAACCGCGTCGTCCGCGTGTACGCCGCGCAAGACGGCAAGGAACTCTACAAGATCGATTCACACACCGACTGGATTTACGCCGTCAAGTTCTCGCCCGACGGCGAACTCCTCGCCACCGCCGACCGCGCCGGCAATCTCGCGCTCTGGCAAGCCACCACGGGCCGCCACGCGACGGACCTGAAAGGCCACAACGGCGCCATCAACGCGCTCACCTTCGCCGCCGATTCCGCCGTCCTTGCGTCCGCCGGGAACGACGGTCAAGTCTTCATGTGGGACACGTGGAACAACAACGCGGTCCGCAATTTCGGCGCACACGGCGGTCCGGTGCTCTCGCTCCAATTCGCGCCGAACAATCAACTCGTCACCGCGGGCGTCGACGGACTCACCAAGCGCTGGGACCTCAACGGCGCCGCCCTTACCACCTACGCGCAACTGCCCGACTGGGCCTACCAGACCGCCTTCGGCAAACAAGGCGCGCTCGTCGTCAGCGGCAGTTGGAACGGCCAAATCAACGTCTGGAACGCCGACAACGGCGAACAACTCGCCAGCCTCACCACCAACCCCGACTCCCAACTCATGGTCGCCGCCGCGAAGTAACAACGCGCCGTCGCATGTGGGGCCGCCCTCGGCTGCCACGCCGAGAGCGCCGCACGGGGAGGGCGAGGCTCCCGCCGAGCCGGAACGACACGCCCGCCGGGCCTCTCGCCTGTCTGCAAATTCAC
>CAYXRK010000177.1:7526-10077 GCA_964467615.1 uncultured Nitrospirales bacterium | reverse complement strand
GGGAAAAGCGAAAGCAATTTCCGAACAACGCATCCCACCCTTCGACTCGCTCGCCCTTCGACAGGCTCAGGGCGAACGGGCCGGGTCAAGAACTCGCGCGGCGAAGCGCGCTGGAACCGGTCTACTTATATAACATCCGGCGTTGACCTAAATTTTGATAAATTGCCCTGTTTTAGGGGCGGAAATGCGTGCCGACGAAGGCTGCCAGTTAGCGAAACGCAATGCGCAAAATCGGCAACGGCACGCGGCATCCCTAAGCAGATCGAAATCCATACGCCCGCTATGGACTCGTTTCCAAGTACAACTTGGGAGCAAGAGATAAATGCCGACGCGCCCTCGTGGGAGAACGGGCCGAACCTCCGTCCGCGGTCACTTTGGTTCTGCCCGCTGAAACCTTTCCCGGCGTTTCGGTTAAATAAATAGTAGAGAACATCACCCAATAAGTCGGAAGTAGACGAGGAAGGGTGGCAAACCGCATCAACATCAAACGAATTTTACTCGCATTGGCGCTCGGTGCGTTCTGCGCGATGGCCCAACTTATCGAGCCGACAATCCTTCAACCACTGTTGCCCTTCGACTTTGAATCCACCGAGCATACAAACGGACACTTGTGTTCGTCCCCGCCACGCGGCGAACATTTTTTCATTTCCACTTTGATTCCACCGTTTGGGACCACGGGTCTTTTGCATTGTTATTCGCCAGCGGCAATTGGACGCCAAGGCTTTTCCACTATTTCCATATTAGGTGCAGCGTACAGATGAATTTATTTCATCCGAACGCCCGTAAAACGGTTGTATAACACTAGCAAAACAAGGAGAATCGTGATACGATAAGCAGCGGTTTTCTTATTGCCAATGATGGTTTGACGGGGAAGTTATTGGATTGATAAATGAAAACCAACAGCTATTACAGTTGGGCGAAAACATCGAATAGTGTGGTGAGGTTAATTCCCTCACTGTGCGGCGCGTTCTCAATTCTCGTCGCCCTGTTGGTGCTGGCCGGATGGATGTTCAATGTCCCGGTGCTCCAATCCGTCGTGCCCGGTTTCGTCACGATGAAACCAAACGTGGCGCTGTGCTTTGGTTTCGCCGGCGCCGCGTTGTTGCTGTTGGTGCCTTTGCCTCTTTCGGGGACGCGGTTGATTGCAGGGCGGATTTGCGCGTTGCTGGTGCTGGCGGTGAGCGGGGTAACTCTGGCTGAGTATGTCTTCCACTGGCAATCCGGCCTTGATGAGTTATTGTTCAAAGACACTGGGGCAACGCCCAGGACCGGGGCGCCGGGCCGGATGCCGATGCCGGCGGTCCTCGCTTTTCTTCTGGTAGCGTCGGCGTTGCTCGCGCTGGATTGGGAACCGCGCCGGTTTTTCCGGCCGACCGATTGGCTGGCGGTCCTGGTGTTCTTTCTGGGTCTCCAGTCCCTCTTCCAACATGCGTTCACGACCGCTCTCTTCGACGTGCAGCTCGGGTTCAAGCCCATGGCGCTGCACGCGTCCCTGTCGCTATTCGCGCTGGCCATCGGCCTGTTTGTCGCACGGCCGGAGCAGGGATTGTTAAGCGCTCTTCGGGTTGGCGCGAAAAATCCGTTGGAGCGGCGCGTCTACGCGACCGTGGCCATCAGTTTGCTTGCTTTGGTGGTCGTGGAAATCGCGACGTTGTTCAGCGCCAACGAGTCGGTGGCGCGTTCACGATGGGTCGATCACAGTTACCAGGTGCGCCAGGAGCTTAGGACGATTTTTTCATCCCTTCAGGATTCGGAGACCGGCCAACGTGGATACGCCCTTACTGGATTTGACAATTTTCTAGAGCACTACGAACGGGCGCAGGGTGAAATCAAGGATGAGATCGGGACATTGGCGGCGCTTGTGGGGGACAACCCCGGCCAAACCGAGCGGCTCGGCCAGATCGAGAGTCTAGCCCTGGAAAAAATGGACCTCGGCCGAGAGGTCGTTGAAACCCGGCGAAGGTACGGAATCGAGGGGGCGGCCCGCTTGGTCTCTGCCGGCGAAGGCAAGCGAACGATGGAGTCCATCCGCGACGTCGTCGCCGAGATGGACCAAGAAGAGGAGCGCTTGTTGGATATCCGCCAAAAGGAGGAACGGTCCGGCGTCGCCCGCCTGAACGCGGCCATCGCGATTAGCGCGGTCTTTGCGTTGGCAATCCTCATTTTCGCCGCCAGGACCATCCGCAACGGTTTTCGCCTGCGCGAGCAGGCCGAGGAGGCCCTGCGCGCGAGCGAGGAAAATCTCGCCGTGACGCTCCGCTCGATCGGCGACGCCGTGATGACGACCGATATCGCGGGCCGTGTGACGGGGCTCAATGCCGTGGCGGAAAAACTGACCGGATGGGCCGAGGCCGAAGCCAAGGGCCACCCGGTGGACGAGGTTTTCCGCATCATCGACGAAGAAACCCGCCGACCCGCCGTCGTACCCGTCGAGCGGGTATTGGCAACGGGCGACATCCAGGGACTGGCCAACCATACCGTGCTCATCGGCCGTGACGGCGTCGAACGGCCCATCGCGGACAGCGCCGCGCCCATTCGTGACGCCGAGGGA
>CAYXRK010000177.1:0-7426 GCA_964467615.1 uncultured Nitrospirales bacterium | reverse complement strand
GACGTGACCGAAGCACGCGCGGCGGAGGCCGAGTTGCGCACGGCCAACGAAACGCTCGCCGATTTCAAAGCCGCGCTCGATGAGCACGCCATCGTCGCGACCACCGACCGGCGGGGCAAAATCACGTACGTCAACGACAAGTTCTGCGCGATCTCGAAGTACTCGCGTGAGGAACTGATGGGGCAGGACCACCGGATTATCAATTCGGGACACCACCCGAAGGCCTTCATCCGCGATCTGTGGCAGACCATCACCAGCGGGCGCGTTTGGCATGGCGAGATCAAGAACCGGGCCAAAGACGGCGAGTTTTACTGGGTGGACACGACCATCATTCCCTTCCTTGACGAACACGGAAAACCTTTCCAATACATTGCCATCCGCGCCGATATCACCGAGCGCAAACTGGCCGAGGACCGAGTCACCGATCTCAACCTCCACCTGCGGCGGCAGGCGGGCCAACTCGAACTGGCCAATAAGGAACTGGAATCGTTCTCGTACTCGGTGTCGCACGACTTGCGGGCGCCGCTGCGCCATATCCAAGGCTATGGGGAAATGCTCGCGAAGGCCGCCCAAGGGCAGCTATCCGACAAGGCAGAGCGTTATTTGAAGATCATCGTCGACACTGGCGGCGAGATGGGCAGCCTCATCGACGAGTTGCTCGGGTTCTCGCGCATGGGCCAGGTAGAGATGCGCGAAGAAAAAGTCTCCTTGGACCGTCTCGTGCAGGAAACCATCCGGGGTTTGGAGATGGCCACGCGTGGCCGGAACATCGTCTGGAAGGTCGCGCCGCTGCCCCCCGTGCTGGGTGATCCATCCATGATCAAGCAAGTTTTTGCGAATTTGATCGGCAACGCGCTCAAGTACAGCAGTATGCGCGACCCGGCGGAAATCGAGGTTGGCCGCGACGGCAGCGAGGCCGAACGCGTTGTCGTGTTCGTGCGGGACAACGGCGTGGGTTTCGACATGCAGTACGCCGGCAAGCTGTTCGGCGTGTTTCAGCGCCTGCATCGCGCTGAGGAATTTGAAGGCACGGGAATCGGTCTCGCCAACGCCCGGCGCATAGTCGTCCGGCATGGCGGCCGGATTTGGGCCGAGGCCGAGCTGAACAAGGGCGCCACGTTCTATTTCACGCTGAAACCATTGCCGTCGGAATAACACAATCCATTCAAACTAAGAAACTAACTATGAGGATGGGCGCATGAACTCACTGCCACGTATTCTGCTTGTCGAGGACAGCCCGAAGGACGCGGAATTGACGATCAACGCGCTCGCCGAATACAACTTGGCGAACGACGTCTTGCATTTGCGCGACGGCGCGGAGGCGCTGGACTTCCTCTATCGGCGCGGCGACTTCGCCGGCCGCGCCACTGGCCAACCTATCGTGGTGTTGCTGGATTTGAAAATGCCGAGAGTGGGCGGCATGGAAGTCCTTCGGCAGATGAAGGGCGACCCGGATCTCAAACTCATTCCGGTGGTCGTGATGACCTCGTCCCGCGAAGACCAGGATTTGCTCGACAGCTACGAACTGGGCGTCAACGCTTACGTGGTCAAGCCGGTGAAGTTTCAGAATTTCGTCGAGGCGGTGAAGCAGGTCGGGGTGTTTTGGGCGGTATTCAACCAGCCGCCGCCGGCCTCTGCGGAGCGGCCTGGTGGTACGAGGGCGTGAATACTATGGACCAAGCGAACAATCCCTCAAACTCGAGACGGCCTATCCGGATATTGCACCTGGACGACAATCCACGGGACGTCGAGTTGATTCGGGGCCTGCTCGAGGCGGACGAATTTGACTGCGAAGTCCTTCGGGTGGATATGCGCGAAAACTTTGAGGCCGCACTGTCGAAGGGTTCGTTCGACCTGATCCTGTGCGACTTCAATCTACCACAGTATAGTGGATTTTCCGCGTTGAAGTTCGTCAAAGAGAACTACCTGGACACACCGGTGATATTGGTTACCGGCACGCTCAGTGAAGAAGATGCCGTGAATTGTCTGAAACTGGGCGCCGCCGATTTTGTTCTTAAACAGCGGCTTGTACGTTTGGTCCCGTCGGTGAAACGCGCCCTTCGGGAAGTCGAGCAGGAACGTCAGCGGCGGCAGGCCGAGCAAAAGTTACAAGAAGAGGAACGCCGTTTTCGCCTAATCGCGGAGAATGTTACCGACCTTATCACCCTCGTGGACACCGAAGGAAGGCGCATCTATAGCAATCCGGCGTGTAGCGTCCTGATGGCCGCCGAGACATTACAAACCGGCGCCGACGCCTTTGGCGGCCTCCACTTCGATGATCAGGAACGCGTCCGCCGGGCGTTCGCTGAAACGGCCGCCACCGGCATGGGCGAGCGTACCGAATATCGCATCGTGGCCCAGAAGGGAAGTGTCCACGACATCGAGTCACAGAGCAGCGCTATCCGTGACGCCTCGGGGCGCATCACCAGCGTGCTTATCGTTGGGCGAGACATTACGGAACGCAAACAGCAAGAACAAGACCGCTTGGCGCGGGAAATCGCCGAACAGGCGAACGCGGCGAAGTCGGCCTTTCTGGCCACGATGAGCCATGAAATCCGCACACCGATGAACGGCGTGGTAGGGATCGTGGACTTGTTAAGCAAGACCAACTTGCAGCCGTATCAAACGGACCTCGTGGACACAATGCGCGAATCCGCGTACAGCCTGCTCACCGTTATCGACGATATTCTGGATTTCTCGAAGATCGAGGCGGGCAAACTCGAATTGGAATTGGAGCCCGTCCCCGTGACGCGCGTTGTGGAAGCGGCTTGCGATACGTTGCAGCCGTTGGCCATGCGCAAACTAGTCGAACTGTTTCTCTATACGGATCCGGCGCTTCCCGATTGGGTCCTGTGCGATTCGATGCGGCTGCGCCAAGTCCTGAGCAACCTCGTTGGCAATGCCATAAAATTCTCTTCCGGCCAGGCCCGAGATGGCCGCGTGAGGGTGCGCGCGGAATGGGATGGCGCGGCTTCGATGCTGCATCTCACCGTGAAGGACAACGGAATTGGGATCGCCTCCGAAATGATCGGGAAACTGTTCACGCCGTTCACGCAGGAAGACCGTTCCACGACGCGGCGATTCGGAGGCTCCGGCCTGGGCCTCTCGATTTGTAAGCGCCTGGTCACGCTGATGAACGGCGCAATAGAGGTGGAGTCGGAACCGGGCCGGGGATCGACGTTTAGCGTGGCGCTTCCAATGTCCCCGGTGGAAAACCTTTCGCCGCCGCCGCCGCCGCCGGACTTGTCGTCCGTGACTTGTTTCGTAGCTATACCGGACGCCGAGCTCGCGGCCGACTGGGTGACGTATCTCGAATATGCCGGGGCGAGCGCGGCGGTCGCCACGACACAGGAAGCCGCAGCCGCGCAACTCGAAGCCAGCGGCGCGACGGGCCTCGTGGTTGTCGTCAGCGGGCAGCCGCGCAGGGCGATGGTGGATCCTGCCGCGTTGCAAGCGGTTTTTGTGGCCTGCGCCGCGCAGGTGGGTCACGTGCTCATCACGCGAGGTCATCGACGTGCACCGCGTGAGGCCGTGCCCGGGGTCGTGACCATTGATGGCGCGATGACGCACCGGGACGCTTTTCTTGGGGCGGTTGCAATGGCCGCGGGACTCGTCGCGCCTATCGCAAAACCCGATTCGGCGCCGGCGTCCCCCAGTCAACCAAGTCCGCTGAGCGTGGAAGAGGCGGCCGCCCAAGGCCGGCTCATACTCGTGGCCGAAGACAACGAGATCAATCAGAAGGTCATCCGGCTTCAATTGCAACAACTTGGGTATGCCGCGGAGATAGCCGGCGACGGCAGGGAGGCCCTGGAATATTGGAAGACGGGCCGTCATGCCCTTCTGCTTACCGACCTGCACATGCCGAACATGGACGGATACGAACTCTCGTATTTGATTCGGCAGGAGGAGCATGCGAACCAACACCTGCCCATCATCGCGCTTACCGCGAACGTGGTCAAGGGCGGGGACACGATGGGACTCGCGTCGGGGATGGACGATTACCTGACGAAGCCGGTGCAATTGGAGAAGTTGAACAAGGCCTTGGCAAGGTGGATGCCGGCGGGCGGGCATCGGCCGGCGTCGGCGATTTCGCACGCAGAGACAGCAGAGCGAACGGCGTCCGCGCTCCCGGTGTTGGACATCAGTGTGCTTACGAAGTTGGTAGGCGGCGGGCAAGAACTTGTTGCCCAGTTTCTTGGCGACTACCTCGAATCGGCGCAAAAGGCGGCGCGGGAATTTCGCGCGGCGTTTTCATCGGGCGATTGGCGGGCGGTGAAGGACGTGGCGCATAGGTTCAAATCTTCCTCGCGATCCGTCGGGGCATTGGCGATGGGTGAGTGCTGCGACAAATTGGAAGAAGCGGGTACGGCGGGCGATGGCGCTGCCATCACGGCCTTGATGCCGGACTTCGAGAGGGCCTTGGCCGAGGTCACGCGCGCAATCGAACGAAACGACGGGGAGGAGTAGTTCATGCAGAACGGCAACGCACACGATCGGATTTTGCTTCTGGACGACGACCCGTTCCAACTCAAGGTGCTGACGCGGCAACTTTCGAACCTCGGGTTGGGCCACGTAGAGACATATTCGACGGGACGGGACGTGCTAGAGCGCCTGGATGAGCAAAACGGCGGCGGAGTATTACTTTTTCTCGATCTCAATATGCCTGAAATGGACGGCGTGGAATTCATACGATATCTCGCCACGCGGAGTTGCGCCTGCGCGTTGGTGCTGTTGAGTGGTGAGGACGAGCGAATCCTCCATACAGCGGCGAAGCTCGCCCGGGCCCGCGGGTTGAACGTGTTGGCGCACTTGCAGAAACCGATACTGCTCGAAGCCCTACGCGCGGTTGTGGCGCGTTGGCGTTCGCACACGGCGGAGATATATCGAGGACCGCGGAGATCGTATTCGCCGGACGAGATTCGCCGCGCGATTCTGGGCGGGGAGCTTGTGAATTTCTACCAACCGCAAATCGAAATTGCGACGGGCGCAGTGGCCGGCGTGGAAACGTTGGTGCGATGGCAGCATCCGGAAGATGGACTCGTTTACCCGGACCAATTCGTTGGCGCCGCAGAGGAGTGCGGACTGATCGACGACCTCACCTCAGTGGTCCTGGCGACGGCGGTGGATCAGGCGAAACGTTGGCGAGACGGGGGCATGCCATTGCGCGTGGCGGTCAACGTTTCGATGGACAATCTCGTAAGGCTCGATTTTGCGGATTTTGTGTTCGCCCAAATCGCCCAGACCGGCCTCGACCCCTCGGATCTCATTCTGGAGGTGACGGAGTCCCGGCTCATGACGGACCCGCTCGCCGCACTCGATATCCTCACTCGCCTTAGCCTGAAGCACGTCGGCCTGTCGATCGATGACTTCGGGACCGGGCATTCCTCGCTGGCCCAACTTCGAGACATCCCGTTCACGGAGCTCAAGATTGATCGCGTTTTTGTTCATCGGGCCGGTGAAAACAAAACGCTGCACGCCATATTTGAATCGAGCCTCGGTATGGCGAGGGGCTTGTCTATAACCGCCGTCGCGGAAGGCGTGGAAGACATCGAGGACTGGAATTTTCTTTGTGCGCACGAATGCGACATTGCGCAGGGTTATTTCGCCGCGAAACCCATGCCGCCCGAAGCGTTGCCGGTTTGGCTTGCCGAGTGGGAAGGCCGCCGGGTGGGAATCGTGTCGCAATGAGCGCGGACGCTAGAATTCTCATCGCGACGGACGAGGTGGCCGACGCGGAACTGGTATCGCGTCTTCTCCGGGAGGAGTTTGACGATGTTACGGTGTCGACCGACGCGGACGAGGCGGTCGCGGACTTCGAACGCCGCAAGCCTGAAGTGTTGATGCTGGCGTTCGATACGCTCGAGAAGTCCGACCGCTATTATTTGATGTTATACCGGCTGTGCCCGGCCGCCCACGCTACACCGCATCGGACGATCGTTCTGTGTACCAAAGATAACGTCCGACTCGGGTACGGGCTGTGCAAGAGCGAAGTGTACGACGACTATGTGCTGTTTTGGCCCATCGGCTACGATTCGCCGCGTCTCCTCATGTCGGTGCATCACGCCCTGCGGGATTTGAGGACGGCCCAGGCGGCGCCGGCCCTCGGGGAAATCGGGGCCGAGGCGCGCCGTGTTGCCCAAATTGCGCCGCTGGTGGGGCGGGGCCTCGCGGAGGCGGACGATCACGTGATCGCGACGAGTCATTCGGTGGACCGCGCCGAGGCCGAAGTGAACGCGGCGATCGATCGGTTTTCGAGCCGGCTCATCGCCGGCGAAATGGCCGGCGCGGTGGACGTAAAGAAGATCGAGGCGCTTCGGCGCGAAATCGGAAAACTGAAAGCGGAAGGTGTGGACGCGCAATTCGGGTCGATCCGGGATTCAGTGGGACCCATGCGTCAATGGGCCGGATCCCTCAAGCAGGAACTCGCGCCGCACTTGGAATCGGCGCGGGCGCTCGGAGCGTTGGCGGGCCGCATCCGACCCCTAATTCTGGTCGTGGACGATGAGGCGTTAATGGGCAAGCTGTTTAGTCAGTTTCTTGGTCGGGCCAACATGGACATGGTGTTCGCCACATCAGGCGCGAAGGCCCTGGCCGCGCTGCGAAAACGGTTGCCCGACCTGATTCTCATGGATGTCGAGATGCCGGACATGAGAGGCGTGGAGGTCACTCAGCGCCTAAAATCGATGGAACAGTTCGCATCCATTCCCATAATAATGATGACGGGGCACAGCGAAAAAAGCGTCGTGATCGAAAGTCTCAACGCAGGCGCGGTGGATTTTATCGTCAAACCGATTGACTGGGACAAACTTCTCGAGAAGTTGCATAGATTTATCGGCCCTATTGAACCGCAGGGCACGGCATGACGGGCGTGGGTTTCGGGTTTCGGGTTTCGCGTGGCCAAAGCGGATTGATTACGAAACCCGATACCCGGCACCCTATACCCTGAGTACCGTTGAAGGGAAAGGTCGATGCCGAAACTCCAGACGTATAGGGAACTCGAAGTCTGGCAGAAAGCGATGGATCTCGTGGAAGTTATCTATCGGACGACTGAGAAATTCCCGAAGACCGAGCAGTATGGGCTCGCGAGCCAGATTCAGCGCGCTGCCGTGTCGATTCCGTCGAATATCGCCGAAGGCTACGGCCGCACGCATCGTGGAGATTACCTGAGGCACCTGTCGTTCGCGAGGGGTTCCCTGGCGGAATTGGAAACTCAACTAACGATCGCCGTGCGCCTTGGATTCACCGATAAGACATCGGCGCTCCCCTTGTGGGAAATGGCCCAAGACATCGGAAAAATGCTGACCCGCCTGCATCAATCCTTGTCGAAAGGCGAGGGAAAGAAAATCGAGCAGCGAGAATAGACAGCGGGTATCGGGTATCGGGTATCGCGTATCGGGAATCGAGTATCTGGTATCGGGTGCTTGGT
>CAYXRK010000176.1:0-10108 GCA_964467615.1 uncultured Nitrospirales bacterium | reverse complement strand
TTAATACCCAAAGCGGCCTTTTTAGATCCCGGTGTGGTGAGCGATGCGGGCTAATTGAGCGGGCTTTGCCGCCCGCGCCGCCCTTGTCCCTCGAGGACGAAAGCGCCCTGGCAGCGAGACAAAAAGCCGCGATGCTTAAACTTCTGAAAAAACTCGAAGGGCTCCCCACCGGTGACCTGGATGAATTTTCCGCCGAGAATCACAACCAAATTCTGTACGGCGAGGACTCGTGATATTTGTTGACACGAGCGCCTTGGGCGCGCTTTTCAATCCTCGCGAGGCTTTTCACGAGCGCGCAGCAACCTGGTCCCGCGCGAATCGTGAATCGCTCGTTACGACAGACTACGTAGTTGACGAAACCCTTACCTTGCTCCGTGCGAGGCGTGCCGGTCACCGGGCTATTGAGGCGGGGACACAACTCTTCTCCGGCGAACTCGCGACAATTGAATTTGTTACGCTCGACGACTTCAACCGTGCTTGGGAAATTTTCCGCGACTACTCCGACAAGTCCTGGAGCTTCACCGATTGCGCGAGCCGTGTTGTGATGCAGCTGCTCAACGTGTCCGCCGCCTTCGCATTCGACAAACACTTCCGGCAGTTCGAGACGATCAGCGTCGTGCCGTGATACCCCGCCGCACGCTGCTTGGCCTTGCGATTGTGTTCGAGGGCGGCCTGTTCGCGCTCGCGATGGTTCTCGGTTGGTGGCTCGATCTGCGCTTCTGGGAAACGCTTTCGTTCGGCGCATCGCTCGCGCCGCTGACCATCGGCCTGACGCTGCCGGTCCTTCTTGCGGCAGTGTTGCTGGAGCGCGCTCCACTCGCGATGGGCCGTCAAATTCGCGACGACTTTCATCTCGTCGTGCGCATGTTCAAAGGCTTCGCGATCTGGGAACTTGCGCTCGTTTCGCTGCTCGCGGGTGTGGGCGAGGAGGCCCTGTTTCGCGGCGTACTGCAACCGTATCTCGGCGGTTTCATGACACCGTGGCTGGCGCTTTTGATCGCGAGCGTGGCCTTCGGTGTAGCGCATTCCGTCTCACAGGCCTACACCATCTTTGCCACCATCGTTGGCCTGTACCTCGGCGCGATCGTACTGGTGCTCGATGACCTTGCGCTCGCCGCAGCGATCCACGCGCTTTACGACTTCACCGCGCTCACCTACGGGGTAAAAGTCCTACTGCCGAAACTCGAAGCCGCCACCGCACTCGATCAAAACACCGCGTAGCCGCCGTCGATGATGAACGTGTCGCCCGTGTGATAGGCCGAGGCGTCGCTCGCGAGGTACACCGCGATGCCGGAGAAGTCGTCGCCAACGCCCCAGCGCCGCGCGGGAATGCGCTTGAGCACGCGATCCTCCATGACGGGCGTATGGATCGAGCGCTCCGTCATCGCCGTGTCGATCCAACCGGGGATCACCGCGTTCGCCCGAATGCCGTGCCGCGCGTGTTCGACGGCAAGCGAGCGGACCATCGCGTTCACGCCCGCCTTGGTCGAGGCGTAATGCTCCGCGCGCGGCGCGCCAAAGATGGCCGAGTCGCTGCTCGTCACGATGAGCGAGCCGCCCCCCCCGCGCTGGGCCATGTGCCGCACCGCCGCTTGAAACGTGTGGAACACGCCTTCCATGTTCACGCGGAAAATGGCGCGCCACTCGTCGAGCGTCATCTCGGTGAACGGCGTTCCGCGCGAACCGATGCCCGCGTTGGCGAAGCACGCATCCACGCGCCCGAAATGCTCAAGCGTCTTCGCGAACGCCCCGAGCACGGCCGCCTGATCGCCCACGTCGCACTGGAGCGCGAGCACCTTCGTGCCGTACTGCGCGAGTTCCGCCGACGCGCGCGCGTTCTTCTCCTCGTTCGTCCCCCAGATGCACACGCCCGCCCCCGCCTGCGCCAGCCCCCGCGCGAACCCAAGGCCAATGCCCGAGTTGCCGCCCGTCACCAGCGCTACTTTGGAAGTCAGATCGAATGGTTTGAATGCCATGAGGAATGAGTACCTTCGTAGATGAGAATCCGCTACTGTCTCAATCTTAACGGAACAGAATCAAGTGATTCGGAGGATAAAAAGAGAGTTTGTCTGCAATGCGCAACTACGGCTTCGCCGCGAGAATGCTCTTCGCTTCCTCACTCGGAAAATGCTTCATGCCCTCGAGTGCGACGGCCCTGTCGTGATCGTTTTGCGCGAGTTTGTAGAAAGCTACGTAGGCCTTGCCGGCAGCGTCCGCGTGGCCGTTGGCGCGATAGTCCTGCGCGAGGCTGCGCACGAGCAAAGCGACGTGGGATTTCTCGGCTTCCTGGACGCCGAGCGCATACGCAACCGCCGCGTCCGCCGCCTCGGGCATGCCGGACGCCACGATTCCCTCGAACGCGGCGGCCTGTTTCGCCGGATCGGAACTCTGCAACTCGCGCAATAACACGTCGTGAAACACAGGGTCGCGCTTCCGGCCGAACAGCGCCAGCATGCCCAACTGCATTTCGGGGTCGGCTTCGGGATAGTGCGCCAACAGCGCCTCGAAAGCATCGGGTGAATTCACGTCATCAAGTGCCATGAGTGCCGGCCCCTGGAGCGCGCGATCTTCGTTAGCCAAGACCTCATCCAGCGCAACTTCGAGCGTGTCCGCATGACCCGCGCGCACCAAGCCCGCGATCGCCGCGCCGCGAACGCCGTCACTCATTTCTGTTTGCAGTAAAAAATATTCGTATACACGTTGAACACCGCTGTCGGTGACAACGTCAGCGAGTCGCAAACAGGCGTCGAGGGCTTCGGCTCGCAGTCGGCCATTAGTCTCCGCCATGGCCCGCTGAAACGGCTCTATGAGATCGGTGGAGCCTAAGGGGGCCAATGCGCGCATCGCCGCGACGCGCACTTCGGGCGCTTCGTCTTTCAGGAGCTTCCTGGATACGGCGGGTTTGTCGGCAGGCGTGATTGCGCTGAGTGCGTCGATGACATTGGCGCGTTCAACTGGCGTGCCTGTATTCAGAAGGGATTGGAGCACTCGCCGCGCACTCTTGCTTCCGATTCCTTGGAGCGCGGCGATGGTTTCCTCACGCGACGCCGAGTTCAGCGCCAACTTTTTCAGCTCGCGAACGTCATACTGTTCCGGAGTTACAATCGCCAGCAACCGGAGCGCTTCGCGCTGCGCATGCGGGGGCATGGTTCCGCCAACAAACGCCATCAACTGATCCGTCACGTTGCGCCGTTCATCCTCTTTCCCCAATACGCCCACACCGTGACAAATGTCCGACAACACATTTCGCGCGGCGCGCCAAACCCGAATATCTTCGCTGGCCAACAGCTTCAACAGCGGCGCTGCCGCCTCTATCCCTTCGCGCGGCAACAACTGCCGTGCCTCCACGCGCTTCGCTTCGTCATCGCCGCCAAGCCACGAAACAAGTTCCTTCAGGTCCGCGGCGCGCGCGGGAGCGATCGCGACAACCATAGCGACTAATACGAATCGCATCATGGTTCGCTCACAGCGTCCACGGAGCGCGATATGCCCGTGCCAAATGCCGGTTCGCTTGCTCGTCGCCGATGAATCGCTCCACGTCGCCGTCCCACGCCAGCTTCCGCCCCGTTTTCAGCGCGATCCCCGCGAGCAGCACCGCCGTTGTCGAGCGGAACCCCTGCTCAATGTCCGCCGCCGGTTTCTGCCGCGTACGCACACAATGGAAAAAATTGTTGTGATGATCCATGTTCGCCCACGACCGTTCCGGCTCGAAGAGTAACTGCTCGTGGCCGCCCTCGGGCCGGCTGATCGTCAAAATGCCGCGGTCCAACTCCGCGCGCCCGCCCGTCCCGTTGAACTTCATGCCGTAGCCCTTGTCGGAATACGCGTTCGTGTGCCGCTGCTCCCACGTCAGCGTGCACCCGCGATACTCGAGCAGCGCCTCGATCGTCTCGTAGTTGTCCGCGCCCGCCCCCGTGCGGTAGCTCCCGCCGATGGCGGTCACGTTCAGCGGCCGGTCCTGGCCGATACCCCAGTGCAAAATGTCCACGAGGTGTACGCCCCAATTCGTCAGCTCGCCGCCGCGCGCGTAATCGAAAAAACTCCGGAACCCGCCGAACCGCTCCAGCGAATACGGCATGCTCGGCGCGGGCCCGAGCCACAGGTCCCAGTCCAATCCCTCCGGCACGGGCTGCGGCGTGTCGTTCACGTTCGTGTCGTTCGCTCCTATCCATGCGGTCGCGCTGGTCACGTCGCCCAGGTCCCCCTCGCGAATGCGCCGAATCGCCTCCTGGCATACCGGCATCGAGCGCTGCTGCGTGCCCGCTTGCATCACCCGCCCGTAGCGCCGCGCCGCCGTCACCATCGCGCGCCCCTCCTGCACCGTCGTGCACACCGGCTTCTCGACGTACACGTCCTTCCCCGCCTGGCACCCCATGATCGCCATGAACGCGTGCCAGTGGTCCGGCGTCGCGATGAACACGGCGTCGATATCCGGCCGCTCGAGCACCCGCCGAAAGTCCTGATACCCGTCCGGCTTCTTGCTCGTGATTGTCTCGATGTTCTTGGCGACTTCCTCATAGCGCGGCACGTACACGTCGCACACCGCCTCAATCGAGCACTCCGGATTGTAGGCCAGCGCGTACGCATGCGCCTTGCCCATCGTCCCGCAGCCGATAAGTCCCAGCCGCACCTTGTCCCCATGCCCCACGCGCGCGGCATGCGCACTAGGCGAACACAGGACCGCGCCCGCGACGAGACCGGAACTGGCGCGAATGAACGAGCGGCGAGTCAATGGTGTTGCCATGTGAACCTCCCGGATTTCATCTCAAACCCAACCTTGATCGTTACAGCGTGACTGGCAGCGCCTCAAGCCCGCGCAACACCGGCGCCGGACGCCACCGCGGATTCGCACCGGCCAGCCGCAAATTCGGAAAGCGGCGAATCAGCGCCGTCAGCGCGATGCGTCCCTCGAGCCGCGCGAGTTGCGCTCCCAGGCAGTAGTGTATGCCGAACCCAAACGCGAGGTGCGGGCACGGATCGCGCGTGATATCGAGGCCGAACGGATCGTCGAACACTTCCGGGTCGTAATTGGCCGAGCCGAGAATCATCCGCACGCCCTGCCCCGCGCGGATCTGCTGCCCGCGCAACTCGAAATCTGATCGCGCAATCCGGCCCGTGTACTGCACCGGCGAATCGTACCGCAGCAATTCCTCAATCGCCGACTTCTCGACACTCTCATCTCGCCGCAGCAGTTCGAGTTGGTCTTCATGCCGCAGCAGCGCAAGTAGCCCGTTCCCGATCAAGTTCACCGTCGTCTCATGCCCGCCCACGAGCAGCAACACAAGCATCGCGATCAATTCGCCCATGCTCAGGATATCGCCCCGGTCCTCCGCCGCAACCAACGCGCTCACCAAATCGTCGCGCGGATCGCTCTTGCGTCGCTCGATAAGTTCAATGAAATACGCAACGAGATCGTTCCGCCCGTCGATGGCCTGCCCCGCAACCTCGGTGCCCGACATCGGCCCGAGCGACATTGCGATCTTCTGTGAAGCCGCGTGGAAAAAATCGCGCTGCTCCTGTTCAACGCCGAGCATCTCCGCAATCACGGTAATCGGCAACGGAAACGCAAAGTCCGCAATCACGTCCATGGAATCCCGCGCCGCGGCCGCGTCGAGCAACTCGTCCACGATCTTCCGAATGCGCGGCGCAAGCTCGCCCACCGCCCGCGGCGTGAACGCCTTGTTCACCAGCGTGCGCAGCCGCGTGTGCTGTGGCGGATCCGAAACGAGCATCGAATTCGCGCCATGCTGGTGCGCGGTCAACCGAACGTCGTCCTTGAGCGCCGCCGACACGTCGTCATACCGCATCAACATCCAGCTATTGCGCACCGGGTCGAAATGCACCGGCTCCGATTCCCGCATCGCCGCATAATACGAGTACGGATCCGCCAAAAAATCCTGCGACACCCAATCCGTCGCGTGAAGCTGCGCCATATCACCGAATCCTCAAAACGTCACGTGCGTGTTTGACGCGTCAACGAATGAATGTACCACGCCTTCCATCCACATGCACAGCGTGAAACCAAATGCGGTCGCGCAGCAATCCCCCTCCCTTACCAAGGGAGGGGGCAGGGGGAGGGTTCGCACCTCTCTATTTCGCTGCGCGTCAGGATTACCATTACAATGAAAGGTACGGATTGGCCAACCCTACGATCCAGAGAAGTGGATATGAAATTCGAGCTTGATACCTACCATCGAGATACACCAGATGAAGATCTCATTCAGGACGTTCGAGACGTAGCGAAGAAACTTGGGATCGATACAGTCACCATAAGTTGCTACGACGAGTATGGAAAATATCATCCGAAGACGCTTTGGAATCGCTTTGGCTCCTGGTTCGAAGTATTGAGGATGGCTGGCTTGAAGGAAAGTCGTTCACGGCCGAACGTCTCTGAAAACGAGCTATTTGACAACTTGAGAAATGTTTGGATCGCGCTGGGACGACAGCCCGCTTCGACAGAATTAACGAAGCCGCTGTCGAAATACAGCGTGAATACATATGGGCGTAGATTTGGGGGATGGCGCAAAGCTTTGGAGGCCTTCGTTCAGTACGTGAACCAAGGTAGCGAGGAGGAACTGGATTCGGCCACGGATCGAGACGAGCCTTCCAACTCCGATGACGCGAAACCATCCAAGAGAAGAACTAAAAGAGAGATATCCGAGAGACTGCGATTTCGGATTCTCTTAAGAGATGGATTCCGATGTCAGTCCTGTGGACGAAGCCCTGTCCAATCACCGGGAGTTGAGTTACATGTCGACCACGTGGTTCCGTGGTCAAAGGGCGGAGAAACAACGCTTGAAAATCTTCAGACCAAGTGCAGCAAATGCAATCTGGGTAAAGGCAACGCCTTTGACAAGTAGAACGCACCGTGCGTAATTAAACGCGTATCGCCGAGCGCCACGGCGATCTGCTACTCAGACAGAAACGTCACGCTCGCCGAAATGTCGTCCCGGATGGTGCGCGTCTCGTTGGCGGGCACGGACTGGTCCTCGTAGCCGAACGAGATTCCGAACAGGATTCTGATCTGGTCTTTGGTTAGCCCGAATTCCTCGCGGACGATGTCCGGGTGATAGCGCATCGAGCCTTGAGCGCAACTGCCGATACCGTGGGCGGCCATCACGAGCATCAGGTTCTGCGCGTACATGCCAACGTCGACCGCGACCGTGGTCCCGAACGCGGGATCCATGCCGATAAACGCGACGTGGGGAGCGTCGAACAACTCGAAATTGCGCAGCGCAGCGCGCGCCCGTCCGGCGGCGTCATCCCGCCCGATGCTCATCGACGTGTACATCGCCACGGCGCACTCAACCTGCCGCGTGCGGTATTCGCCTTGAAACTTGCCGGGATAATCGTAGTCCGGCTGCGGCCCCGCGCCGCCCATGACGGCGTCCATAAGCCGCTGGCGGACCCGATCGCGTTTCGCGCCGGAGGCCACGAGCACCTTCCACGGCTGGATGTTGCAGTTCGACGGGGCCAATTGCGCAAGCGCGAAGACCTGTTCGAGCACGTCTTGCGGTACAGGTTTGTCGAGGAAACCGCGGACCGAGCGCCGCGCGCGAATCGCTTCTTCAAGGCTGACGGTGGCGGGCGTCGTTTCAACTACGGCCATTCGATAACTCCTGGAAAATTCCATGTCGGCGCATACGGTACCGGCAGAGCGGCGCATTCGGCAACTCGGATGACGCTGTGCAGGTGGTAAGCGCCACGAGCGCGAGGATAGGATCGTCTCGATTGCGAAGTGGAGAGATCAGTGACAGGCGCAGAAGTGCTGGTGCAAACGCTGGCGGATGCGGGGATCGAAGTATGCTTCGCGAATCCCGGCACGACGGAGATGGGCATCGTCGCCGCCCTCGAGCGCGGACCGCGAATGCGGTGCGTCCTCGGCCTGTTCGAGGGCGTGTGTTCCGGCATGGCGGATGGTTACTTCCGCATGGCGGACAAACCGGCGATGGTCCTGCTCCATTGCGGCGCGGGCCTGGGCAACGCGATCGCGAACCTCCACAACGCCAATCGCGCGCGTAGCGGAAGCGTCGCTGTGGTCGGCGATCACCCGGACAGCCACTTGCCGTTCGATCCACCCCTCGCGTCCAAACTCGGCTTGATGGCGGAATCCATCGGCGGGGGCGTGCGTCGGTTATCGAATCCGAGCACCGTCGGCGCGGAAACGGCCGAAGCCGTTCGGCGCGCGCGCCTCGGCTCGACGGAAATACTGCTCGCGCCGATGGACGTGATGTCCGGCGAAGCGGTCGGTACCGGAATCGTTCCCACACCGTCCTCGCAATTGCCGGATGCCGATTCCGTCGATCGCGCCGCCAAGGCGCTGACATCGGGCGCGCCCGCCGCGCTTCTACTTTCCGGCAAAACTTTACGCGCCGAAGGCCTGCAGCTCGCTGGCCGCATCGCGAGGAAAACAGGTTGCCGCATTCTGTCCGACTGCTTCCCCGCGAGATTGGATCGCGGTGCGGGCCTGCCACTTGTTGATCGAATCCCCTACTTCCCCGAATTGGTCCTGGATCGGTTAAAAGGCCTCAAGCATCTCGTGCTCGCCGAGGCCCCCGCGCCGGTCTCGTTCTTCAAATACCCCGGCTCGCCCCATTCGACCGTGCCCGAAGGCTGCGAGGTCATCAACCTCGCCGACGCCGACGCCACCGCCGCGCTGCGCGAGTTGGCCGAACGTCTCGGTGCGAACGCCGACGGCCCCGTCCAGGAGGCCACACGGCCCGTTCCGCCGACGGGCGCGCTCACGACGCACAGCATCGGTTTGGCGATCGGCGCGGCGTTGCCAGAAGGCGCAATCATCTCGGACGAATCGGCCACGTCCGGCGGGCCAACGTATTTCCTCACGCAGGGATGTCCGCCGCATTCGTCAATGTACCTGACCGGCGGCGCGATCGGGTTCGGACTTCCCGCGGCCACGGGCGCGGCCATCGCTTGCCCCGATCGCCCCGTCGTCGCGCTCCAGGCCGATGGCAGCGGCATGTATACCTTGCAAGCGCTTTGGACGCAGGCCCGCGAAGGGCTAAACGTGACAAACGTGATCTTCGTCAACGACAAGTACAACATCCTGCAGGTCGAGCTCGGCCGCTCCGGCGTCGCCGCGATGGGCCCGAAGGCGGAATCGATGATGACGCTGACTCGCCCGCCGCTCGATTGGGCCGCGCTCGCCAAGGGAATGGGCGTGCCCGCCTCGACACCAACTACAGCCGAGGAATTCTTCGACGCGTTCACCCAGGCCCTTCGCGAGGCCGGCCCGCACGTCATCGTCGCGCGGATTTAGCCGATGAATCGCCACCCTTTTCCGGTGCGTAGCGTTGCAGCCGCGATAACGATCTCCACGCTTTTCGGCTGTTCGCACGACCCCAAACGCGACCTCCTCGCCGAAGCCGAGCTGTTAGTGCTGGAGAAAAATTACGTAGCGGCGATCCCATTGTTGAAGCAGCACCTGATCGACACGCCCTTCGATCCCGCCGGGCACTTCTACCTCGGGCGCTGCTACATGGAGGACAACGACAACTTCTGGCCGCGCATCGCGGAGGGCGAATTTCAGACCGCGTTCAGACTGCACAAGCAATCCGGCGCGACCGAAAGCCCAATCGCCCGATTCAAGGACCCGGATCACTTTCCGATGATGTGCCAGGTCAACTCCGGGAAGGTGCTCATCCTCCAAGTCGCGTACCTGCTCGAAAACGGCGTCGGCCTCGAACGAATACAAGACCTCGTCCTGCAAGCGAAACACTACGTCGATCTCGCGCGCGAGATCATGCCCGAAGCAGACGAAGTCGACGAAGTCTACAACCTAATTCGGCAGCTTATCCTCGAAGGCTCCGCAGATCCCCGGTTCTTGGACGACAACACCGTTACGTAGCGCTCCCCTTCGCGATCGAGAGAACGAACAATGCCGCGACCAGCACATTGAACGCCAGCAAGACGTAACCGAGCGTAATGCCGAACAGCGCCAACCCATGCCCTCGATACCGGTGCGGCGCGGCCTTCATGCGCCGCAACGAAAGATGCCCGGTGACAATCGCCCCGATAAACGCGAAGTGCAGCGCGATGAGCGGAAGATACAACTGCGCAAACAACAGCGCCGCGACCGACCCAATCGACA
>CAYXRK010000175.1:0-10228 GCA_964467615.1 uncultured Nitrospirales bacterium | reverse complement strand
GCGTTGCCAACGCGCTCGCCAACGGAAGACGACTCGTTGCGCAGCGCCCGTTTCGAGCACCGCACCACACGGCCACGACCGTCTCGATTTCCGGCGGAGGCCACGGCCTGCGTCCCACCCCCGGCGAAGTGAGCCTCGCGCACAACGGCGTCCTCTTCCTCGACGAATTGCCGGAGTTCAACCGCGCCGCCCTCGAAGTGTTGCGCCAGCCCCTCGAGGAAGGCCTCGTCCACATCCGCCGCGCCATGTACAGCGTGACATTTCCGTCGCGATTTCTTCTTGCCGTCGCCTTTAACCCGTGCCCTTGTGGCCATCGGGGCGATTCTCGCAGGCAATGCCGATGCTCGGTCGGCGACGTGCAGAGGTACATGTCGCGGCTTTCGGGGCCGTTGCTCGATCGCATCGATTTGCACGTCGAAGTGCCCGCCCTCAACTTTCAAGAACTATCGAGCGACCGCGTCACCGGCCCGACCAGCGCCGAAATGCGGGCCGAAGTGCAGGCCGCCCGCGACCGCCAACGCGCGCGCTACGGCGGCGCATTCCACTGCAACGCGCACCTGGATCCGCCCACCGCGCGCATCCACTGCAAGCCCACCGACGGCGCGAAGGCGATCCTCGAGAGCGCCATGACGCAACTCGGTTTCAGCGCCCGCGCCTACGACAAGGTCCTGCGCGTGGCCCGCACCCTCGCGGACCTCGAGCGGAACGACACCATGGAAGAAAAACACGTCGCCGAAGCCTTGCAGTACCGAAATCTGGATCGGCAGATGTTGTAAACGCAATTGCCAATCGGTATTGACTCGTCAACCCCGGAATTCTATGGCGCCGTCCCGCGAAACGTGCTATCGTGGCCGAGTGTGTGTTCCGCAGCAATACGACAAGGGAGAAGCGATCATGGTACTCAAGCGTTTGACTTGGATGTGTTTGGCGGCGCTGGTCTTCGCGCTGCCCGTATTGGCCGCTTCGAGCGACTACGGCCTTCCGAGGGCCGATCCGGAATCGCTCGGGTTGTCCTCCGAGAAACTGGTGGCCGTCAAGACCCAGCTTAACGCTTTCGTCGAAAAAGGAAACCTGCCCGGATTCGTTGTGGCTGTTGCCCGCGACGGCAAGCTCGGCTACTTCGAGGCCTGGGGCATGCGCGACGTCGAACGCGCCAAGCCGATGGCGCCCGACACGATCTTCCGCATGTACTCCATGACCAAGCCGATCGCCGGCGCCGCCGTCATGACGCTGGTCGATGCCGGAAAAATCTCACTCGACGATCCGCTGTCAAAGTACATCCCCGAGTTCAAGGACATGAAAGTCCTCGTCGACAAAAAGGACGGCACTACGGAACTCGTCGCCGCTGAACGCCCGATCACGCTCAAGCACCTCATGACGCACACGAGCGGCCTCGTGTATGGCATCTTCGACACGGGCAAACTCGGCGAGATGTACCGTGAAAAGGACATCAACAGCGACGGCGCGGCCGGTATCACCCTCGAAGAGTTCGCCAAGCGCACCGCGACGATGCCGCTCAAGTGTCAACCCGGATCGGCATGGAACTACGGGATCAACATGGACATTCTCGGCCGTGTCGTCGAGGTCGTCTCGGGTAAACGCTTCGCGGACTATCTCCAGCAAACTGTTTTTGGACCGCTTGGCATGAAGGACGCCGCGTTCCACGTCCCGGCCGATAAGGCAGATCGCTTGGCCGCGAACTACGGCCCAAACAAGCAATCCGGCGGCATGTCGTTGCTGGACGATCCGGCCAAGAGCCCTTACCTCAAAGTCCCGAGCCAGGATTCCGGCGGCGGGGGTATGGTCGCCACGGCGGGCGACTACCTGCGCTTCGCGCAGATGCTGTTAAACGGCGGCGAACTGGACGGCGTCCGCGTCCTGAGTGAGAAGGCAGTAGCCGAGATGACCTCGAACCAACTTCCCGCTGAATTGGGCGACGCCCCGCTCAACCTCATGCCTGGTATCAGCTTCAAAGGCATCGGCTTCGGCTACTGCGGCGCAACACCCATGAAAGGCGCCGTCAACACGGCCTTTGGCGACGACGGCGAATACTCGTGGGGCGGATACGCCAGCACCGACTTCTGGATCGACAAGAAAGAGAACATGGTTGGCATCGTGCTTACGCAACTTATCCCCACAGCCACGTACCCGACCCGCCCCATCATGCACAACGGAGTCAAGGCGGCCATCCTCAAGAAACATCCCGCCGCCGGCGACTGACGCGACGGAAGAGGACCGCAAAATCCGAGGCTGGATGCGGATGAACATCGCGACGTTTCGGAAGGCGTTTTGGGAACGGTTCGAGGGGGCGAAACGGAACGCGCCCGCGTATGAGTATTGGGACCCGATCGTGGTGTCTCAGGTGGATCTGTGCCCAGACGTGCAAGGCATGCTTTCGATCAAAAAGCAACAGTTGTTGAACCTCGCGTTCGGGCTGCTCGATGAGGGCGAGGCGTATCTCGAGGTGGGGACATACCACGGCAAGAGTTTGCTCTCGGCCATGCTGAGGAATGCCGAGCGGCCCGTGTTCGCGTGCGACAATTTCTCGGAGTTCGAGGGCAACTCCTTCGAGATTGCCCAGGCGAACCTGGCGAAGTACGGCGTTTTGGAGAAGGTCACGTTTTACAATTGCGACTTTCGCGCAATCTATACGCGCGACAAATTGTCCGTTCCGATCGGCCTGTACTTCTACGACGGCGCGCATGACTACGAGAGCCAATATCAGGCGATCAAGCTCGTGGAACCGTTCCTCGCGGACGAGGCATTGGTGCTCGTGGACGATTGGCGCTTCGCCGCGGATTCGGGCTCGTACGCCAAGGAGGCGACGCTGCAGGCGATGAAGGAATCCGCCGCGAAATGGTCGCTGCTGTACGAATTGCCCGCGCGCTTCAACGGCGACCGCGCAATGTGGTGGAACGGCGTGGGTGTGTTGGCGTTCTTTCGGAACGGCACGACGCGATAGCTAGCCGCTACGCGGGCACGCCGTCAAAGAAATCGACAAGACCGGTTTCCAACGAGTATTCGGCGCCAATTACGACAACGCTTTCGCGCTCGATGAGGTCCTCCAGTATCTCCGATCCGTGCCGGAGTTGATTGGCCGCCGCCCGGACGTTCGCCCGCACAGCTTCGCGCTGGAGCGCCTCGGGATCAGACTTCAACGGCGTGGCGAGCAATCCCTCGATAGACGGTCTTATCCGATTGACGATAGACCGGATGTTTGGCGACGGAATCCCGGCTGGCCGTTGCAGTGATTCGATTGTCGCCTCGATCGCGCCGCAGTGAGTATGGCCCAGAACGACGATTAAACGCGTTCCAAATTGGGCCGCGCCGAACTCAACACTCCCTATTTGCGAGGGCGCAACTATATTCCCCGCGACACGAATGACGAACAGATCGCCAAGGCCCTGGTCGAACACGATTTCGGCGGGAACGCGCGAGTCTGAACAGCCGAGAATGATGGCAAATGGCCGCTGCGCCATGGCGAGATCGGCCCGACTCGCATACGTGAGAGGCGAATTCAAGTTCTGCCGCCCCAAGGCGAATCGTTGGTTCCCTTCACGGAGCCGGTCAAACGCCGCAGTCGCTGTTATGTTGGTCGATGCGTTTTCCACGGCAATTGATCGATAGGAAACAATTCTACGCGAGCGGCGATACGTCCGCGCAACGTGTTACGCGATCGTGGAGCGCGATGAGCATTTCAACCGGCCCCTTGGGCGTCCCCTGTCCGACTGTCTCGATGAAACGACATGTCGCGTAGTCCCCTATAGCCCTCTCGTACTTGCGCATCCATATGTTGAATTGATTCATCGCGTCGTCGTCCGTGCGGGGATAGTCGCCGGGCGGATTCGGGCAGCCGCACCGCCACGGCTTGGGCGTCAACCGCGCACGGAAACTCTTTTGGACAATGCAGAGGTTCGCGAACGCGGGGTCCGTTCCCGAGGCCAGCATGAGGTCTTGCGCGTCACTGCCCGCGGGATCGTACTCGCGATCCACCGCGATGGCGCGGAACCCCGCAGCGGTCTGGTATACGCGGAACGTGGCGCGGCCGTAGTGAAGGAGCGCATCGCGAAGTTTCGCAAGCGCGGCGTGGTCCGTGTCCGATTTCTTGAATGAGAACAGGCGTTTGAGTTGCTGCACGGCGCTCGTGGGCGGAAGATCGATATCGAGGAAGAGCAGATTTGTGGTGTTCAGCACGACCGCGCCGTATCGATTTCGTGTCAGCATCCCAACGGGCGCACCGCCTCCGACGTCAATCGTCTCCAGGATTTCCTCGCGGAGAGGACGCGCGCCATACGCGTACTTGTCCGGAAACGGTTCGCCGCGCTGTACGCGTTGGAGTAGTCGTTGAAGCCGGCCCGCCGCCTCCTGCTTCGCGGTTACGTCGTCATCTCCCCAGCCCCACACGCCAAACCGCAGCTTGCGGTTGTCGCGCGTCTGGCATTCGCCGGTGGCTTTCGCCCATGTGGTTGGGATGTGCATCCGCGATCCCCACGCCTAACACCGGGCCGTCTCAAGTGTGCCGCGAGATGCAGTCATCTGGTGCTGCCGACAGTTAGTCTGCCCGTTTTGGCTGCCATGGCCCGGCCCAAAGTATCGGGTTGGGGGAGATCGTATTCACGCATCCGTACCAGGCCGGCGTCTTTCATCCGCTGGAAGAACTCCTGAAGGCGGAGGAGTTCGTTCCGATCTTGGCTGGCCGCCGGGTATTCAGTAAGGATTTTCTTAGTTTGATCATCTACTCGCATGAGGCGCCTCAAAAATATGCGCGGCGATCAAAAATCCGGGAAGCACTCGCGTGCGTTTCCCGCCGCGCGCGCGGTATTGACGCCAGGTATCTCCCGCCAATACGGCCGCGTCCTCGTTCACCGGCGAGAACTCGATGGGAAGTTCGCGCATGGCTGCTTCGAACGATTTGCGCGACGAAAACACGGAAGCGATTTCCGCCCATACGATGTTGCAGGCGACGAAGTGCCCTTCCTTGAAACACCGGCGGAGCGCGTCCGCGGAAACCAAGCCGAACTCCGGATCGTTCCGAAAGACGTCAATGAGCACGTTTGTGTCCACCGCCGTGATCACGCGTCTCCCCTCATCTCGGAAATGAGTTGGTTGGTCGACTTACGCAGCTTGAGACACCCAAGGACGCACGTTACGGGATCGGTCAACGGCGTCTTCTCGGCCACCAGCTTTCCATTTTCTTCACGAAACTCGAGGACGGCCCTCGGCGCAATCCCCACCTGGTCCCACAACGCCTTGGGAACCGTCACCTGCCCCCGGTCCGCAACGATGGCTTTCATCGGTGAGCGCTCCTGGATTGCATACTTGATGGATACGAATACATATTTAATTTTAGCGCATGATGCGACGCCGATCAACGCAGCGAATCTTCGGCACCGCGGTCGTTCATTACGAAGCACCCACCGCAGCACAAGTTCCGCTTTTAAAGCTTTCGTTTTCGCAAGAACGGCTTCAGCTTGCTCTCGAATCCAGCGATGGCGTGCTGAATACATCTGTCGAACTCATCGTCATCTTCGCCGGAGAGGATCTTGTCGATTTCTTCTTGCTCTGCCTCCGTCAGTTTCAATTCGTTTTTCTGTGAACGGTCGTGACGGCGCCTAGCAGCCCGTGGCAAAAGTCTCCACACTTGTCATTCTGAACATCGTGAGGAATCTCGCGCACCGAAATGCTCGGTATTTGCACGGCTTTTCCATTGATTCCGTGAGGCCCGCAGGGTACCAGGACTTTTGCCACGGGCTGCTAGCGCGCCGTAGAGTCAATAGACACTCTTTAAGAGCTTGCTTCGATTCTCGAAGCATTAAATCCCAGAGCACTTCCGCTTCGAGGAGCGAGACATCCAACTCCGATGCTTTACTGTTCAGCCGGGCAAATAACGCGTCGAGAGGTTCGGACGAGAATGAGTTGCGAATTTGCCGAATCTCGTTTCGGATTTCATAGACGCCTCGCACGACACGGCGTGCCAATTCAAAATTCGCGTGACCGTGCAGTTCCGACCTCCATGTACGAAGGCCGAGCCAGACGAACACCACTCCGACGACAGTGGCGGCGGCAGTTATGATGTCGGTGAATTGTGCAATTAAATCGCAGTTTTCCATGCGGGTCGGCCGGAATCGATGGGATGAATCAAAAGCGAGCGGGATGCTGACATCAGATCGCGGGATTCATATCGACGTCTAAGCCAGCACTCTTGAACTCACGCGCCAATAGAGATCTCCACGCACCGCTCGCGTCCAAAGGAATGTACGCAACGCCGTGGTAATCGGATGGCAATTCGACACCTTCTTTATACAGCACGCACACCCTTTCGCGGCCCAACTTTCCCATGAAGAATCCAAGCTCCAGTATTACATTCTGTCGCGCACGCGGTTTTGAATCTTTTGGATTGTCGCGCGCAAACGCCACGTCATCAGGAGTGAAAAGCACCACTGCGAAGCCGACGGAAGAATGATGCTCGATTTTCTCGATTATCGTTTTGCCACGATTCGGTTGTTCGTGGAGGATTAGTGGATTGAGTCCAAGCGTGGACACGAAGCGAGCGATCTGTTCCTTCGTTCCGTCGTCGTGCCCGTGAACGATGAAAACACTACGAGAGAGTTCGATGCTCTCGGTAGTCGACGCTGCCGGCGCTGATTTGATTAACGCCGTCTGGTCTTCGACTCGTTCTGTGAGGAGTGCTTTCAAAGCGGAAAGGTTCGTGACCGCACGTTCGATTCTCTTCGCGCGATCTTGAATTATGGCGCTTAAAGGTTCGGCCCGACCCCCGTAGACCGCCGGATCGAATGATACCCTGTATTGAAGATATTCGATTGTGTCGTGACCAAAGACGTCCTGAAGAGTGCTGTTGGTCTTTTTCTCTAGCGCGTTTAGCTGAGGGTCAAATTTTTCTCGGATGTCCTGAACGTTGAAAGTCTTCAATTCGTCGATGCGTCGCTCAATTTTCACTACAGCCTGTCTCGTCTGCTCCAGCGTGAGATTCGCCTGCCTGGGTTGAGCCGATTGTTTCGATCTAGGCACGAGAGCGACCCCTTGATGTCGAGATTGATTCGTAAGACGCTTACTCTACTCGTCGAACAGTGTTCCGATTTTCAAACTATACACGGCGTCATAAATAGTTGCGCATGTTCATTTCCCCAATTTCGGCAAAATGGCTTATTTCTGCGATCTCATGCGCAACTATTTATGACGCCGTGTATAGAAACCGAATACTTCCGCAAATTTCCTTCGAGCGTTAGGTGCTTCGTGGAGCGAGAACGTTAGGAAAAGTCGATGCCAGAATTCTATCCCAGCCACTTCTCAAAGACTTACCTGCCTCAATGTCCTTTCGGGTATACCGCACGATGCGATCGAGGATCTCCTTCGTATCTGAATCTTTCGCCTTCGGAAATTTGAATTTGTGCTCTTGTGCGCGAAGTATCGTATCGTTATCGGAACCGTAGTAGTGGCGCATCAAAGCTATGTCGATCGACGCAGGCTCAGTGTTCGTGCGATCGAAAAACCCTAGAGCTTGGCCAACGTGGTTGCCACCCTCGGCTTCTGCACGAGCGAAATGATACTGCCTCGCCAAGGGATACTCCTCGGGAAAACGAAATGTGTCGACGCGGAACTCATTGCCGAAGGCTTTGATAATTCTCTTCGCTCGGTCACCGAGTATGTCGTTGCTCGTTCGAGCGATTGCCGAAAGATTGTTTAAGATCGACATCACGTTGAACTGTTCAATGTCTTTAGGGATTGTTCCAGAACCAATTCCATGTTTCATGTATCGTTCGAAAAGTTGTATGGCTTGCGGGAAAATTTGAAGTAGGATTCTCCACACACTGTTTGAACCCCAGCTATACCGTGGAATTTCATAGGGCTCGCCTTGATTGAATCGGTCAACACATTTCAAAAAGTTGCGGACGTGTAATGCTTCCGTCGCGATTTCACCAGTGCTTGGCTGCGTCGCGGCGTTCTTGGCCCACTCCAATCGCTCCCCACTCAGATTGGTTCTGTTCTCGGCACGGGTCAACTCGGAATTCAGATATTCGGACATCTGCGTGCTTGTGAAGGAAAGCGCCTTAGCCGCCTCAAGTGCTTCCTTGGTAGTCTCGATCCGACTACACCTCCCGACGATTCGAGGCAACGCATTCCCGGATACTGGTACGCTAGGCGAGGTGCTCGGCGCTAGTATGTGCCCGCGACCGCCGGCCCAACGCTCTTCCTCTGTTCGCATCGCCCGATAAAAATCTTCTCCCGGCGCGTCGATGGTTCGGAACAGACTTTGCGGTACACGGATCGTCTTTCGGGGAGTTGTACTTTTGCAGATCCTCGCAAGCGACTCTCCTCCATCAAGCGATATCCAATCCCACATTGTCGCGTATTTAACAACGTCCAGCTTGTTTTTTTGCCAATTGAGGGTAACCCAGCAAAACACATACGGTCCCTGGTGCTCGTGGTACTTTAGATATTGACTTACTTTTTCATACTTAAGCCTGTACTCTTTCGCGGTCTTGGTCTGTATACCAAAAACGACGCTAGCGCGATTGCTGTTTCGCAATGTTCCATATTTGTCCGTCCCTATATCGGGGTTCTCTTCAAGCAGATCGAAGAAATATGACAGGACATACCACGCGTAGCGCTCACCGATTTTCCCCTGAACGGATCGGGGCAAGTGCGCTAGACTTTTGAAGTTTGTTGCTGATTTCACGGAAAGTTCCTTTCCTTGACTCAGCATCTCTTTAATGCCTACACAGATAATATCATCGTTTGTCCTGTCGATAGGAGCTTCGAGCTCGTGGTGCGACCGTTGCGACAACCCTCGTAAATCCCCATTTCCGGGCCTATTTCCGGCCCTTTTTCGAAAAAACAGGTCAACGCGCGTGGCTCTATATATAGGGGCTGTGTGCGCCGTTGGACTGCGGTCGTGACCAGTCGTGTAGGTGGTCGCTTCGATTCTTGGCAAAACTCGAAAACCTAGAGAGGGTTGTTTCGGGGATTATACTGTTAACTCCCTTGCTCGTAACGAAAAGCGGAAAACAAAGGAATTTTCGAGAGCGCAAGGGACGGACGCGCGCAAGGCGTGAGGCAAAATTGCCCCATTTTCTGGCTTTTCCCGATACCAAGGGAGTTAACAGTATAATTCCCGTTGTTTCACCACGGAGAAAAAATCACGGGAATGTGACGATACGCGATGAAGCTCCGATCGATTTAGGATCGAGCGTCGGTATGGCGCAATCGGTCGGGACATCGCTGGTGGTCAAATTTGCCGACCACAATATGTGGGTCTCGCATTAGGAAAGTAGCGACAGCGCCATCGGCCTCGACGAGGCCGAGGAAGCGCACGCCCCAGCCGATGCGCTTCATCTCGCTGTAGCATCAATACATGGGATACAATTCCTAGTGACATGGAATTGCCGCCATATTGCGCGGGGATCTGTGAAGCGGCTGTTGCCGTCGATAAACGCCGCGCGCGGCTTTGCTTCGCCGACGATTTGCACGCCTGAGGAGTTGTTGTATGAAGACTACGACGTGGACTGATCCCATTGTGGACGAGATACACCGAATCCGCGAGGAGATGGCCAAGGAAGCGGGCTACGATTTGCGAGTGTTGGCCGCGCGAATCCAGGAATCGCAGAAGCGCCACGGTGACAAGCTCGTGACGCTGCCGCCGCAACACCTCGAAAAATAGCGGGGGCCTCGATCCGCGATCAGTGCGCGTATCGATGCCGCTAATTGAGGCTCGTCGGAAAACCACCAGAGAACGACGTGCGTGTCAAGGAAAAGCCTCAACTATCACTTCCGTAGAAGAGGGCCTCGATTTCCGGATCTGGAGCATCGAAGTCCGGGGCGATCCATATCTTGCCCTTCAATCGTCCCGGCACGCGGGGCGGGAGTGCGGCGGGCGCATCGCCGGATCCAATGGGAAGAGTTCCCAGGTCGTCAATATGTTCTTTGGTCTGTTCCATGCCGTGATACTTCGTGACGAACGACTACAATTCCAAGCCTATATGCTGCTGCTGTTTAGTATACGCTTGTAGCGCCTCTGGAATATAGAAGCACGTGCTATTCCTGCCGTAGCGTGTCGATTGGCGGGCGGCGGAGGGCGGGGGGTAACTGCTACGCTGGCGCTCTGACGGAGCGCCTTTCTATTGGGTGTGAGACAAACCGTTTCACTACCGTGTTGAACTCCTCCTCGCATTCCAATTGCGGCATGTGGCCGGAGGTTTCAAAAACGTGC
>CAYXRK010000174.1:0-10299 GCA_964467615.1 uncultured Nitrospirales bacterium | reverse complement strand
TCCTCGCAGATCGCGTCAAACAGGTCCGACACCGGCGCGATCCCGTAGTCCGCGAAGTTCTTTGGGTTGGCCCAAAACTCCCGCAAACGTCCTCGCCCTTCGCGTTCGTACATCAGCACCTTGATCATCATCTGCGCCTTGTCGATTCCTCGTACGAGCCTGGCCTCCGGCGATCGCGCCTCAACAAAATCGCGTTGATATTCCACCAAGCGCTCGCCGAACCCGCCTAGCAGTTCGCGCGTGATGTTGACCTCCGCCTCGTCCTTCGCCTCGCGAAGGTGCGCGTCCGCCGAAGGCATCGGAATATCCATTAGCTTCGATTCGCACAGATCGTGGATGAGCGCCATCGTCAACGCGCGGTCGCGATCGAAGATCGAGGGGTACTGATCGAGAAACAAGAGCGTCATCAACGCGACGAAATGGCTGTGCGCCGCGACGCTTTCCGGCTCCGTCACGCCGCGCAGGATGAATCCCGCCCGCTGAACGAGATCTAGCGGATGAATCGCCTCGAACAGATGCAGCACTCGCTGCTCAAACGAAGACATGGGGGACCAGCTCCCGGGTGGCGCGCGAAAAACTAGAGCGCGCGGTAGCGCTCACCACCCGCATCGGGACCGCTCGCCGTGGCGCTCGCCTCGTCCGAGCGGCGCCGATTCGGTGCGCGCCGTTCGAGTTCCTCCACATGATGGATCGCCGCGGCGGCGCGGCCGATCCCTGCCTCGCCGGATCCGTTTCCGGCGTGGCCGCTGTCGCGCGCGTCCGCCGTTGCACCGTATTCCTCCCCTTCCGCGCCGACGAGATCTTCGAAATCTTCGAATCGAAAGGGAGATGCCTCATCGCGGCCCGGCCGCAGCTCGTTGCGTGCCGGGAAACTCGCGACATTCGCCGGCGCAACTCGTGCCGGCTCCTCGGCCCGCTCCGGCGCTATCTCGATGGACTTCATTCCCTCGGCCAGCCGGTGAATCTGTTCGGTCGCATCGATTAGCCTGTTCTGAAGGGCCTCGAGTTCGATCATCGCGACGTGGTCGGCCTTCCGCCGTGAGTCAAGTTCAATCGATACGGCCGCATCCGGACCGGGCGCGGCCAGAGCGCTCGCCGCCTCGAACTTCTTCACGCGTGACTCAGCGGCGATTCGCCTCTCGCGTTCAGCCGCTACAGACTCGCGCAACAATTGGATTTCCTCGATCAACGGCTTCCTGCCTTGGTCCCACTCGAACTGGCCCTCGGCTACCGCGGAATCGACATCGTCGCCGGTGAATTGTCGCGGGCCGCTCAACGCCGCCTCGATCTGGTCCAATTCCCTCAACCGGTCCGTCTGCTCGCGCTGTACGGCCTCGAAGGTACGCCGGTTTTCCTGTACATGTTCGAGGAGTTCTTCCGCCCGTAGCAACATGGTGTCCGCTTCTTGGCGCGCCTCGGCCCCCTCGTGCCTCGCGCTCTCCAACTGCCGGCGCAAGGATTCCAACTCGGCCTCGGTGTTCTCTTGACGCCGCAATTCGTCCAGCGCTTCTTCATAGCCCTCGCGCAATTCGCCGAGTTGACCTTCCAGCCGTTCATACTCGCGGCGCAACCCGCGGAGATCCTCGTTCTCCTTCATCAGCCGCGCGACTTCGCTCTTGAGACTGTCCACGACGTTTCGCTCAGGCGCTTCATGGACCTGCGCCGGACGGCGCGATCCATGCTGGACAACGTCGCTAAACGGTTCGTCCTGCTTAGCGGGCGCGCCATCGAGCCGGATCAATCGGCCCGACCGAAGATGGTTCGACAGCGCCCTTGGCATTCCCCGCACGCGCCCCGGATGCACACGCGTTGCGACTGCCACCGTGTGCCCGTTGTCCAAAAACAAACCGGCGACCGCATCGAGTTCCTCCAGCCGCTCGGTGAATTGATCCAAATGATCGATCAACAAGATGGCCTTCTTGGCGCGCTGGAGAGGCCGCGGGTCCCGGATGAGCGCAAGGACCTCCTTCGGAAAGTCCTTCGCCGTGATGTACGCAATGCCGATGCTCGCCGAACGGGCACGGACTTCATTCACGATCGCATACAAAAGGTGGGTCTTGCCGCTGCCGGTGTCGCCAAGAAACGTCACGACGCGCGGACCAGAATACGAACCGCCCGCGAGCGCCCGGCAAACCTCCAACGCCTCGGCGCTCCTCGCGCTGGAGCGGAACTTATCAAACGTGTATCGGCTCATTCCCATCGCGTCGGATGGATCGCAGACCACCCGCGCCCTTTGCTGGGCCGACGCGCCGCGCACCGGGTCTCGCCCATGCACGACGAAGTCGCCACATACTTGAAATACCGCGCCCTTGAGAATTCTAGAGTGTTGACGGCGGACAGTCAATTGCATCTGGTATCATGGGTGCATAAGCGCCGAGAATAGGATGAATCGCGCCTACAGTGCGGGCCCCGGCAGTCGGTCCGCGTTCGAAGGCCGCTTGACCGACACCCATGCGACTCGAAGTTGCCGCGCAAACCGATATCGGCAGGCGCAAAGCTCAAAACGAAGACTTCTACGGCGTGTTCCGTGCGGATACGCCGGGCCTTCGTTTGTTCCGCGCAGGCGCGCTCATCTGCGTGGCGGACGGTCTCGGCGGCCACCTCGGCGGAGAAATCGCAAGCAAGATGTCCGTCATCGCCATGAAGGACATCGTCAAGGAAACCCCTCCGCCGGGAGTTAATGGCCAGGTACCTTCCCTGCTGCCGCTCCTCGTCCGGTACACGCGCCATTCCAATCAATATGTGTATCAAGCCAATCAGCAGAGAAACTATGACGGCAAGCCGATGGGCACCACGCTCATCAGCGCGCTTGTCCTGCCGGGACAAGTCCACATCGCGAACGTCGGCGACTCGCGCTGCTACCACATCCGCGAAGGCGAACTTGTTCAGCGCACCCAAGACCACTCCTGGGTCGACGAGCAAGTCAAGCTCGGCAAAATGTCCGTCTCCGAAGCCGAACTCGACATGCGTAAGAACATCGTCACGCGAAGCATCGGGACGCACCCCGACATCCCGGTCGACACCTACAATTGGGAGATTCAGTCGGGCGATTGGCTCCTGCTTGCAACCGATGGCTTGGTCAACATGGTCAAGGAACGCGAAATTCTCGAAGAGTTCCGCGCCGGCGGATCCGCCGCCGATATCACCAGCCGCCTCGTCCGCCTGGCGAACGACAACGGCGGTAAAGACAACATCACGATCGTTCTCACCCACGTTTCGCCAAACATCTTCAAGTTGTTCTACTTCGGCGCCAAAACGTTTGTTCGGAAGCAAGGCCTCAAACTGCTCTGGCTGTTGGTCTCGGTGTTGTTCGGCGCCGCCGGTTTTTTCGCGGGCTACCTCTTCCGCGATTCCGGACGCCTGCTGTTTTGATCGATTCCGTCGCCGCTGACTCGCGGGTTGCGCCGAGGTCGCAATGACTGAACGCGAATCAATCTACCGCCTGCTCGACTCGGGCGACTGCCGTAAGGTCGAGCAAGTCGGCCCATACAAAATCGTTCGCCCCGCCCCGAACGCGGCCTACAAAATCGGCGACCCCGCGCAGTGGGATGGTCCCGACGCCACGTACATCAAAAGCGATCAAGGCGGCGGCGATTGGCAATACCGCCGCTCGATGCCCGAAAGCTTCACCATCGCACTGCCTCCCTTCACCGTAAAGATCAAGCTCACCCCCTTCGGCCACATCGGCATCTTCCCTGAGCAACGGACGAACTGGGACTTCATCTTCAATCTGAAAGCGTCGTCCGATTCACCACTCGAGGTCTTGAATCTCTTTGCGTACTCCGGCGTCTCGACGCTCGCCTGCCTCAAGCGCGGCTTTTCGGTCTGTCATGTGGACTCCGCCAAGGGGATGGTCGATTGGGCCGCCGAAAACGCCCGCCTCTCGGGCCTAGCGAAAGGCAAAGCCCGATGGATCGTGGACGACGTTCTCAAGTTCGTGCGCCGCGAAGTGAAGCGTGGCCGCAAGTACGACGGATTCATCCTCGATCCGCCCTCGTTCGGACGCGGCGCGAAGGGCGAAGTCTGGAAACTCGAGCGCGATCTCCCCGAACTCATGGAAGCCATGATGGCGATGTGTGGCGGATCGCCCGCGTTCATAATCCTCTCCTGTTTCACGCTCGGCTTCGGCCCCGCAAACCTCGACCGTATCTTGCGGACCTACCTCCCGCACGACGCCCCCGGGAAATTCTCCTCGGCGGAACTCGTCATCCCCGAGTCCTCCGGCCGCGTCCATCCCCGCGGCGCCTGCGCCTACTACGCTGCGCCCGGAATCTCATAGTTCGATGCGGGATTGCCTTCCTCGCTCTCGCATCGATTCATCACGCGGGACTGGTATGATTGGTCGGAAACGGAGGACTCGTCATGCGACACATGTTGATAGCGACACTGCTCGTCGGGCTGGCCGGGTGCGGCGTTGAAACCGTCGCCACCACGGCGGTCCAGGGCGCGGCGGAAGCCCAAAACGCCAAGACCCTCATCAACCAGGGCAACGCGACCACGGACCAACTCGACAAGACCAAGATCGAAAGCGCCATCCAGTCGTACTACACACAGAACCAGGCCTATCCCGCGTCACTCGCCAATCTGGTCCCCGACTACCTCGCGACCCTCCCCACGAAATCCGACGGCGCCCAATACCGCTACGACGCAACGACCGGCAAGCTCCTCGACTGACCGGGCCGCAACAACGAAAAGGGGAGGGTCGAAGACGCGCCGTGGCGGGCGAGGCTCCCGCCGAGCCGCAGACCGCGTCGGAAACGCGCGATTGCGGATGGCCGCTCCGGACTACGCGCTCAACGCCTTCGACGAAATATGCGCCGCAAGCCCGGCGTCAAGTTGATCGCCCGCGGGCAGGTTGGCATCGGTCCGGTATTTCACGAGCGCGTCCTTTGTCCGCTTGCCCCACAAACCGTCCACCGGCCCCGGATCGTAACCCAAGTACGTTAGATACAACTGCGCCGTTCGAAGCGGCAAATCCGGCAGCGGCCCCGCCGAGAATTTCGAGAACGCGTCGGCGAGTTTCGTATCGTACTTGTTCTCCTTATAGCCGGTACCGTTGTAGCCCTTCGCGAACCCCTCCCAATCATGGTTCTTCAGGCGCGAATCCAGCTTGTTATCCTTGATGAATCCGGCCATCGCAGTGATCTGCGCGTTCTCCGATTCCATCATCGCGGTGACCATGCTTTCGGCATCATTGAATCCGCCGAACGCAAAGTTAAATCCCATGACCTGGCCGACGCCCCACGACGTACTCTCGAGGGCCGCTTTACGATCAAGTGAGATCGCTTTTTCGAGGCGTTCGTACTCTTTGTCGCGCGTATATCCGCCGCGCTCGGAATTGCTAACGTCCGGATAAGCAACGCTATGCGCGCCGTTCGTTAGTTTGTGGAACCAGTGGCGTTCGTACAGAATCTTCGGTCGACGATCCACCGAGAAGCCGCAACCCCGAGACTCGACGGACATCACCGCCCAAAATTCGGCTGGGCCAATGCCCAACGTCTGGACGGCATCGTTCAATCCGGAATCATCCAGCGCGAGACCTTTACCACGAAAATCCAAGGCGAGATCCTTGTGAAGCGCGCCGTGCAGTGCGAACCTCGCACTGCGTACCCCCAATCGATACAAAAGACACGTTACCAGAAAAGGCTGCTCTGACTAAGCTCGATGAGTCAACCTTGGCCGATCACATTCCATTCTGTGGTCAACACCCATTCCGTCCCGTCCTTTACGTACGATGAACGAATCGCGCCCGCCTCTATCCGTAATTTTCGCTCTCCCTCGATCGCCGTCTTGTTGTAGTCCTTCACGGAAAATCGTTCCACGGTGGTAACCGTCGCTGGCATGTGTTTCTCCTTCTAACGGTGATGCTGCCCATTACTAATTCGTAAGTGCCGTGAGTGCGCCCTCCCAGGCGCGCGTAACCGCAAGTTCTCTCTTGGACATGACCATCATCATTTTTATGATTTGTTTGGCCGCATTCCCGTCGCTGAAACGAAGGTTGCCAGGATCTCGCGCGGCTACGGCCGCCTGAATGGCCGCATTGGTATGCGGCGGATTCGTGACGAGATCGATCGCCTTTTGCGCGTCGAGCGTGTCGACGAGGTCAAGGTGAGACGAAACCCGCCCCTGAAGTCCCAGAATTACCGCCACTCGTTCAGCTCGGTCGGCATCTGCTTCCGCAGCACCGGCCTCGGCCTTCTTGTGTGCGGCTTCTATTTCCGCCGTTCCTGTGCCAGTTTCATCCTTACCCAGTGCCAGGAGATCGGCGATAATTTCCAACAGTTTGAGTTCCTTCGCCTTCGCGTCCGTCCCCATTCGGCTCAACGCTTCGGTAACATTACCGGAGAGGAAATAAGTGCCCCACTCAGAAATCGCTATCGACAACGGATAGTCGTCGATCGTGCGCGAAAGACCAGCAATGAGTGGCTTCTTTGCTTCAACGCGCAAAAGATGCATTTGATTGACGACCGCAGTCGTCGCGTGTTCGTAAAACAAACGCTTGTCGACCGACTCTTGGAAACCCTTTGACGCGAGGGCCGCCGTCGCAAATTTATCGGCGGTGGCCGCACTATTGGCCAAGACGGAGAGCCCGGTCGTCACAATTTGCGCGGCGTCCATGAAAACATTTCCGTAGGCCCGCGAGTTTCGGAGGTTCTCATCGATAGTCGCGTGGACTTCCTCCGCGATCGTTATGAGTCGGCCTATGATTTCGTTTCGTTCCAGCCGAAGTTGCTCGGAGGTGTAGGCCTCGATTCCCTGTTTCTTGTCCCCCGCGCGCTTCTTCTCAAATTCATCCACGAACTTCAATTGATGATCAATCTGATCCCCCTTCTCCGAATAATACTTCGTCCACTGGTTCGTCATCTTCGACAGTGGCGGCCTGCCGTGGCTCGTCGCGCAACCGGCATTCAGCACAAGCAGGCCCGCCAGCAGGCACAGACCGAATAGAACATTCGCCCTTGGAATCATCGCGCCCTCAACTTTCTTAGTCCAGGTTTGTGGAATGCAGATCACCGCTTCGAGATTTCTCCTTCAGTCCCCGCCGAACACGCTGAATATTCCCGGCACGTCAAATCCAAACAGCGCCAACACCAGGAACACGACCCCAACCGGCAACGTGAGAAGGGTCGAAAACGCTCCAACGAGCTGATCGATAAGGTCCGCGATTCGCTCCGACGGCGTCATGGGTTCTTCGTTCATAGTCTTCTCCTCCGAACAGTAGTAAAGGCCAGTGACCGCAGCTGATCGCGGACGCAACGAGCCAATCCATTCCAGACAGAGAATCGGCTACTTCCAGTTACTGTCGGTTTAGGTAAATCGTTGATCCGCCACCGGTACCGCAAAGACATTGCTGCTGCGCCACTTTTGCGGCCTGGGCAATCCGCGCCGGGCCTGCCGGCCCAAAATTGAGAGAAGGCTATTAGCTTCGATCGGGGCGTTTTGCGAGCGCCTGGACGTAGTACGGCAGCGCCCAGCCAGCAAGGAGTCAACGCGTAGCGCACGCGGACTCCCACAGCAACGGGATGAAACCTAGCGGGCTTGCTGTGGTGGACGATTTCCAGAGTTCATCAATAGCCTGACGCGATTCATGGGCGCCTCAGGTCGAAAGAACTAGACCCGATCCCGTACAGCGCCCTTCATCCGCAAGGCGTCCGAGCAAAAATTGATCTCGCCAGGGAATTCAATGTAGCGCCCGCCGGGGCCGATCCGGCGTACTCTCCTCACGAGCACTCCGTTACTTCGTAGTTTTTTTTGCGGCAGCTTTCCGAGATCCTTGCTTTCCGCAACTCGCTGAACGTTGTACCTTGAACGTTGAACAAAAGAGAGCGCCCGCCATCCCGACGGGCGCTCTCGAACTTTATTCGCTGGTCTGCCGCGCCTACAGCACCGTGCCCTGCCCCGGAAATTTCTGGCCCTTGTCCAAGGTGATCGTGAAGCTAAAGATGCCCGCGGCACGATCCACTTTGCCCTCGACGTGTTGCAGGGCCTGGCCGGGGACGGCCAACTCGCACGTGAATGTGTCGCCGTCCCATTTGATGTCGTAGAGGCGCGCGCTGACGACCACGCCGTTGAACGACACCCACCAGCCGCCTTCTCCTTCTTTGGGCACGTGCACGCCGCTCGCGCCTTGGCCAGGGATGTCCACGCGGAAGACTTGGCCGGGGTGTTTCTCGGCCAATTCCTTGATCTTCTGCTCGATAGGACCGTTTGTCGGTTTCGGGCGCACGCCTTCGTCCACGATGTAATCCACGAAGCCGATCATCATTTCGTCGTAGGACTCGGGGCCGAAGCGCACGGTCTTGTTCGGATCGGGATTGGCCGGATTGTTCGCCGAGTTGTCCCAATGCGCGACGCAATCGATCCGCGTTCCGGCCGGTGCGGCAAGAGGTTCTTGGAAGATGTAATTCGTCTGCCAGTTGAAATCGTATTTGCTGACCTTGAGCAATTCCTTGCTCGTGCCGTCGGGGAACGTCGCCGTATACGCGAAATCCTTGCCGCGGTAATGCATGTGCGGCGCGAGGCCGAGCACGTGCGAGTCCTGCGCGAACGTATGCGTCGAGCGCGCTTCGTAGTTCGGGTCGCCCGCGGGGATTTCAAGTTCCGCGTTCATCACCCACAGATTGATCAATTCCTTTTCGACTTCGTTGTTGTCGGCGAAATAGAGACCGACGCGCGTCACGTCCGTCGCGGCTTCGCCCACGGCGTGGTAGTGCATATCGCCCATGATGACTGCGTCTTTCTTCAGAAATCGGCCGGTGCCTTTGGGCATGACATCGGGGCCCGTGCCGCCTGCCCACGCGCTGAGCCAACCCTGCTGGCTTTGCTCCGCGTCGTCCTTCAGCCAAAGGATCACATGGTGCACCACGCTCTTCGCCTTCGGCGCAATCTCGACCGCCGCGATCCATTTGTCCTCGTCGAAATTCGTTTGGTGCAACGGGTTGCGGAACTGGTCGGGGCCTTCCGCCGGCACGTCAAACGGGTCGAACTCGAACACGTAATCCGGCGTGCCGTGGATCCATTCGGGCCGCTCGGCCTCGACCGCCACCGCGGGCCGATCCGCCGGGTTGCCTTGCGGCGCGCCGGTCTCTATCCAACGGGTGATGGTCGCGATATGTTCGCTGGACAAACTGCGATCGTTCGTCCACGGACCATAGCCGGGGTCGGCGTGCCACGGGGGCATCTGCTTGTCGCCGACCTTTTGCGCCATGGATTTCACCCAGGGGCGTACTTCCTCATATGTCCGCAACGACATCGGCGCGACATCGCCCGCCCGGTGGCAGTGGACACAGTTCGCGTCCAAAATCGGCGCGACGTCCTTCGAATACGTCGGTTTATCGACGTTTACCGCCACCGCCAGAACCGGCGCCAAGACCATCAGTACTCCGAAAAGTAACAGGTTCCTCATCTCGCGTCCTCCCAATATTCAAGGCTTCTCTAAATGTTTGACATTGCGTTGCCCGCCCAGGTTTCACCGCACCGCCACCGGCGTAATCGGACTCCCCAAGCCCTGGTCAATATTCAACGGCGCAACAATAAACTGAAACTCATACGCCTTGTCCGCTGAAAGTTGCTCCAAATCCAGCAATTCCATCAGATATCCGCCCTGGTTCCGCAGAAATTCGTAGTGGACGACCAACCCATCCGGGTGCGGGAACGACTCGACCGCGCTGTTGTCCGCCGCCATCACTGCGATCTCATGTTCGCCCGCCCACAGCGCGGCCTCGCGGCTCGGGCCCGGCTGCTGCTTGTTGAACGTTTCCGGCTGCGCCTTCCACGTGTTCATCCAGCCCGTGCGGAAAAGGAGCGCATCGCCCGATTCAGCAGAGAGGCCCTCCGACTTCAACACCGCCTCGATCTCGTCCGGCGTGATGACATGGTCCGCGGCCAAACTCTCGACACCGTGATACGCCGCCACGTCCACAAGCAATCCGCGCGTCACGATCGCGCCGATGTTCGAGATGGCGTTGCGCCGAGCGCCGCGTGCATCGATGTTCTTCGACACGTCGAACCCGTTGTACATTTTGCCGTCGACGAACACATGACACAGCGCGTCGACATGCGTCGACCCATGCGTATGAATCATTAGAAGGTCTTCCGCGCCGCCCGGCCCAGGCCCGTCTTGGTTGCGATACATCGCCACGTGCCAGTTCTTGTGCCGCCCTGGCCAGATCGGCCCCTCGGCCTGCAGCGGTATCGCAAGCGGATACACCTTCCCCGTTTTGACCAGCGCCGCTGACCGCCTAACCTTCTCCGGCGTAATGTAATTCAACGTCCCCCGCTCATCCTCCGCCCCCCACT
>CAYXRK010000173.1:0-10311 GCA_964467615.1 uncultured Nitrospirales bacterium | reverse complement strand
TATCGTACCCAAACGGAATAAAACATAATCAATTTATTTTGACGCGATTGCTTAGCATCGTGAAAGCGAGCAACCGCGGAAATCGAAAACTCGTCAACCCTGCGCGCTATCGAGTGGAATCTCTCGTGAACTTGGCCAGATTCAAATCGACCGGTGCGGCCGCCAAGCGCAGAACGCTCGATTGGTCGTCACTGCTACGAAACGGCCGCCGCGCCCTCGGTCTTTGCGACGCTCGCATACGGGCAATCAAGCCGCGGCCGCTTCGGTTTCTCTTCGAGGTACTTCGCCGCTTCCTTGTCGCGTTGCACCGCGAGAGTTTCCGAGACCGTTAGATCGATTCCAGCCTCTTGCTTAATGGCGATAATGTCGTCGCTAATCGCATCGAATAGCCGGCTGTAGTTGTACCGTGCCACGTCGAGCTCTGCAATCGCCTCGTAATACTTACTCTGGTCCCGCGGTCCTTGACGCCGCAGTTCGTCCGCGCGGAACCACTGAATACGCGACTGCGAGAGAGGGTCCTGCTCGTTCTGCCATAACTGTTGCCATATTCCAATCGCCGCGGCCTTCTCAACCTCGGCCCGCGCTTCCATCTCCTCGACGACCGCGTACGCTTCCTTCGCTGCGGCCTCGTGCTTCGCCGCGGTGTCAACCTGCCCCACATTCCGGGCCTCAAGCGCCTGCTTGCTCGATTCGATATACCGGGCGCGCGCCGCCTCCGCGCATTCCTGCGCTTCACGGTAGATCGCTTCCGACAAAAATCCCCGGTCCGTCTCCATCAATCGCGGTACGTTCAGGTTGCCCGGATCCGTCTCTAGGTATTCCTCCCAAACTTGGAGCGATTCCTCGTACTCGCCGTTGAACATGTACGCCATCGCCAAGCGCCGTGGGACCCACGAACGGTGACGATATCGCCGTGCTTCCCTCAGATACAAAATCGCATTAGGGTAGTCCTGAAGTTTCTCGTCATAGATCCCGTAACCCAAATCGAAATAGATGCGCCAATCGCGCGGGTTCTTGCGAATCCCGTCCTTCAGAAAGTCAGCGCCGACGTAGAACCACGACTCCCGTGGCCCCACTCGCGCTTTCCATCGCTCGTTGAATTCCTTCTGCGGCTCCGGGGTGGCCGACAGTTTTGCGGGGATGTTGTACGCCAAATGCCATGCGCCCAAGAGATACGCTTCGATGAAATGCGGATCCAACGTGACGCAACTCCGCATGATGGGCACCATGCGGTGCATCTGTCCCTGGTGAAAAAACTTGTCTACTTGGAGCCATAAAAAATTCGCGGCCACTTTTCGGAAACCAAAGAACAAACTCGTCACCCCAACGCCGAAAACCTGTTGGTCGGTGCCCCGCGAGTAAATCTCGCTGGTTTCGAACTGCGTGCCCCCGCTTACTAGCAGGCCCTTGTCCTGAAATTCGACGAACTGTTCGCGCAGGTTGGCCACCGCCTCGCCGCGCGCGAAGTCCCAAATCGCATCGGATTCCTGCAATCGCGTCAACCGTACCAATTTCGGGTAAGGTTGCCCGTCTTTCGCGATATCTTCCGTGGGGTCCTGCTCAGGATCCAGCGGGATTTCTGTCTCCGCCAGTGTCGCAATCGCGTCGAACAATTCTTGATCTTGAGGCTCACTGGAACGCGCTGGATCGAGCATCTCCAGGCCCCCGGGTAACCGCGCTTGCGTGGATGCGCTCTCCAGCCACCGGTAAAACGCTTCCGAGTCGCGCAGGGCCCCTATGTGGCTCCCCTGTAAGCTTCCCAGCGCAGTCAGGATGGCCGCGGCAGCGGCAAAGTATAGATTCTCTCTCCGCATGTCCGGTGTCTACAGTTCCTTACGACGGAAAAGCCAGTACGCCAGTAGGTACCCCAGCGCCGAAAATAGCAATCCGTACGCGATCAGATTAGGTATCTGGACTTCCGCCGGCGGATCGTTCGGATTCAGGTAAAGAATGTGGTCCTTCAAATCGAACACGCGAAGGTTAGGAAGTATCTGATACATCACCATCGCCAGCCGCCCGACGAATACATCCAACGCGCCTTCTGCTTCGCCGGCGCGGGCCGCTACGTCTTTCAAATATTCCGTCAGGTTGCCGGTGATGTAGATAAAAAGCCCCGCTATCGTCGGCAATACCGACGACGTGGAAGTGCAGGAAACCGCAAACGTGAACGAAGACACGATCAGAAATTGGAAGTACGTCAACAACGTTGACCACAGCAGCAGCGTCGGCCACACGCCTCCGCGAAAATAGAGCGCGAAGAAAAACAACGCGCTCATGAGCACCAGATTGATCAGCACGATCATCTGCACCCCGAGGAACTTCCCCGCAAGGTACTGAAACCGCCGCACCGGCTTCGATAGCACCGTGTAGATCACTTTGTTCTCCATCTCCGCCGGCACCACGGACGCGGAAATAAAAATCGTGATCAGAATTCCAAATATCGAAATCGTCGATACGCAAATGTCTTTGATGATCTTGCCCTGCACATCCGAATCGACTTCGTCAGTCGCCCCGAAATCCCCCATGAGCGCCGTCATAAACATCGATCCAAATATCACAAGCATGCTTAGCATCAAAAAGCCGATGAGCGTCTTTTTGCGCATCCCCTCGCGCCACGTGTACATCGCGATCGCAAGCGGCCCGCGAAACGGCGAAACGGACATCGCCCCCGCTGCCGATGCAGTTGGTTCCACTACAGTCGTGCTCATGATCTTTTCGGTGCCTCTTGCACGGTTACTTCAACCACGAAACGTAGCGGTCACGTCGGCCCAGCGTCTCCACGGAACCATAAGCCCTCCCGGGCATATTCGCCATATGGATCCACCCCTGCGCCTAACTTGCAGCCGCGGCCAATTCCCGCGCCCGCGCGTCGCCTACCACGCGGACGAAGAACTCCTCCAACGTCTCGCGCTTCGGCTGCACGCTTACCACGTTTATACTCTCGTGCTCGCACAGATTCATAACTTGATACAACGACTGGTCGCTCGGCACCCGTAACAACACGCGCCCGCCGACCTTGTCTTCCACCACGACGTTCGCCGCCCGCAGCTTGGCCACCGATGCCTCTGGCACGCCCTGCGCCTCGATTGTTGTGTCTCGGTCTGTCAATAGGTCCGACAACTTGCCGCACGCTTGCATCACACCGCCATACAAAATCGAGACCCGATCGCTAATCATTTCCACTTCCAACAACTCGTGGCTCGAAATCATCAGCGTCTTTCCAGAGTCCCGCAAATGCGCCAGAATGTCACGGATTTCCTTCCGCGCCAACGGATCGAGCCCCGTCGTTGGCTCGTCCAGAATCAAAATCTCCGGGTCGCTCAACAGCGCTTGCGCCAATCCTATGCGTTGGCGCATTCCCTTCGAATATCCGCGCACGAGACGTTTTCGCGAATGCGTCATTCCCACCATTTCCAACACGTGATCTATCCGGCCCTCGAGGGCCCTGCCGCTCATCCCGTAAAGCTGCCCGTAAAATCGAAGCACTTCCTCGCCGCGAAGAAAATCCGGGTAATACGCGCCCTCAGGAAGAAAGCCGATCATCCGCCGCACATCGTTCGACGCGAAATCTTCGCGCCCCATAACGCGAATCTTCCCGCTCGTCGGAAATATCAATCCTAAGATGAGCTTAATTGTCGTCGTTTTGCCCGATCCATTCGGCCCTAAGTATCCGAATATCTCGCCTTTCTCAATCACGAGGTCAAGTTCGGCAAGCGCATGCACGTCTTGACGCCGGAAAAATCCGGACTCGTATATCTTCGTTAATTTTTCGGTCTCGATTACGGCGTTCACAACTCGTGCTCTCTCCGTGTCAAACAGGACTTCATGCGCCAAGCCGACAGACCAAAATTGTTGACGGAATCCGGCGAGAAGGGTTCTCTTTTCAGAGAATTCGCATCAGAATAGCAAACGACTCACGCGTGGTCAACGGGTCGACTTCAAAACTTCACCCGAACTCCTGCGCCCACCGTCGTGCGCCACTCGTCCAGTTGTCGGTACGGTAGGCCGTCCTCGTAGTCCAGGCGCAAATCCAAATTCAGTTTCAAACGCGGGCTAATCGGTACTTGGATGCTCGCATTGTATCGCGCCCGTAAGTCTCCCAGGTCCGTAAGGCTGGGTCGAAGCACAAGGGATTCCTGCAATTCGGCATCGCCCCACAACAGCCGGGAATAGTCCAATTGAAGGTGCAGCCCCAGATCCGTGTCCCATACCGCGTCCGTTCCCGCAAGCGAACGGCCGTCTCTTCCCAGGTCCCGCCGAAGTGGACCCGCATCGAACCGTTCGGCCGTTCCCACGACCCCCGCCACCGCCGAAAGCACTTGGCGCTCGTCCTTGCGAACGTCCGTCTCCACGCCCGCCACAACGTCCGCCCGGTAGTCCAACGCCTTGTCCCTGTCCCGCTCCATCTCCAGCGCGATCCGTGGGTGCCACGCTGCCCCAAGGTCGAATGTACCGCTCACTCCTCCCTCAACAAATCGACCAAGTTCAGCGCCGTCGCCAAGTGCCTCGGCCTCCACATCGCCCTCTACGCGCAATTGCTCGCCATCGTGCTTTATTTCCACGTCCACGAACGGTCCGGATGCGCCCTGCGTTCCGGTTCGAAATTTGTAGCCCGTTTCCACCGATACCTCAGTTCCGCCCCCGATCGCATCTTCGGACTTCTCTGCGGCTGGCACTGCGGTCACCCCTTTGACCTTGCCAAGATCGATCAGGCGCTCGTCCGCTGCGTCGTCGAACGACAAATAGGTCGCGCCGTCCCGCTGCCGCAGCCGTCCCGGCAGCAATTTTTCTCCGTCTAAATCCACAATCACGAACGAATCGGTCGAGATACTCTGCACTTCTTTGACCGGCACAAACACCAGCCCCGCCACTTTCGACCGAAAGGATAACGTCCCGTTCCGAATATTGTTCAACGTTCCGGACAACAAGTCCCCGCTCCGAAGCGTCAATACGTCCGCCCCGGCGGCCGTGGTAAAGAGGACCGCCACAAACAAAACCATAGTCGTACTACGTAGACCCATCCGGCATGCCCCGTTACACCTATATTGTAACGCGAAATGATTGAGCGCCCCTCGCCTCCGTGATAGCATTCGCCTCGAAGGAGACATTTGTGCTCGATCCCGTTCTCAAGAACCCCTGGGTTCGCGCGCTCGGCGCGTTGCTCGCGCTGTGCGCGCTGGCAATTTTGCTTTTCCTGTTGAAGCCCGTCCTCGTCCCGCTCTTCTTCGCCTTCATCGTCGCCTATGTCCTCGATCCCGCAGTCGATTTCTTCGAGACCCGCAAAGTCCGCCGCAGTATTGCCATCGGGCTGTTCGCGTTTATCGGTATCACCCTGGCCCTCTCCATCCCGCTCTATGTCGTCCCCAACATCGTCGTCCAGGCCGATCAACTCGTCTCCGCGACACAGAAAGGAATCCAAGACCAAGAAGGACTGTATGGCTGGTTCCGGGCCGTCGCGAATCGCCTCCCGCTTGACGACATAATCGCGATCCTCGACGAGGAGTCCCGATCCAGCCAACAAGCCGAACCTGTCGCGCCATCGAACGAGACCTCGGAGCAGCTTGACCAGGAGGCGTCTCTCGTACAAAACGAGTCCGAGGCGTCGGAAGTGTCGGAAGACTCCGCAGAACAGCCCGACGCCGAAGCATCGCCGCAAACAAGCGAGACTGATGAATCTGCCGCTACACCTGCCGCCGAAACTGAACGCGACCCCTTCGCGGTCTTGACCGAGATCCTCGCCACGCGCATCCGCTCCAGCGCAGTCGAGTTCTTCCAAAGCAACAGCGAGCAACTTGCCACCGCGGGAGTCACCGCTGGACAGGGTATCGCCCAATTCCTCGCCACGGCCGGACGTCGGTTTATTGGAGTGTTTCTGTTTTTCGGAAAGTTCTTCCTATTTGCGTTCGTCGCCGGATACCTGCTCAAGGACTACGATCGTATCGTCGCCGTGGGCAAGGGACTCCTGCCGCTCGAGCGGCGGGCCTACATCGCCGATATCTTCTCGAAAATTGACGGACAACTCCGCAGCGTCCTGCGCGGGCAAGCCATCGTCTGCCTCTTTCTCGCCGCGATCTACTCGGTAGGACTCACCATCTCCGGCGTACCCTTCGCCGTTCCGCTCGGAATATTCGGCGGCATGGCCAGCATCATCCCCTACATGGGGATCATCGCGACCATTGGACCGTCAGTCCTCTTCACGATCCAGATGCATGGCATCGACTGGCACATCGGCGGCGTCGCAGCGACGTTTATCGTCGGTCAAATGCTCGAGGCCACCGTCATCACGCCGCGCGTCGTCGGCCAGCAGGTCGGCCTCAGTCCCGTCTGGGTAATTCTCTCAATCGTCATCTTCGGAAACTGGCTCGGCTTTTTGGGGCTGCTGCTCGCCGTGCCTATCGCGGCCTCTCTCAAGGTGCTTATCATCGAGGCCGTTGCATACTACCGGCGCTCAGCGATCTACACGGGAAGCAACCAGGTTCCCGCTCAGGATCCACCCGCGCCCACAAGGCCCGCGCCCGCCGACAAGCCTACTTCGCCACCGGGGAAGCGTCGCCCGAAGAAGTAGCCGGGGGCGTGCCAAGCACTGCCGCCCGCCGTTCTCGGCGGCGCAAGATGCGATAGACCTCTTCCGAAAGGCCGAAGCCGATATACGCCAGCGCCATCGGCAGCAGCACGATCGACGGCGAATAGTACCGCGCGTAGTGAAAGACCGCTATCGCTATTCCGCACAACACCAAAAACGGGAACGCGTGTTTGGGCGGTAAGAAGAACAGTTTCATGCGTTGCCGCGGATATAGAATCGTGCTGACCATCAATCCCGCGAGCCCGACCGTCAGCGGGCCATATATCCAGATCGGCACATCCATCTCGAAATACTGCGTGAACAACGCAAACGCCGCGATCGTCCCACCCGCCGCCGGTATAGGCAACCCCACGAACGAATCCCGGCGATCGCTCTGAAACACGTTGTAGCGCGCGAGCCGAAGCGTCCCGCAGATCACGAACACAATCGCGATCATTTCCACCACCGGCAATGGACTCTGATCCGGCAACACGTACGCCATGTACACCAACACCCCAGGCGCGACCCCAAACGCAACCAAGTCACAAAGACTGTCGAGTTCCTTCCCGAACGCCGACACGCTGTTCGTCATGCGCGCCACCGCACCGTCGAGAACATCCAAAAACATCGCGCCGATAATCCAGTACGCGGCGGACTCGAAATCTTTGCTGATGCTCGCGAAAATACTCGCCAGCCCGCAGTACAACCCACACGTCGTGATGACGCTCGCGGCGACATTGATCGGCCGGCGGCGCTGACGAATACGGCGGCGTTTACCCTGTTTTCGAAGGTGAATTCGGCTCATGATGCGGCCCGTAGTGATTCGGCGGGGCGAATGTCCGTTCGCGCAACAATCGTCGCTCCGCCTTTAACTTTGTCTCCTATTTTAACACAAATCGTGCTGTCCGGCGGAACGTACAACTCGGTCCGCGAGCCGAACCGAATCATCCCAAACTTCTCGCCCCGCTCGAACTGGTCGTTCTCCTTCGCGACACACACAATCCGCCGAGCGATCAGCCCGGCAATCTGCCGCACCACAAACGCGCCGTGTTCCCCTTGGATGTACACCGCGTTCGATTCGTTCTGCTCACCCGACACCGCCGCTATCGCATTCAGAAACTTCCCTTGTTTGTATTCAATTCGCGTAATCCGTCCCGCAACTGGCACCCGATTCACGTGTACATTGAACACGGAAAGGAATATTGACACCCTCTGGCAAGGCCCCCTGTAGTACGGCGATTCCTTCAACGACTCCACCGCAACGACCTTCCCATCCGCCGGACTCACAACATCCGATCGCCCATCCGGAATCGTTCGCCGCGGATCGCGGAAAAAATTCTGAACAAAGAAGACGATGGCGAAAATAGGGATCGCAAATAGAATCCACGGATAGTTAGCGAAGGCGATAAGGGCTCCGCCAACAAAAGTAGGCGGTACCGAGAACCAAAGCATTTCCTTTGTCGTGCTGAATTCCCGTCTCACATCAAGTTCCTATCCTTGAGACTCACATACCGCCCGTCGCCGAAAATGACGTGATCCAACACGCGTATCCCCATCAGATCGCCCGACGCCACCAACCGCTTCGTCAACGCCACGTCCTCCCGGCTAGGCTCCGGGTCGCCGCTCGGGTGATTGTGACACAACACCACCCCGCTCGCGCCCTCCCGCACCGCCTGCCGGAAAATGTCACGCGGCAACGCCATCGTCCCGTCCGCGCTCCCCTGCGAAACATCGACCGTCTTCATCAAATCATTCTTCGTGTTCAGCAGCATGACTATGAAATGTTCCGTCTCATGGTCCTTGAACCGGATCATCAATTCCGCCGCCACGTCCTCCGCCGTCCGAATCCGCGGACGGTCCCGCTCCGTGTACGCCGCCAGCCGCTTCCCGAATTCCAGCGCCGCCTTGATTTCGATCGCCTTCACCCGCCCAAGCCCCTTCACCTGCTGCAACTCCTCGAGCGACGCCCGCGCCACCTTCCGAATGCTCCCGAAATGCCGCAGCACATGCTCCCCCAGCGCCACCGCCCCCATCTCGCGCGTCCCCGTCCGAAATAAAATCGCGAGCAACTCCGCGTCCCGCAACGCCTCCGGCCCCACCCGCGCCAAACGTTCCCGCGGCCGGTCCTCCTCCGGAATCTCCCGCACCGCGGTCGGATACTCAGGCGAATTCATCCCCCCATAATCTCAAATCGGCCGCGTCCATTCACACCAATCCTTAACCCACCCCAAATCAACTCCCATTTCCAATCGTTAAATCCGATCCATCCCATTCGTCCTATTTGTCCTATAGGTTCCATCGATTAACCCCTTCCATCCCCCGAAATTCAGGCGCCACACCGGATCCGCCGTTCCCACTCCTCCTTGTCCACCCCGTCCACTTTGTCCACCCAGTCCACCACACCGGCCCCGCATGTCATCGCGCGGGAAATCCCCCCCAAAAAACATCCGATTGCTCATTTATGTAAAATATACTTGACATTTAGAACCTAATGCTTTACTATCTTCATCGAAACCCGACTTTGAACCTTGAACCCTAACACAAGGAAACCACCCATGCCACCCACCACCCCTCACCCGAAAAACACTTCCCCCTTCGCACCCTTCACACGCTTTGCACCCTTGACTCCCCTCGCCTACATCGGCGGTATCGGCTGGGTCATATCCTTCTTCATCGCCCTCTTCGTCCTCGACGGCGATAGCCAAGCCGGTCCTTTCGGCCTCGTCGTCGCGTTCCTCCCCGTCCCCTTCTTCATCCTCTTTCTCGTCGGCTTCCTTCGTACCACCCGCTCCCTCGACGAACTCCACCAGCGAATCCAACTGGAGGCTCTCGCATTCGCATTCCCCACCGCCGTCGTCATCGTCATGGCCCTCGGCCTCGTCCAAAAAGCCGGCTACCTCACCAACGAATCCTTTCACGACAACTGGTTCCTCGTCGCCATGCCGTACTTCATCGGCCTCCTCCTCGCCCGCAAACGCTACGGCATCAATTCATGAAACCATCACCATCATCCGACGGCAGCACTCCAAATCCATACGTCCCATTGGTCCCATACGTCCCATTAGCCGAACTCAAAAGTCACTCCCTGCTTTCAAATTCGATCCATCCTCTAAATCCTGTTAATCCTGTCCAACAAACCATCCCCTCGATCTCGAAACACCGCGCCCCCCTCCCCCATGAAAAACCGCCTCAAAGTCCTCCGCGCCGAACGCAACTGGTCCCAAGCCGTCCTCGCCGAACAACTCGGCGTCTCCCGCCAAACCATCAACGCCATCGAAACCCAGCGCTACGACCCGAGCCTCCCCCTCGCCCTCCGCATCGCCCGTCTCTTCAACCAACCCGTCGAAACCATCTTCTCTGACACCCCGTAGCATTGGCTGTGCGCCCGCGACTCTTTCCTACCTCTCCACTCGGCTCATCCCCCATCTTCATTTTTCTGCGTTCCTTGCGTTCTTTCGCGGCAGTCCACTTACCCCGCCCACCGGCTCGGGCCCCATCTGCGCTTTTCTGCGTCCATCTGCGGACACATCAACCTCAATTTTCGACAACAAATCCGGCGCTTTTTCAAAATTTAGGGTCAACAAACTTGGCTCTATATATAGAGGGTTTCTTTGTGTTCTTGTGTCTTCGTGGTCGAAATTCAACCTTATCGTAGAGGCGACTGTGCCTTCCCCAAAACTCGAAAATCTAGATACCTTTGTTTCGGGAATTATCGCTTTAACTCCCTTGTGGGCAAGCCAGCGCGGAAA
>CAYXRK010000172.1:0-10315 GCA_964467615.1 uncultured Nitrospirales bacterium | reverse complement strand
GGAGGGGAACCGGGCCGGGTGAGGCGCGAGACCGCGCTCTCGGCAGTAGCGGAAGTAGAACGACGTACTATCGGTATTGGCGAAAGCGAGCAGGTTCGGCGGTATGGCTCCGCGATGCCGGGTCGCGAACGTGGGGTTGATCCGGTGTCCGCTCGGCCGTATCTGACGCTTCGCCCTTGCAGCGACCGATTTGGTTGCGCTCGTGTACGGAATCAACACCTGCCGATTGTCCGCCTTCGGCCGACGTGACGGCGAGAGCCACCACACGCAATTTACGGCGTCCTTGACCCGGACGCGATCCTGGGTGACCCACTTCGATGTAGGCACCTTGGCGGGGTTGTACCAAAAGAAGTCTTGGGCCAGATGAAAACCGAAGTCGCGGCAGAGTGCGATCAAGACTTCGTACTGATAGAGGCTCTTGGTGGGTGAGCCCTGAATCCACACACCACCAAGATCAATCACCAACGAGCCGCCGATCTTGAGAACGCGCCTGAACGCTCTCCCAAACGGCCCAAACCAGTCCAGGTATTGAGTAGCGCTTGGGTTCCCATACGGCTTCTTGGCCGTCAGGGGATACGGCGGACTGGTGACGATGAGATCAATCGACCGCGGCCCAAGGAGCGTATTCATTACGTGGAGCGAGTCGCCGTGGTACATGGCCCCGAGCCGCGTGTGAAAGTATCGGCGCGGGTAGGCTGGACGCAGCCTCGCGTCCTGACTATTCGGTAAATTATTTTTGAGACCATTCAGATAATTGATGGATAGCCTTTGCACGGGTAACGAAAATAAAAAAGGCCGCGCGCACTCATGGTGACGTGGCGCGGCCGTTCAACTATTTCTAAAGGACTATGTTTACGTCCGCTCGGGATAGTCGAGCCGATACTCTCGCTCCAACACCTCCTCGAAATCGACCCGGAGCTGGTCTACGGTGAGTTCGGGGTGCCAGTATTCGGGACTGGTCCCGTCGTCGAGCGACAGCTTGACGATGATGTGGTGCGTCGCGTTGATGAAGTCAACGCTCGCGATCGTGCGTTGGACCAACGACTGACGGATTTCCTCCAGGTGCGCTCTTCCCTCCACGCTGCGCATGAACCGGTCGAGTTCGCTCATGTCACTCGCATCGCCCATGGCCAGACCTTTCGTCAAGCCGCCAGAGCGAGCAACTGGGACGCAGTGGCGTCGGCCGCCGCTCGGTCTCCGGCATATGGGATGTCCTGAGACATGCGCGTCAGCGCATCGACTAGGGAGAAGATGGTGAGCGCGCCCTCCTGCTTGGCGTGCTCAATTGCTCGTTGCGCCAGCGCGCGGCGTACGCCGTATCGGCAAACGAGTTCGAGCGTCTGCTCCATGTCTGGATCCAAGCTCTGGCCCATCGCCCGTTTCATGATGCGCACGAAGCCTTGCCGCCGCTTGTCCCGCTTCTTCGTCAGGTTGTGCAGAATGGTCCGGATGTTTTCCAGGGCCTCGTGCACGTTGGTCGTATGCTTGCGCGTGAATTCGATGACCTCCACCGCGTCCCACACAATGTGGTTTTGGCACACCGCCTGAAACCAGAAGGTCTGCACACCAACGCTCCTGCGTCCGACTTCCGAGTTCCACAGGAAGAACCCTGGCGCGAAGGCCTGGCCTTCGATCTCCGTCCAGCCGGTGGGGTCGATCAGGAACGCGAACATGTCCTGTTCGCCGCAGTACAACCCGGTGCCGCCGTTCATGGCTTCCTGCGGGGCCTCGAAGTCGGTGACGAACTCTAACGCCAGTCCCAGTACATCGGCATTGTAGAGCCGCGTGTAGCTCACGCCGTGAACAGAACGGATGGTGCGGCCCAAAGCGAAGACCTGCAATGGTTTGGAACCGCGCGGCAACGTTTCCTGGAAGACGTGGCTTGCCGTCTGCGGGGACAACTGGTTCACCGTGTCCTTGCTGACTTCAGCCAGTTTGCATAACTGGGAAAAACTCCAATCCGTCATCGCGAACGGTTCTTCGTTCGCGAGCAGGGTGAGTTGGCCGTTGTCCGGCTCGGTCTTGATGCTCACCGGCGCGTACCACCGCGTCTGCGAGTCCTGTTTTTCTCGCTGACAGTGTTCCCACAGTCCCGGCAACGAATTGAATCGTTCGTCGGGGGCGCGGTTGAACAGTTGTTCGTGCGCTTTGGTAAGGTTCGCCATCTTTCAATCCTTTCACGTTTGCATTCCCGTTGTTTCGAGGAACACTGAGTCGGTCCCTCCGCGCTGAAGGCACGGGTAATGTCTTCAACGCGGAAAGACCGAGGATTGGATATTCACTTCGTCGTTCGTTTGTCTAATGCGATGAGACCGACCGCGACGGCGTCGAACATGTTGCAATGATGGCGTCGCTGCCACTGGCGACTGTGGACGAGGTACGCTTTTAGCTCCGGGTAGCGTTGAACGACAGCACGGGCCACCAGGTCCTTCTTCGCCCAGCCGTAGCCGGTGACGAACTTCTTGACCGTGCTGGGGGCGTAGGTCTCGACGCGCAATCCGTACCGGCGGCCGATATAGAGAATCTGCCGGTAGTAGAGGTTGAGCAAAATCGTTCGCGGTGTTCGTTTGGAAAAGAAGGCCTTTTCGACGGCGAGGATCTGGGGCTGGTGGGTCCGGATCAGGGAACGGACGAATTGCCGTCCTTCCTCAAGATTCCCACGTGCGGTGGATCGGTTCGCAAAGACCTTGACGCCGTGGTGGAGCAGTTTGTCTCCGGCGAAGACGGCAAAGCCGGTTTTCCGAGTGCCGGGGTCGAGCGCCAGTAGGCGCCGATTGGTATTGGACACAGAGTGAAGGTAAAGAATTAGTTCGAGGCTACGTCACGGCTGCGTTCGCGAAGGAAGGTCATCGCGTAGGACGCCGCATCGAAGATGCTGGTTCGCGGGTCTTCGCTCATCCACGGTTTGCGCACGGGCGGCAAGTGCCGGATGAGAGGCGGAAGACGTAGCGCCACGGCCGCAGCGACCTGACGCTTCGTCCGGGCGCCCATATCAGCGAACGCTTCATTTAGCTTGTGGGGATCACAACGGTAGACACGGGTATCGCGCTTGAGCGCGAGTTCTTCGATCAGCTTCGTGATTCTTCTGGCGCGCGGACCGCGACGACACATCGGATGGTCTACGTCCTCGACCGTCACGACATGGGGCCGATAGTGCCGGATCAATTCTTCCGCTCGCGAAATCTCTTGGTCGTCTACGCGACGGGCCGCTTGCTTGACGCCCCAATCGACCAGCTTGTAGGGCGATTCGAGCACGACGAAACCAACCCCCCGGTTGCATAGATCGATTGAGAGTATGCGGATCAGGTCGTTACCGGTGTGCTCCATACGTTGCGTCCTGTTTTGGTGATGCCTTACCTGCGAGGTTTTCCAGGAAGGCCCGTTTCACCGGCGAGTATTGAAAACTCGTTATACCCTCCATTTGTGCAAGCAGCTTTTTGGCTTGGGCTGCTGTCGCGCTCTCGGCCTCCTCGAACAGTCCCGCAAACAGTTCCCGGACCGGCATGTCGAGAATGGCTTCAAGCGCCAGGGCGGTTGAGAGTGTCGGCGTGCGCGCGAACCGCTCGTAGCGGGTGACGTTGCTCGCCGTCTCGGCACCGAGAAGAAACGCCAGTTCCTTCTGCGAAAACCCAATCGCTTTACGCGCGCCTCGCAGGTAGTTCGGCAGACTGTCTCGTGTCACAAGGCGTGCGCGTCTTAATCGTTATAGTTTTCATTCTACGACGAAGCTTGTCCCCGTTGAAGGCACGAGATATTGCCGGGGGCGGCGACTTTGACTTCAACACTCGCTCGTCGGCGCAACAACTCGCCGTCAGGGGCGCTTTATTGTTTCTGTCTCGCGTCGCGAGGCCGCGATAGTCTGAGTATATGAACACTTACGTACCCGATTCACAACTCGGTTCACTAGTGACCGCGCTGCCCGAGGATCAGCGACGACAGGCCGAGGCGGACCTAAAGCGATTCATCCGGATTGTGGCCGACGTGAGTAAGGAAATGGCAAGGGACCCGGCGAGTTATGCACAGTTCCAAGCGTTGACGAAACGCCGGAACCGATCTACGATCGGATCCGGCCATCACTTCCGGCCCGATTCGTGACGAATCATCCGTGTATGAAGCAAGTATTCGGTTACGTCCGCGTATCTACCGTTCGCCAAGGCGAGCGAGGAGTTTCGCTGCAGGAGCAACGGGACGCGATCACGCGGTACTGCGCCACACACAATCTAACACTGGCCCAGTGGTTCGAGGAGCGCGAAACCGCGGCCAAGAGCGGCCGCCGCCAGTTCAACGAGATGTTGAGGCAATTGGACAAGGGTTCAGTTGCCGGTCTTGTGTTACACAAAGTGGACCGTGGAGCGCGTAATTTGGGCGACTGGGCGCGCCTCGGAGATTTGCTCGACCGGGGAGTCGAGATCCATTTTGCGAATGAAGGCCTGGACTTGAACTCTCGCGGTGGAAGACTGTCCGCAGACATACAGGCCGTGGTCGCGTCCGATTACATTCGCAACTTACGCGAGGAAGTGATGAAGGGTTTCTACGGCCGATTGAAGCAGGGCTATTACCCAAGACCTGCGCCATTGGGCTATCAGGACAATGGGGCCGCGAAGCCAAAGACACCTCATCCGATATACGGGCCGTTAGTCAAGCGCGCTTTTGAGCTGTACGCTACAGGCCAATACGGGCTGGTGCTTTTGCTGGACAAGCTCTACACGGAGGGGTTGCGAAATCGTAATGGAGGGCCCGTCTCTCGAAGCGCATTGGCGAAGGTGCTCCGAAACCCGTTCTATATCGGCGTGATTCGTCTGCGGCGCACGGGAGAAACGTATGCCGGGCTTCATCCGCCGCTGATCTCCAAGGCCCTATTCGATGCGGTCCAGGCGGTCTTGGACGGAAAGGCCCCCGTGCGGAGCGCTACGCATGACTTCGTCTACCGGCGAACGCTGACCTGCGCCGCGTGTAGCCGCAGCCTCACCGGGGAGCGACAGAAAGGCAGGGTCTACTACCGCTGCCATGGCCGTCGATGCCCGAAGACGAGTGTCCGCGAAGATAACGTCGAGACCGTGTTCGAAAGTCACCTGCAAACGTTGACGTTCACTCCTGCTGAACGAACTGCAATCCAAATGGAAATCGCCGGCATCGGGGCGGAGCAGAACCAGGAAGCCGAAAGAGTTGCGCGGGGACTTCGGCTGCAACTCGACGCGCTCGAACAACGCCTTCAACGGACGACCGATGCTTTCATCGATCAACTGCTCGACAAAGAGTCTTTCGCCGAACGCAAAGAAACGCTCCTTGCGGAGCGCGTTGAATTACGGGAGACGCTAAACCGTGTCGAACGCGGAGAGACGCGATTCGACGCCCTGCTGTCCCAAGTGTTCGAACGGGCGGATTTGGCTTGGTTGACCTTCAAAATGGGATCGCCTCAGAAAAAACGAGAATTGTTGGATTCGATAAGTTCGAACCGAAAAGTACGCGGGAAAATTGTCTGTGTTGAGCTAAAACCGGTGTTCCAATTGGTCGCAAACCGGTCCCTCAATGACTGTGGTGGACCACATCGAGCAGATGTTCGAACTTTTTTGGCGAAGCTCAGCGAACTACTGGTTCGAGTTCCGCCTGCTCTTTTCCAGACGGCCAACAGAGAATCTAATGATGTTCAAGTGTCATTATGAAGCAGATTTCGGATTTCGTAACGGTGATGACTCTTGCCGCCCGCGACTGTGCTACACACTTTTGTTCCGAGTATTGTCCGGTCGCTCCGGCTGAATTTTCCCAAACCGTCTTGTGTTGCGCAAAAATATCGCGATTAGAATGAAGCACAGCAGGAAAATGGATACGCGAGCTATCGGTATTTCTACCGGCGTCGTCGATGAATCGGTCGCGGCGACTTGAAGCACAATTCGGTCGGAGCGGACCGTGCGCTGATCATCCGTCGCCTCGCACACATAGATACCCGCGTCACTGGGCGTCAGGTTCGGCAGCGAAAATGACATCCCGGTTCCAGCCGACAGGGGACGGAAAACCTTTGATACCGTTTCTTGATACCACTGAACGCTTGCGGAGCCGACGGCGCCGGTGACGTTCACCTCGAACGTATGGCTGTCGCCCTCAACTTTTTCGACAAGCGTCGGCCCCATCAGCGTTACGGTTAAATCACTAATTTCACCTTCTCCCTCTCCTTCTCCTTCTCCCTCACCTTCTCCTTCTCCCTCACCTTCTCCTTCTCCCTGACCTTCTCCCTCACCTTCTCCTTCTCCCTCACTTTCGCCACTAGGCGGGGTTGTTACGGCACAAACGTTCGGCCACCACGCAACTTTGTCGGCGTCGTTGGCGGCAGCAATAAAATCCATTGTCCCGTCGCCATCGATGTCGTCCACGTAGGCGCTTATTGCACCCCCAAAGTTGACGTTGACGATGTGCTTAATCCAGACAGTGCCGTCAGCGCGGGCGTTTTCCCACCACGCCACCTCTCCAGTGCCATTCGATGCGCCCATGAGGTCCGCGTCGCCGTCCTGGTCGATATCCGCCGCCGAGACTCCGAACATGATCCCAAATGCGGGGTCGATACCGTGTTCGAGGAACAATTCGCCGTCGCCGGATGCGTTCTCGAACCAATCAATTCCTCCGGAGTGGCCACGAGCAAGGTCCGTGTCGCCGTCGCCGTCGAAGTCCGCTGCCACAACTTTCTGCGTTGTTTCGATACTAATTACCTTCCGCGTTCCGAACAATCCTGTGCCGTCGTTTTCCCACCAAAACATACCCCTAATTAAGGAGCCACTTGTCGTAGACGCACCCACGACATCCAAATCCAAGTCGTTATCGAGGTCGACCGGTAGCACCCGAAGGTATCTCGACTCGTTGGGCCCGTCGATGATATGCCGCGTCCAGGTAGTGCCCTCGCCGGTCGTGTCTTCCCACCAATAGACCGCTTGGTCGTTGACCGAAGCCGCCACCACGTCGAGGTCCTCGTCGCCGTCCAGGTCTCCGGCGTACGCGTCGTACAGATGCCCAATTTCGGCTGGGTTATTGCTGATGATGTGCTCGATCCAAGAAGAGGCATCTCCATTCTCGTTCTCGTACCACGCGAGATGCTCCTCGCTCTGCAGTTGAACGAACTCCGCGGCCGCGAGAACGTCGAGGTCGCCGTCAAAATCCATATCCACGGGATACGCGGACAACGCATAGTCGAGCGTGACGATCGGGTGTTCCGTCCACGCGCTTCCATCGCCGTTTGTGTTTTCCCACCACGCAATGAGGTCGTCCACGTGCGCCGCGCCGAGTATGTCTTTATCGCCGTCGCCGTCGAGATCGGCCGAAATAACGTGATGGGCAGCGTCGAAGGAGTCGTTGACGGGGACGGGATCGCCGACACATTCCCGCTTGCCGAACCCACGCGTTTCCAGAAGAATGCGCGGCCGCAAATGGGAAGCAGGGTCGAAGATATCAGAAAAGAAGACCGTTTCATCGCCAATTTGGTTATCGAAGTCGTCCTGTTTCATGACAACCCCATAATTCGGGTGTGTACCGTCTCGCCAGTCGTTCACGAGCCCTGTCACGTCCCAGTCATGCCACAAAGGATAGCGATCATCGTCGACCTCAAATGCGATCTGGCTTGGAATGGCTACACTCCCGCCAGGCTGCATCCAATTGTCCGTTCCATTCCGCGTCTGCCAGTTGACCGTAGCGGGGTCCCAGTCTTCCGTCACTCGATATAGTCGGTGAGTGTTGGTGATGTAGTCGTTGCTTTCGGAGTATTGATGGAGCAGAAGTGTTGCCCGCTTCACCTCGAAGATCGGCGGCACCGAAGATAAGTCGAATCGAAGGAACGCGTTCATTATCGCCGGATCGATACCTCCGGTAACCTCGACTACGTCACGTCGACCGAGGTTCGGGGTAGAGATCGTCACGTTGTCCGATGCGATTATCGATATCCTATCGAGGTTCGAGCCGCCACACAAGTTGCGCCACCAGCGGATCTCGTTATACGCGCTGGACGATGCCAGAATATCCAGTGCGCCGTCGCCGTCCAGGTCCGCTGCATGCACGAATCGCGTCTGGGCGTAACGTCCGTCCGGCACGGCCTTTTGCCAAGCGCTTCCATCGGAGTTGAGGTTCTCCCACCACGCCACATCGTTACCACCCGGCGAATTCGTTTCCGCGGCGCCGAACAGGTCAATGTCTCCGTCGCGGTCCAAATCGGCCGCGGACACCATCCAAGCGCCGCGGAAAGCGATGTCCAACGGTGCTGCTTTCACCCAATTTGTTCCGGTCCCGTCGGTGTTTTCCCACCACGCGATCTCGTCGCCGGCGTTTGCGGCGCCGAATATGTCCATGTCGCCGTCGCCATCAATATCAGCCGCGCCGGCCGAACGGGCGCCAAGGAAGGAACCGTCGATCACACTTTCGGCCCAGGAGGAGCCGTCGCCCGCCTGGTTGTTCCACCAACGAATATCGCCCGCGCCGTTCAAAGCCACAACGAGATCGAGATCGCCGTCTCGGTCGAGGTCTGAGAGGGAGACCGAAGCGGGGCCGCCTACCGATCCTGGGATGGGATGCTTCACCAAATTCGAGGCATCGCCGACGCTGTTGTCCCACCACGCCAGATCGCTGCCGGAGATTGACACGGCGACAACATCCGGATTTCCGTCGCCGTTAATATCCCCCGACTCGACCCATACAGGGTCTATGAATGTGCCGTCAATCGTATGTTCAGACCACTGCCCCCCGAGGCCGTCCGCGTTTTCCCACCACGTAACCAAATTCGAAAATTCCGCCGTGGTCAGTGCGTCGGGATCACCATCCTGGTCCAAATCGACAACGCAAACGGAATTTGCTCCGTTGTAGGCGCTAGAAATGAGGTGCTCCTTCCAAAAATCGCCGTCGCCGTGGACGTTCTCCCACCAGGCAACCGTGTCGTCGTCGTGCGACACGCCAATCACGTCTTCGTCGCCGTCACCATCGAAGTCGCCCGACTTCACCATGTGGGCGTTGACCAGATCGGCGCCGATTAGTTCGCTGGCGGCGAAGAACAGGTCGCAGTTGTCGTCGTCCAGGTTCAGCCACCACGCGATTTCATCGGTTCCGTCCGTCGCGGCGCCTACGTCCGGATATCCGTCGTCGTCGAAATCACCGACCGCGAGGGTGTGCGCGCTACCGAATGTCGCATCTATGGCATTGTTTTCCCACAGCGCCCCGCCGTCCTGGCTTTCCCACCATTGCAGTCCGTCATCCAGCGAAGCGCCGAGAATGTCCGGCTCGCCATCGCGGTCGAAGTCGGCAACCCGAAGTTGCGCGGCGCCAGTGAAGTCGCTTGCGACGCCTACCGGCAACCACGAAGTTCCGGTTCCGTCCGCATTCAGCCATACGGCAATGCTGCCCAGGCCGTTGTCATATGCCGCTGTTACGTCGATTGCCCCGTTACGGTCAATGTCCGCGGCAACCAGGGACACTACCCCCGTCCCGGCGGCATCGATAGTGTGTGTGGCCCAAATTGATCCATCTCCGGCGGTGTTGGCCCACCACGCAACCGTTCCCGCCGTATGAGCGCCCGCGACGATATCGGGACTGCCGTCACGGTCCACGTCCGCCACAGCCACCGCGCGAGCCCCGTCGAATGCAGTCGACACGTCGTCCCGCGTCCATGCAGACCCGTCACCGTTGACGTTCGACCACCATGCGACCGCGTCGCCGAGTTCGAGTGCGCCAACTATGTCGAGGGATCCGTCGCGATCCAAATCAGCCAACGCTACATCCGCAGGACCGTCAACGGTCGCGTCAACCGTTTGTTTGCTCCAGCTCGATCCGTCGCCGGCGGTGTTGTTCCACCAGGCAAGCGTATCGGCGTCGTAGCCAGCCGCGGCGACATCCAGATCGCCATCCCGGTCTAAGTCGGCCACCGCGATCGCCGTTGCCCCCGCGAAGGCCGCGTCAATCGTGTGTTTCGTCCATGCCGATCCGTCGCCAGCCGTATTCTCCCACCAGGCGACTTGGTTGGCGTTACGGCCGGCCGCAACGAGATCGTCGTCACCGTCGCCGTCGATATCCGCGACTTCCAGGTCGTACGCGCCGTCAAAATCCGGATCGATAACCGCAGCGGGCGCCAGCGGCACCGACGCGGGAAAATCGCCGGCATCGAGCGGATCGGTCCCCGCGGCTACTTCGACGCCGTCGTCAAAGCCGTCGTTGTCGGAGTCTGTATCGAGGTAATTGGGGACTCCGTCTGAGTCGGTGTCAATGGCGCCTTCGTCCGCGTCCAGGAGCGTATCATTGTCCGAATCCAGATCCCCAAAGTTCGGAATCCCATCGCCATCTAGATTACCTAATC
>CAYXRK010000171.1:4670-10351 GCA_964467615.1 uncultured Nitrospirales bacterium | reverse complement strand
TAGATGTACCTGCCGCTCGCGTACATCGCCTCAGCGGTTTCGAAATCGTAGTCCGCCTGGGCGAGCCATTGTTCAACAGGCGTTGCCATAAATAATCGAAAATCCTACTTCGCCCCGTCCCGCTTCAGCACCTTCTCCAAATTGTCCGCATAGATTTTCTTCATCACCGCCTTCGGCAACCCGAGTCCCGCAAATTCCCCGTGCGTATTCTTCGACGGCGCATGCGCATACGGCGAGCCCGTCGCGCCCATAAAGAAGTGGTACTGGTCCTTCTCGAACATGTCGCGGCACGCGCGGATGCACGCCTCGAACCACTCGGACGTCTTCTCGGAGTTCCCCGTGATGACCATGTCCGTACCAAAAATTATCCGGTCCTGGTGCTTGGTGAAGAAGTCGCGAAACACCTTCACGTTTTGGCCGACGACCTCCAGCCCGTGCACCAAAATCGCCCGCGTGCCGAAGCTGCTGTCGAAGTACAAATTCGGATAATCGTCCAGAAGCTCGGCCATCAGCGGCAGGTCCTTCTGCGGCCGGAAAAACCCGACGCCGAGATGCGGCACGATCACCTTCAGCTTCGGATACTTGTCCAGCACGCGCCGAAACTCGTCCACGTACTTCGGCACGCTGACGTGCCAAAGAATCGGCAACTGCACCTCCTCGCAATACGCATACACCTCGTCCATCGCCGGCGCGTCGAGCGGCTCGTCATAAAACTGCGTGTGCCCCGTGTACAACTTGACGCCCTGCACGCCCTCCGCCACGTACCCTTTCAGTTTATCCAGCTTGTCCGGATCCTTACTGTAAATCGTGCAGAATGGAATGATCTTCCCGGGAAATTCTTTCGCGGCCTTCAACACTTCCTGCGAATTCCACTCGTTCAGTTCGCCAAGTCCGTCGTCCTTCCCCAGCAACGTCGCCGCGCTGCTCGCCACGATGAGCGTCTTGTCGATACCCGCCTTGTTCGCGCCGGGCAGATACTTTTTGAAATGCTCGATCTTGTACATATGCTCGTGACCGTTGATGACCGGAATATCCAGCAACGGACTAGAGTCGTCCTTGATCTTGCCCTTTAACGTCTCCGACCCCTGCGCCGCCGCCGTGCTCTCCTCCGCCGGCCCCCGCTCGCGCCACGCCAGGAACGTGCCGATGTTCGTCCCCACCAGCGCCATCACCACCAGCATCGCCCACGGAAACTTAGCGCCGGCTTCTTCGCCCGCCTTCGATTGATTCATCTCGTCCGACATCGCCGCCCCCGTCATTCCCGCGAAGGCGGGAATCCAGCAGAATTTGTCCGGGCACTATACCTAATTCCCGCGCGCGCCGCCCCGTATTTCACCCGCGCCGATTCCCCCCGTATACTCACGCGTACCATTCCAAAAAGAAGGAACTCTCGCGCATGGCCAAGAAACGGACCATCTACCTCATCTCCAACGGCGACTTCCGCGACCCTGCCTGCGTCCAATGCTGGCCTGTGCAAAAAGACACGCTCAAGCACGTGCAGGACGCCTTCAAGAAACTCGGCCACAACACCGAAATCTTCCCCAAGTACAACGCGAAACGAAAGCACGGCTTCGTCACCAAACAATGCGAAGGCGCGGACATCCTCGCCAAGATTCCGGCGGACGCCCCGGTCGCCATCGTCCTGAGTTGCTGGGCCTACGCGCACCACGTCTGCGGCCCGCTCCAATCCCACCGCGGCCCCATCGCGCTCATTGGCAACTTCGACGGCAGGTGGCCCGGCCTCGTCGCCCTGCTCAACCACACCGGCACGCTCGCCCGCCTCGGCGTCAAACACTCCCGCCTCTGGAGCGAATCGTTCACCGGCGACGCCTACTTCATGAAAAAGCTCGGCGACTGGTGCGCAAAGGGCGTCTGCGATCACTCGACGGCGCACCTCACCGACGCCGCCAAAATAAAACTCCCCGCCGCGGCGGACCGCTTCGGCGAGAAACTCGCCAACGACATCCTCCGCGAACGCCGCATCATGGGCCAATTCGACCCCGGCTGCATGGGCATGCTCAACACCGTCATGGATCCCGCCAAACTCGGCGCATGCGGCATGCCTATCGAGTACCTCAACCAGTCCGACCTCCTCGCCGAGATGGACCTCGTCTCCGATCGGGAAGCGCAGTCGCACCTCAACTGGCTCGTCAAAAAAGGCGCGACGTTCCACTGGGGCGTCGATGGCTACGAAGAACTCGTCCACGAACAAGTCATCTCCCAAATGAAAATGTACTCCGCCGCCGCGCGCATCTACGAGCGCTACGGCCTCAGCGCCATCGGCATCCCCTACCAACTCGGCCTCGTCCGCTGCTGCCCCGCGTCAGACCTCGTCGAAGGCATGCTCAACAACGCCGACCGCCCCGACGTGAAATCGCCCGCCACCAAATCGATCATCAACAAAGGCCTGCCCATCGTCCATTTCAACGAAGGCGACATGGGCGCCGGCGTGCCCCAACTCCTCATGAACGAAATCTACCGACGCAAAAAAATGCCCTCCGAGACCACCCTGCACGACGTCCGCTGGGGCCGCGAGTACGAAGGCAAGTTCGTCTGGGTCTTCCTCATTTCCGGCGCGGCCCCGCCCGCCCACTTCGGCGGCTGGAAACACACCCACGTCTACCGCCAGCCCCCGATGTACTTCCCCCTCGGCGGCGGCACCTGCTCCGGCGTATCCAAGCCCGGCGTCATCACCTGGGCCCGCTGCTACGAATCCTTCGGCCAACTCGGCATGGACCTCGGCGCCGGCGAAGTCATCGCCATGCCCAAGGCCGAAGTCCAAGACCGCCTCGACCGCACCACCCCCGTCTGGCCCATCGCCAACGTCCACATCCCCGGCTACGACCGCGACCAACTCATGGCCACCCACATGGCCAACCACATCATCATCGGCTACGGCAACATCCTGCTGGAGTTGATCGCAACATGCGGGCATTTGGGAATCCCCACTCGCGTTGCGGGGAATGCGATCTGAATTGCTTAACCAACTTCCAGACCATAGTTGTGGCGATCAGAATACTTCAGCGCGAGTGTGCAGGAGATTACTGGAAATCATGAGCGCAGCCAATAGTGAACCCTGGGAAGCGGTACCCCTAATCAAGGACGGATCAAAACCGTGAGGCAGTCCTGCCAGATCATAGAGTCTCTGGACATTTGTGTCGCCTTTCAATTCATTGCATTTCTGACACAACGTCACAAGATTCCCAGTGGTCGTCTCTCCTCCTTGGCTATGGGGCTGAACATGGTCCATTGTTAATGGAATTCCGTCAGCAGACGATCGCCCGCACAAAAGGCAAGTCTTTCCGTCGCGTGCCTGGACACTATCTCTCATGCCGGGCCTCACGCGTTGGTTGATCGCCGAATCGCTCGCAATAACGATGTCAGTATATGTACGGAGTGCAGATTGAATTGTTTCCTTTTTCTTCAACCAATTCGAGAGTCTGGATCGGACAAAAGCATTATTTATGATTCCCCAACCTCGATGGAGTAGCCAGAATTGCAGTTCATCTTCTCCATCAATGTATCTTGGTTCCGCATTTACCTGTTTGAGTTTGTCCAAAATCCTCGCCGCTATAATCAATGAAGGTTTGCGGATTTCTCGATGACCGTCGGATGACCTCCCCGCGAATTCTGAATAGGTCGAAAAATAGGCAAATCCTCCACAAACTAGATGAAGGTTGAATCCAAAAGCGTCAATCGTTCCTTCATCTGACATTGTTCCGACCTCCTGAGTGTATAATGATGATAAGATTATACTTGAATATAATTCAAAGGAACTGCTCCATGAATACCGCAGCGAAGTGGACTGATCCCATCGTCGACGAAATTCACCGAATCCGCCGAGAAATCCTCGAAGAAGCCGGCGGCGATTTGCAGGCGCTCGGGGAAAGGCTCATGAAGTCGCAAGAACGCCACGGCGACAAACTGGTCACACGCCCACCTCGACGAATCAAGAAAGTAGAAGCCTCATGAAAACGTACACTGTCCGGCGTATTAGCGCGTGGGCCGACGCCGAAGAACTCGGAAAGGCGGCCGCGCGATCCCGCAAAGTGGGCGACGAAGAGATGCCCACGCAGGTACGTTGGATTCGTACCTATGTCCTGGATGAACCCGATGGACGGCTCGGATCCATTTGCGTCTACCAAGCGGTCTCGCCCGATGCGATCATGGAGCATGCCCGAAGGGCCGGCCTTCAGGCGGACGAAGTGCGGGAAGTCGCGGACACGGTTATCGTTCGGGCGGACTCCACTCCCACCGCGTAAGGAACGTTTTCCGTTCGTCTCCAACGGTTCGCCGTAAAAATCCTTTTACGGTGACGATCTGAGCCGGATTGGGCTGTTTCAAGAATTCAACCGTTGATTTGGTTGGACTTACGTATGACATGATCGTTTTTTTGTCTCCCATTTTCCGCTCTAGTTCGCCCAAATGCCGCTCCAATTCGCTCCAGTTCGCCCAAATACCGCTGATTTTCGCTTTTGAACGCGGCCATCGTCACGGCCGGTGGAACGAGGGAACTTTCTCTATCTATGTAACACCGTGCGTTGACCTAGATTTTTGAAAAAGGGCTGATTTCATTGAAGGAAATGCGTGTTGACGTTGGGGGCAAAGGCACCCGAAACGTACCATTTTCGGGAATATGGCGGCGGAGCCAGGCACGATGCCGACGTCTGGGTGGCGCGAGGGGTTCTGTGCGCGCCAACTGGGTCGGTGAGGGCTCGTATTGTGGCAGAGAGATCTGTGGCTTCGAGGCTCAGCTTCGCGGGCAAGTGCGTTCCCAAGTCCGACAACTTGGGAACGAGGACCAACGCCTGCGGCCGCGACATTCTAGAATTCTTCGAGATCCGCCGGACTCGGCTCAGGCAGCCAACGCGAGTTCTATTTCCTTCTGAAACACTACCTCGTCGGAAAATGCCGGCGGCTCGGAGCGCAAATAACGGCGGCGGAACTCGGTGCGGAGTTCGATCACGGTCGGGTGCTTTTGTCCTTCTAGGGCGCGGTCCGCCTCTTCAGCCAGTGCACGTTTCGCAGCGCCAAGCCTGCCGTAGGAATCGAAACGCAGAACGTTCGCCACGTTTTGGCAAGCTGGATTCGATATCTGTTCCAGAACTTCCGTCGCTTCATCCAACCGCCCCTCACGTAAGGTAACGAGCGCAAAAGCGGTACGGAAGTAATCGCGTGTATCGAGGAATGGATTGGAATCGCTGGTTCCGACGGTAAGAATCCCTTTCGCTTCCGCAGTGCGGCCCAAACGGAGCAGAATCATTGCGCGAACGTGCAAGTCAATCCAATCGTGAAGGTCACGGGGTTGGCGGTCCGATAGAGTTTGGAGGGCGTCATCAAATCTCCCAAGAGTCGCTAGAACGCATGCCCTTCCAGTTCCGGCAACTCTATCGTATGAATTATTCGCTCGCGCTTTATCGTATTCTTCAAGTGCCTCTTCGTAGCGCCCAATCGCCTTGAGGGCTTCGGCACGGCCCGTCACAGCATAAGCGTTACGCGGATCCAACGCCTGCGCCCTTTCGTACTCCACAAGCGCTTCATCGTAGCGCCCCATCGCCTTGAATACCTCGGCACGCCCATTGACCGCGGCGACGTTATGTGGATCTAGCATCTGTGCCCGGGCGTACTCCGCAAGCGCGTCGTCGTAGTGCGCCATCGCCTTAAAAACTCCGGCACGCCCA
>CAYXRK010000171.1:0-4570 GCA_964467615.1 uncultured Nitrospirales bacterium | reverse complement strand
CTCCGCAAGCGCGTCGTCGTAGTGCGCCATCGCCTTAAAAACTCCGGCACGCCCAGTCACTGCGACGACGTTACACGGATCCAGCGCCTGCGCCCGGTCGTATTCCGCAAGTGCGTCCTCGTAGCGGCCCGTCGCCTTGAGAACCTCGGCACGGCCCGTCAAGGCCGAAACGTCGCGCGGGTCTAGTATCTGCGCCTGGTCGTACTCTGCAAGCGCGTCGTCGAGGCGTTTACAACTTAACAAGGTTGCCCCGTATTGACAGCGGGCCTTAACGTCTTTATCGTTTAGTTCTATCGCCAATCGGCTAAGTTCCACGCTCCAATCCGAATAGCCGAGATTGAGTACCGCCATTGCAATATTTGAGAGCGACTTTGCGGCATGTTCACTGTCGCCACTTGCGCACTGCTCCTCGACCAAATTCGCGATTTGGTGGCGCGCCTCGTCCAATTCTCCGAGAGCGACCACGGCGGCTATTTGCTCGACGCGTCGCCTCGCTGCAGCGAGCGCCCGACCGGCGTGCCTTTCGGATCGAGATATTGATTTATCGCGTTCCAGCTTCCGATCTTCATACGATTGCGGGGTGGTCGGTTCTTCCGGTCTCAATGCAGGTTTTGGCTTTTGGCTCTGCTCGGCACGTATTGGTTCCAACCATGCGGATAGCACGTCTCGTACGTTCGCAGGCGTTTCGGTTCTCAAGCCCAACAACGCCTGGACAAGAAACTCGTCGAGACTATCTCCCTCGATGCACGCCGTGACAAGACCAGGAAAAAGGCCCCACCCAACAACGGCGTGCCGGACGCGAAGGTAATCCCGTTCGCTGCCAAAAAGCCGGAGATCGATGCTTTCCCAAGCGCGGTGGACCCTGAAAATCACCGGCTGACATGTGCGCAGATCGTCAAGAAAACTCTTGATTCGCCCGGTGCATTCATCAACGCAGACTCGTTCGAGCGCCCCCGCGATATCGGCTTCCGGCGGCAAGGGACTCGCGTACAGGACGTTTTCGAGATACCTGAGGATTGACCCGACTTCAAGGTTCGGATCCAACACTTCCGCGACCTCAGTTCGGAAAGCGTCGTCGAACTCAGGATCCAAGGTCATTAGCACGAGCGTTAGTGCGTCGCGGCATTCATCCAGTTCAATCAAGCGGCCCACGACTTCATCGCGGTTGCAGTCCTCTATCCGAATGAGGTCGGCCACGTCACCCAGGAGATGATGTATGTCCGCGGCGGACCGCGGTACGACAACATCCGGAGCTTCGACGTGAATAGAACGGATTTCGCCGCCGTCGATGAGCAGCGCCAAACCGGCGGTTGGAGATAGAATAGCGTCCATCAGAATCCCTGGACATCAATGCCCACATTTTCCAAACGTTTCTGAAGACCTTTGAGGATAACATATTTCTCACGGGTCGAGCGTCCCTTGCTCCGAATTCCGGTGAAGGCAACCCGGCCAATCGTGCGTCTCGTGATGGGGCCGAAAACGTGCGCTTCGATGAATTCGTCGCGAGCGCTGTCTGGGCCGGGAATCAGAATAAGCTTCGCAATGTCGTCGGTACTCGTGTCAGCCTTAAGCTGGTCGGCTAGCTTGGCAATTCCAACCTGACTTCGCGTCGCCCATGGCGCCCGAAATCCGCGCGGCACGCGAGTTTTTGGATCCAACAGGTTGCCAGCGCGCTTATCGAGAAATTTCACAGCGTTCTCTTCCAAGACCGATGTTCGATGAGCGATGAAATCCTCTCGCAATTCCATAGAAAAATCCCCATAGTGAGGTAACCCGGTTCCGTCCGTTGAGAGCGCCCCAAATCGAACTTCGCGATGGTAGTTGGTGAACAGCGTAATATCCGCGATTTGACGAGGCCTGTCCCAATCATCGTCGACGGCTAGGACCACTCCGCTCTCGGCCAATTGGTGATAGGTTGCGTAGACTACGTTATCAGCGTTGGATAGTTGTTCCAGAATCGATTGAGGCCGGGAAATGACGACTCTGGTTTTGTTCATTAGGTCATTTAGCTCACCCAGCCTACCCTTCGCTTCAGTAGGAACCTTCGCTACAGCAGATTCATACCGCTTCGCGAGGGCATCACATTCATCGGGATCGGACGCTTCCAATACATTTGGAAACCGGCCCGGCCTCGCGCAGTGTTGACACCTCGACGCGGACCGCGCTATTGGCTGGCCACAAAAGCCACATGCATCCATGAGCAAACGCTCCCCGTTCAGTCGTGTCGACCGTGCAATTGCTAGTATAGGGGAGAATGCTTTGCGCTGTCACTGAGCTACTCACCGCATCACCGGCGACACTTTTTCGCCGTTCGTGGTGATGACGTGCAATTCGTGGGCGTGGATTTCAGGGTGGAAGAATTCCCAGACGACCTTTTTGTCGCGGGTGACTTCGAATATCTTGGTCTTGTTCGGGTCTTTTTGACCGTATGCGCCGATGACCATGTTGCCGTTGGGCAGGCGTTGGCCACCGCAGGGGTCGCTGAATTGGCCGGGCACGTCGTTGTTGCTGCACCACCAGACGACCTTGCCGTCCGGGCTGAACTCGGCGGTCTTGTCGCCGTGCGTGAGGTTGGCGATGATGTTCCCGTTCTCCAGTTCGATCACGGTGAAGGGCCAATTGTCGACCGTGCGTCCGCCAAACTCCGGCAGGTCCGTCGAAATCTCGCGGACGATGTCGCCCTTCGGCGTGTACTCCTTAATCTTGAACGCGAGCAAATGCGGCACGAGGTAGTTTCCGTTCGCGCGTTTGCGCGCCATGCGGGTCTGCATGTGTGCGTTGTCCGTTTCGGGTTGCAGCTTCACCTCGGCGTGGATTGCGCCGTCCGGGCCGATCTCGCGGATTCGCGGCGCGGTCCCCAGCTCGACGAGCATCGTGTCGCCGTTGGCGAGCCGCTGCACCGTGCCCAACTCCGAGTTCGGCTCCGCGAGGTGATACGACCACACGATGTCCGTCGTCCCTTTGCGGTACTCGAGCGCGTCCTTCCCGGTCGAGATGAGGATGTTGCCGTTCTCGAGCACGTAGCCGTCGCGCGAAAAACCGGGCACCTCCCAGACGACTTTGCTGTCCTCGTCGAAGATAGCGCTCGTCGTCGTGCCCGTCACCAGGAACGAATGCCGGATGCCCGTGGGGCTTTCCTGGCGAATCGCGGGCGGCGCGTCCGCCGCGCGCGCGCCGGTTCCACTGCCCCAAACAGCTAACGCCGCAACCACGATACGAATCATACGACCCATGGGACGACCCTCCCTCGATACATGACAAACACAACCCGGCAAAGGTACTCTCTAAGCCATCGTAAACGGAGCCGCCCCCGAAATGCTAGACAGGACCCGAATCCGAGCGTCTGCCCTCGCCCTAACGTGTTTCCTCGCCGTTGCCGGTTGCAATAAATCCGACACCGCTGCCCCGGCGAAATCCGGCGGCAAATTCGTCATCGCGTTCTCGCAGTGCAACAGCGCCGAGCCCTACCGCACCGCGCAGAACAACATCATGCGCCGCGAAATCGCCAAATACCCCGACTGCGAACTTATCATCCAAGATGCTGCACAAGATAATGCCAAGCAAATTGCGCAAATCGAAAACATGATCTTGCAAGGCGTCGACGTGCTCATCGTCGCGCCGAATGAAGCGGCCCCGCTGACTTCCGTGGTCAAGAAAGCCCACGACGCCGGCATCAAGGTCGTCTGCCTCGAACGCAACATCCTTGAACCGGTCTACGATGTCTTCGTCGGGGCCGATAACGTAAAGATAGGAGAACTCGCGGGACAATTCGTGGCGAAGTACGTGACTTCGAAAGGTATTGAGAAACCCGTTGTCGTCGAATTGAAGGGGCTCCTAGGCACCAAGCCGCAAGAAGAACGCCACGCCGGCGCGCGTAAATTCATCGATCCGATTCCTGGCGTGACCGTTATCGAGGACGTGGCGGATTGGCTGCAGGACGAGGCGCTCAAACGGTTTGAGACGATCTTACAAGCGCACGAGAAGATTGACGTTGTGTACGCGCACAACGACCCGATGGCCGTGGGCGCGTACCTTGCGGCGAAGAACGCCGGCCGCGAACGCGAGATGATTTTCGTGGGTGTGGACGGACTCGGCGGGGAGAACGGCGGAGTCAAACGCGTGCTCGAAGGGCAGTTGGCGTGCACGTTTTATTACCCCACATGCGCCGCGGAGGGCCTTGAAAGCGCCGTAAAACTCGCCCGAGGCGAGGCCGTGCCGGCGCAACTCATGCTCGAGCCCGCGTTGATCGATGCGTCGAACGCGGCGGAGTGGTACGCGAAGGTCACGGTTGAATGAAGCGATACCAGAAGATCGCGATTGCGGTGGCGCTCGCAGGGGTGGTGCTGGCGTTGTGGTACTTCGCGGAGCCGAGTCCGCATGACGTGGCGGGACGGGGCGACGTCGAGCGGCTGGCGGAAATGTTGGATCGCGATCCGGACTTGGTGCGCGAATGGAGCCGGCGTTGGCGAAAGACGCCGCTCCACTACGCCGTGACGTACCGCGAGCTGGGGACGGCTAAGTTACTCATCGAGCGCGGCGCGTATGTGAGCTCGAGAGACACGACCGGATA
>CAYXRK010000170.1:0-10392 GCA_964467615.1 uncultured Nitrospirales bacterium | reverse complement strand
AAAGTTTCGGTGATGGCGGACGTGGGGCGGTGCGACCACGTGGACTTCTTGCCCGCGAAGGACTCGATCATAAAATTGTACCGTGTGGCGACGTATGCCAAGGAGATTGACAAGGCGATCGAATTGGGCAACCACCTCAAGGGCCTTGGGTACGAGGTCGCGGTGAACATCATGGCGGTTTCGCATGTGCTCGAGCCGGAACTGGACGAGGCGTTGGCGCAGCTCGCGGGGACCAATTTCGAGTTCGTGTATCTTGTGGACAGCTTTGGTTACCTCTACTGCGAACCGATTCAATATCTCGCCGACAAGTACATCAAGGCCGTGCCAAACAAAACAATCGGAATTCATTGCCACAACAACCAGCAGTTGGCGTTCTCCAACACGATTGATGGGATCATTCGCGGGATCAACATGGTCGACGGCAGCGTGTACGGCATGGGCCGGGCGGCGGGGAACTGTACGACGGAGTTGCTGCTGGGTTTTCTCAAGAACCCGAAATACAACGTTCGGCCGGTGCTCGATTTGATTCAGAAGTATTTCGTTGAGATGCAAAAGGAACTTAAGTGGGGCTACGAAATCCCGTACATGGTGACCGGCATACTGAACAAACATCCTCGCGCGGCGATGCAGTTGATGAAGGCCGTGGACGGGGCGTCCTTTGGCGATTTCTATTCGCAATTGACCGACGAAGAGGATTGATGAGCGCGTTGGCGCGAAGCGGAGGGCGCATTGCCGGGATCAGACCCGGCGGCTATACTGCGCCAATCGAGTGGTGCTGCAAGGGGGCGGCCGGCAGAGTGCTGGGCCGCCCGTTTCGTTTGGGCCCGAAACGGAGGATGCACACATGGCGACGGATCCGAGAAAGGTACGTAACGTTGGGATTGTAGGTCACGGCGGCGTGGGTAAGACGATGCTCATCGAGCACGTGTTGCACGCCGCCGGGAAAACGAACCGGCTCGGTAAAATAGCCGACGGCAACACGGTTGGCGATTACCTTGAGGAAGAGACAGCACGCCACCAGACCATTCAGATGAAGTTGATGCACGTGGACTGGAACGGCACGCGCGTGCATTTGGTGGACCACCCTGGGTACGCGGACTTCATCGGCGAAGTCGCGTCGTCCACTCCTCTCCTCGACGGCCTTATTGTTGTAATCGACGGCGCCACGGGCCCGCAAGTCGGTACGGACAACGCCCTCAAGTATGCGGACGAATTCAATGTTCCTCGCGCAATATTCGTCAACAAACTCGACCGCGAAAACCTGGATTGGGACGAGGCCGTTTCGAAAATCCGCGAACACTACGGCAACAGTTGCGTGCCCATGATCGTGCCCAGCGGCACTGGTGCGGCGCTAAAAACGGTCACGGACATTATTGCGTCCGGGGATGGGGACGCCAAGGTGGCGATCGCTGAGGCCGTCGCGGAATCCGACGACGCGCTGATGGAGAAGTATCTCGAGACGGGCGAGTTGTCCGAGGACGATTTTGCGCATGGCCTTCAGGCGGGCATCAAGAGCGGGAGGGTGGTGCCGATCATCGGGGGTAGTGTCGAAAAGGAAGTCGGCCTCAAAGAGCTCATGGACTTTATTTGTCATTATTTCCCGACGCCGCTCGACCGCAAGATTGTGGGAAAGAATTCGAAAGGGGAGGACGTTGAATTCCAGCCCAAGGGTGACGGACCGTTCCTCGCGCAGATATTCCGCTCGATCGTCGATCCGTTCGTTGGTCATCTCTCGCTGTTCCGCGTGTTGAGCGGCACGCTCAAAGCCGACTCCGAGTTCTACAACGTCAGCACCAATTCTAAAGAGCGCACGGGCAAACTATTTTTCCTCTGCGGCAAGGAGCAAACGCAGGTGCCCGAGGTCGGTCCTGGGGACCTTGCGGCGATGACGAAACTCAAGCACACGCATTTCGGCGACACGATCGGCGCGCTTGGCACGGACATTCAATTACAGAGAATCGAGTTGCCCCCGTCGATGGTCAAGCTCGCAATCTTTGCCAAATCGCGCAACGACGAGGACAAAATCGGCGAGGCGCTCAACCGGATCGCGGAAGAGGATCCGACGTTTCACCACTACCGCGACGCCGAGACGAACGAGCACGTCATCAAGGGATTGGGCGACCTGCAACTGGACATCCTTCTTGGCCGCATGAAACGGAAATTTCACGTCGAGGCGGAAACGCGGACGCCGAAGGTGGCGTTCAAGGAGACGGTCAAGGGCAAATCGGACGTGCAAGGCAAACACAAGAAACAAAGCGGCGGCCACGGGCAATACGGCGACGTCCATCTTCGGATTTCCCCGAATGTGCGCGGCGCGGGCTACGAGTTCATTGACAGCGTCGTCGGCGGGGTCGTGCCGCGACAGTACATTCCGCACATCGACAGGGGCTGCCAAGACGCGCTGCATCGCGGCGTTGTCGCGGGATTTCAGGTCGTTGACGTCAAAGTCGAGCTCCACTTTGGTTCGTATCACGACGTCGATTCCTCGGAAATGGCGTTCAAGATTGCGGCATCGATGGCCATACAGAAAGGTATCAAGGAAGCGAAGCCCTGCATCCTCGAGCCGATCATGGAAATCGCCGTCACGGTCCCGGAGGAATACATGGGCGACATCAACGGTGACATCAATAGCCGCCGCGGCCGGATTCTTGGGATGGAATCACCGGGTCCCGGCCGGCAATGCATCCGCGCGAACGTTCCCGAGGCGGAGGTCCTTCGCTATTCGACCGAACTGCGCAGCATTAGCGGCGGTCGCGGGAGTTACACCATCAAATTTGACCACTACGATGAAGTTCCCCTCGACGTTCAGCAGAAGCTCGCGCAGGCCTACGAGGCCGCGCGAGAGGCAGGCGAGTAGCCGGGCCGTTTCCGGGGCGCGCGCACGGCTGATATGCTTGCCCTTGGGGGAACACGATGGCCCGGTCGCTTAAGCCAGGTGAGTACGTAGTCGGGGTAGATATCGGCGGCACGAACATTACCGTCGTCGTGTTCGATCACGAGTTCAAACCGATCGCGAGAGAGAAGCGTAAGTCACGGAGCAAGGACAGTAACGAGTCCGTCGAGGACCGTGTTCGAAAGGCCGTGCGTGAGACCCTTCGCGCGGCTGGCGAAGTGCCTATCAAGGCGATCGGCGCCGGCGCGCCAGGCCCGGCGGACCCCGAGAAGGGGATCATCTACGACACGCCAAATCTCGATTGGGACGCGTTCCCCCTGGCCGAATTCCTGTCGAAGCATTTTGACGCGCCCGCCTTCGCGGACAACGACGTGAACATGGGGATCTACGGCGAGTGGTGCTTCGGCGACGTCAAGAAGTGCAAGCACGTCTTCGGGATTTTTCCCGGCACCGGAATCGGCGGTGGCCTCATCATCAACGGCGAACTCTTCCACGGCGCGAGTGGGACCGCGGGCGAGGTGGGCCACATGACCATGCAGGTCGATGGCCCGTTTTGCGGCTGCGGCAAGCGCGGATGCCTCGAAGCCGTAGCGTCGCGCATCGCGATTGCGGAACAGGTCGCCGCGTTGGCCGCGCGATACGATGCGCCCTACATCTACGAGCATTGCGGGACGGACCTCTCCGAAATTCGTAGCGGCGTTCTCGCTCGCGCGATTGATACTGGGGACAAAATGGTGGAGGCCGTCGTGCGCCGGGCGGCGTACTACACCGGAATCGCGGCGGCGAACGTGATCAATATCGTGAGCCCCGAGGCGGTCGTGCTTGGCGGCGGACTCGTCGAGGCGATGCCGAAACTCTACATCGAGGAAGTCACGCGCGCCATCGACGAACACACGTATTCGTTCCTCCGAAAGTGCGTGAAGATCACCACTGCAAAGCTCGGCGACGACGCCGTCGTCATGGGTGCCGCCAAGTTCGCCGCGGACCATTTGTAGCCTGCGAGGCGGATCGCCTCGCGGCGGGTTTGCCCCTACCCCTGACAGAAGGGCAGAATCTAGGGGCCGCGCGCAGGGGGGCGCAACTCGGCATGACGGACAAGAACAAGCTCTACTACGGCGATAACCTGGCCGTCCTACGCGAACATGTCAAGGACGAGTCCGTCGATCTCATCTACCTCGACCCGCCATTCAACTCGAACGCGTCTTACAACGTGCTGTTTAAGGAGCACGACGGCGCGGCCGCCGCCTCGCAAATCAAGGCGTTCGAGGACACGTGGCGCTGGGACGAGACCGCAGCCCGCGCCTACCATGAGACCGTCGAAGCCGGCGGCAAACTCTCCGAAGCCCTCCAGGCCTTCCGTAAACTTGTCGGCGAATCCGACATGCTTGCGTATCTCGCGATGATGGCCCCGCGCTTACGCGAGCTTCGGAGAGTGCTGAAACCGACTGGATCGATCTACCTCCATTGCGATCCCACGGCGAGCCATTATTTGAAGTTGTTGCTGGACGCAGTATTTCTGGCGAAACACTTCAAGAACGAAATCATATGGAAGCGGACGACTGCAAAATCGTTGATGACGAAGAAATTGCCGACCAACCATGATCTGATTCTCGTTTCCCAAAAATCGGAAGAGGCCGTCTGGAACAACGACCAAGTGTACAAACCTTACGATTTGGGTGACCTCGACGAAAAAACGCAACGAAAGTACACGCATCGAGACGATGAAGGACGTTTGTATCAGTTGACGGATATCACGAATCCCAATCCGAATCGTCCCAACCTCACGTACGAATTTATGGGAATGACGAAAGTTTGGCGTTGGACCAAGGATAGGATGCAGCGCGAGTACGAAGCGGGGCGTATTGTCCAGCCAAAACCCGGAGGAGTCCCTCGATACATTCGGTATCTGGACGAGCAACGGGGCAAACCGTTGGACGACGTCTGGACGGATATCCCGCCGATCAATTCTCAAGCGCAGGAGAGGCTCGGATATCCGACGCAGAAGCCACTCCAACTGTTGGATCGAATCATCCGGCTGAGTTCGAACGAAGGCGATCTCGTCCTCGATCCCTTCTGCGGCTGCGGCACGACCGTCGATGCCGCGCAGAAACTTGGCCGCCGCTGGATCGGCATCGACGTGACCGTGCTCGCGGTCAGTCTCATTCGGCACCGCCTGCAAGACACTTACGGCGAGGGGATAAACAAGACCTACGATGTAGTCGGCGAACCCGCGTCCGTGCCCGATGCGCGCGTATTGGCCGCGCAGGATCCGTATCAGTTCCAATGGTGGGCATTGGGCCTGGTTGGAGCGAGGCCTGTGGTCCAGAAGAAGGGCGCGGACAAAGGCATTGATGGCCGCATCTACTTCCACGAGGGCGACGCCGCCGAAACCAAACAGGTGATTCTCTCGGTCAAGGCCGGAAAACTTACTCCGGCGTACGTGCGTGATCTCGTGGGGGTGATCCAACGCGAAGGGGCCCAGATTGGCGTGCTGATTTCCATGCATGCGCCGACGAAGCCCATGCGGGCCGAGGCTGCTGATGCTGGCGCGTATGAATCCCGGTGGGGCAGGTACCCAAAGGTCCAGATTCTGACCGTCGCCGAGCTCCTCGCGGGCAAACGAATCGAGATGCCTGCGGTAACGGGAATGAACGTCACCTTTAAGAAGGCTCGCAAACGCGAAGCCAACGGCGGTGACCAACTCATCATCCGCGAGGAACCGGCCGAATACGGCCGCTAACGTGTGATCGATCCGGTTCGGGCCTTGCGCACGTTTTGCCGACTCACTATAGTAACCTTCTTCCCCTTGCACCAAGCTGGGCGTACGGTGTTTTATTGCGAGTACGCGAATATATCTACACGACGGAATGACCGTGGACCACGACGCTCATCATCTCGAATCTCACGAACCGGGTTTCATTCGGAAGTATGTCTTTTCGATTGACCACAAGTGGATTGGGATTCAGTACGGCCTGACCTCGGCGCTGTTCTTTTTCATCGGCTTCGGCTTGATGCTGATCATGCGCTGGCAGTTGGCCTATCCGGGCAGGGCGGTCCCTGGGCTGTCCGGCCTTCCAGACGACAACATCTACCTGCCCGGCGGCGTCCTCGTACCGGAGGCGTACAACGGTTTTGGCGCGATGCACGGCACGATCATGATCTTTCTCGCGGTGGTGCCGATGGTGGTCGGGGCGTTCGGCAACTACCTTGTGCCGCTCCAAATCGGCGCGCCGGATATGGCGTTTCCGCGCCTGAACATGCTCAGCTACTGGTCGTATTTCGTCGGCGGCTGCGTCATGCTCGGCAGTTTTTTTCTGCACGACGGTCCCGCCGCATCGGGTTGGACGTCGTATCCGCCGCTTTCCGTGATTAACCTCGGCGGCCAGGGATTTTGGCTAATCGGAATGATCTTCCTGATCACGAGTTCGCTCTTGGGTGCGATCAACATCATCGTCACCATCGTTCAGTTGCGGGCTGAGGGGTTGTCGTTTTTTCGGTTGCCCGTGTTTGTCTGGTCGCAGTTCGTGTCAAGCTTCTTGCTGCTGCTCGCGTTTCCTCCTCTCGAGGCGGCCGCGATATTGCAGTTGATGGACCGTGTCGCGGGCACGAGCTTCTTCCTGCCCTCGGGATTGGTGTTGTCCGGCGAGCCGATGCAAGTGGCCGGAGGCGGCAGCGTGGTGCTATGGCAGCACCTCTTCTGGTTTCTAGGCCACCCGGAGGTCTATGTCCTTATACTTCCGGCGTTGGGGATCGTCGCCGAGGTCATCGTCAATAACACGCGCAAGCCGCTTTGGGGTTACAAGGCGATCGTCGGCTCGGCCCTGTTCATCGGCTTCATGTCATTCATCGTTTGGGCGCACCACATGTTCCTCACCGGCATGGGCACGACGATGAGCGCGTTTTTTGAAGCGACGACGATGATCATTTCGATCCCCTCCGTCATCATCTTGACGGCGTTGGTGGGGACGCTTTGGGGCGGATCGATTCGTTTCACGGTGCCGATGCTATTCGCGACAGCTTTCATTCCCATGTTCGGCATCGGCGGATTGACGGGCCTGCCGCTCGGCCTCGTCGCGAGCGACATGCACCTGCACGACACGTACTACATCATCGGACATTTCCACTACATCGTCGCGCCGGGGACCATCTTCGCCATCTTCGCGGGCATCTACTATTGGTTTCCGAAAATCACGGGACGGCAACTGAATAATGTTCTTGGCCATCTGCATTTCTGGCCTTCGCTGATATTCATGAACGGAATCTTTTTCCCGATGCTGATTCAAGGTCTGGCCGGGGTGAATCGGCGTTTGGCGGACGGTGGCGCTTCTTACGCGCACGCCGCGGATGTATTGTTTCTGAACAAGGCGATGACGCATTCGGCGTTTGGTCTGGCCGCAGTACAGATTTTCTTCATCGTCAACGTCCTGATCTGTCTCGTCGCCGGGCGGCGCGCTGACCGAAACCCCTGGGCCGCAACAACGCTGGAATGGTCCGCGCCTTCGCCGCCGATAGGGCACGGAAATTTCGAGGGCCCCATCGCCGTGTATCGCGGACCTTACGAATACAGCGTGCCTGGGGCAGCGGCGGACTACTCGCTTCAAGCCGAGCGCCCGTTGAGCGCCGTGGATGGGATGGCGAAGTAGTCATGTCCATGGTCATTCCATACACCGTCGAGGCGCGGCGCGATACGGGCGTCTATAACGGCAAGCTGGGCATCTGGCTTTTTCTCGCATCCGAGATCATGTTGTTCGGCGGGCTTTTCAGCGCCTACGTCATGCTGCGGACCGGTGCCCCCGAATGGCCGAAAGGATCGGAACTACTTAACGTTCCTTTGGCGACGATTAACACGGTGATACTGATCGTGTCGGGCATCACGATGGTCTTCGCATGGACGTCGTTGTTGCTCGATAGACCTGAAAAATTTCGAGTCTATGCGTTGGCGACGGCACTTTTGGGCCTGGCCTTTCTGTGCATCAAGTCTTTGGAGTATTACGAGAAGGTAGATCACGGCCTCCTTCCCTCAACGAACAACTTCTATGGCATTTACTTTGTCCTTACGGGCGTCCATTTTCTGCATATCGTGGGCGGCGTCTTGGCCTTACTCTGGCACGCCGGACCAGGTTTACGTTTGTACCGGCACGCGCCGGGCCAGTTTACTAACCGCGTCGAGATCACCGGGCTTTATTGGCACTTCGTAGATATGGTCTGGCTCGTGCTGTTTCCGGCGTTGTATTTGGTGTAGCGATGAACGATTCTCCTGAACAAATCGCCGCTTCGCTCAGAGGACACATCGGCATCGCCGTCGCGGTGCTGATGCTCTTGGCCCTGTCGATTGGACTCGTGCGCATGGGCGTTGATGGCAATCAGCGCACTGCCGCCGTTCTCGGCGTCGCAGCAGTTCAAGTATTCCTCATTGCCGCGATACTGATGCACCTGATGTCCGAGCGGCGCGGAATCATCGCCGTCGTCCTTTTCACTATCGTGTTCGTCGCGGGGCTCTTCGGCCTGACGTACCTCACGATGAATGACCCGTACGAAGGCGCGGAACACGTCGTCGCGCCGTCGCCGGACGACGGCGTGGGGGAGGAGCACTGACGATGTCGCTCAAGATAATGCACACCGTTTTTGTGATTCTCTCGTGCGTATTCGCGATCCTGTTTGCGGCATGGAGTTGGCGCGAGTGGACGCGCGGGGGGGGCTCGGTGTGGGCGATGGTGTCAATAGGTTCGGCGGCCGGCTCGGTCGCGTTGATGGCGTACGGCGCGCGGTTCGTTCGCAAGACCTGGGGAATTGTTTGACATGCTACGCTCCCTCGCGCTATTGCTCGCCGCCGCGCCGTACGCGCATGCGTGCTCCGCGTGTTTCTCCGAAATGGAGGGCGCGCAACCCGCGGCGATTCGCTGGGCCGTCGTCGTGTTGCTAACGCCGACCGTCGGCGTACTCGCCGCAATAGGTCTATTCGGGATCGCGTTGTGGCGTCGTTCACTACGCCTCGAACCCGGTGATGGAGATCAACGCGATGCGTGACCTGCTGTTGCTCCCCGTCGCGGCGTCGGGCCGTGCGGCCGAAGTCGATCAAATGATACTCATCGTCCACGGCGTCATGCTTGCCGCACTCATCGTCTGGGGCGTGTTCTTCGTCGTGCCACTTGTGCGGTATCGGAAATCCAAAAGCCCGACGGCGGACTACCGCGGCCTCCGATCCAAACTGCCCTATGTGTTGGTGTTGGCGATGGTTGCAATCGAGTCTGTCCTTCTCGTCGGATTTTCACTACCCTTCTGGGAACGCGAAGTCACCACGTTGCCGAACGGCGACGTCGTCGACGTTCGCGTCGTCGCGCAACAGTTCGGCTGGAACATCCACTATCCCGGACCGGATGGGCGCTACGGCCAGTCGCGCCCGGAACTCGTCGACGAACAGGCTAATCCCCTGGGGCTGGTTCCGGAAGACGACGCGGGGAAGGACGATGTCGTGCTTTGGAACCAGTTGCACCTGCCCGTCGGGAAGACCGCACTAATCCACCTTACCAGCCGCGATGTGGTCCACGGGTTCTCCGTTCCCGAATTTCGGGTCAAGCAGGACGCGATTCCGGGAATTCGCGTCCCAGTCCATTTCGTTCCCACGATGACTTCGGCGGACTTCAAACAAGTCACCGGCAATCCAGACCGTGAGTTCGAAATCGTCTGTGCTCAACTTTGCGGCCTGACTCATTTCAGCATGAAGGGCCTCGTCTACGTGGAGACTCCCGAAGAATTCGAGGCCTGGTTGGCGAAGAAGACCGAGGAAAGGTCGCAGACCGACGAGTGGGGACTGTAGCGGGAACTTCGTTCCCTGCGTGGGTTTATAGTGGAATAGGGCCAAAATTCGCCTATTCCGTGGGCTTGCCCACTGTTGGTTTGGCGGAGTATTATCGTATGTGCGAGTGTCATCACGTAGGGAAACCGCCCGTTTTCGCGGGCGATTTGGGCTGCTGCTCGGGGCCTGATTCCAGGTCTTGATCGGAACATGAGGAGAGGATTTGTTTATGCGTAAATCGATCGTGTTCGGCGCGCTCGTTATGGCCGTCGTATGCGTCCCTGTCTGGGCGCAGTCGTCGAGTATTTCGGGCGTAATCAAGGACAATGCGGGCAAGTCGCTGGGCGGCGTTATGGTTTCCGCCTTCGATCCCGAATTGGAAATGAACGTTACTGTATTCACCAAGGACGATGGCTCATTCAAAATTGATGGCCTCGCCAAAAAGGACCATAACGTCCGGGCCCGCCTCATCGGTCTGGAAGACCAATGGGTCAATGCCGTCGGCGCTAACTCGAACGACGTAGGCATCACGATGACGGCAGCCACGCCAGAGGCCCTGGTGCAGCAAGCGACTGGCGACAAGTTGTTTGCCCAACTAAAATGGGACAACAAGGCCGACCGGGAAAACTTCAAAATGATGTGCATGTATTGCCATCAGGTCGGCACGATGGGTTTTCGGACGCCGGAAGAACCGGTGGACTGG
>CAYXRK010000169.1:0-10417 GCA_964467615.1 uncultured Nitrospirales bacterium | reverse complement strand
GATGCGATGGCGGGCGGGAAGAAGACGTTGGCGTCGATGGAACGGTCGAGCATGTTGCCGGCGTCTTCGAGGACCGCCTGCCAGGAAATACCGAGGTTCTTGATGAGGCCGACGTTGACGGAAAGGATTTGGGCCTCGATGACGACTTGGCGGACGTTGTAGTCCCATGTGCGGAGTAGTTCGAGGATTTCGTCGGCGAGATCGGTCCGGGCTCGGAACGTGACCGTGCGGCTTGATGCATCGACGTTGAGGAAGGCGCCGTCGACGGGCAGCAGTTGGGCGAGGCGGGTTTCGAGTTCGAGTTCGGCGGGGTTCGCGAACTGGAACTGGTATCGATGGAACTCGTTGGGAACATCGACCTGAGTAATGATCACCTCGAGGCGATCGAGGACCCCCGCGGTGTGCGTGATGATGACGGTATTGGTGCGCGGATCCGCAGCGATACTGGCGAGTGGCCCGAGGGCGGCGTCCTCATCGCTCAAGGGCACAACTCCGGTGTCCGCTGCGACAGCCGGGGCCGCGGGCGTTTGCGCGGCGGGTTCCGCGACGGACGCGGCAGTTGGCGCGCCGCGCCGCAACTCGAACGACGAACGCGATCCGGGACGCGCGGACTCGGGCGCGGTAAAGACCTGGGGCTGTTCGCGCGCGCCCGGTTCGCTCATGCCTCCAGCGCCTTCGGTGGGCGAGCGGCGCCTGCCGGTGAGCACTTCACGCAGAAGGTCGGCGACTTCGCTGGCGTCCGCGTAAGCAAGTTGGTACGTGCGCGTTTCGACGAGGTCGGGCCTATCAAACTCGCGCACGAGCCGCTCGAACGCGTCCAGGTTTTCCGGCGTGTCCGTGAGCACGAGTTGGTTGGTGCGGGCGTCGGCCTGGAACGTGGCGGGGCTCGAGACGTGGTTCTGCAAGAGCGCGAGCATCTCCTGCGCCGTGGCGTGATTGAGCTGGACGACGCGCGTGTCCGTCGGGCGGTCGAGTTCGGCGATGAGGGCGTCGAGGACCTCGATGCGCTCCGGGACCTCGGCGATGACGAGCACGTTGGCTTCGGGATATGTCGTGACCTTCGCGTTCTGGCTCAGGCTGGATTGGAGGATCGTGGCGACGTCGGCGGCGCGGGCGTGGCGCAGGCGCACCACGCGGCGTTCGCGCCCCAGGTCGAAGTCCTCGAAGTACTCCTCGCCGGTCAGGACCCAGACGACGTCGCCGTTGCGCACGTAGTGCAGGCCGTTCACGCGCACGGTTTCCTCGAGGGCGCGCTCGGCGGGCATGTCGCGGATGAAGACGGTGATCTTCGCTTCGCTCTGCGCCGTGCCGCTCAAGAGGATGTTGAAGCCCGTCGCGTCCGACAATACCTTCATCGCGTCCGCGATGGGTTCGCCGGAGAGTTCGAGATTGATGTGCTGTTCGGGGTCGGGCTGTTGCGCCCACGCAGCGCCCAGCGCCAACAGCGCCGCCGATGCAACCGCAAACCGTCTCTCTCGTCCTTGCGTCAAAGTCTATCTCCTCAGTTCGAAAAATTCGTTGCCGCGGCGCAGGTGGACCGCGTCGGCAGTGACCTCGATCACGTCAAAGCGCCCGCCGAGTTGTTCACCCGCCCGCACGGTGAGCATTTTCCCGCGGACGATGTCCTTGACGTAGGCCCGCGGGTCGCCGCCTTGGAGGTTCGCGCCGCGGAACTGGAACTGGGCGAGCTCGTCGACGGTCTTCTCCTCGATCATCCGGTTCGTGCGGAATACGGCCTTGCCCGTGATCGTGTCGGAGACCGTCTTTTCGTCGATGGCGTCGGCGCTCGCGCCTTCGGCCAGCGCCGCGACGGCGGACGTTGCATCTGGCGCGGCGTGCGGGAGCGCCAGCGCGCCGGTGGCCCAGGCCAAGACAAGCAGGGCGGTCAGTGCGACGTTCACGGCAAGCAGCGCGCGCGTGGCGCGGTGAAGGAGGCCGAGCAGGCGAACGAGATTGTTCATGGCGCCGCGCTCCCGATGTTGACGAGTTTGGAGATGGTCAGCGTGACGTTCACCGGCGGGCGTGTGCGGCCGACCGTCAACGTCACGCCTTCGCAGCGCAACAGACGCTCACGGCGCTGCGCGCCCTGCAGAAAGTTGACGAACTGGTGGTGCTCGCACTGCGCGTTGAGTTGGACGTGAATCCGTTCGAAGGGACCTTCGCGGTCGCGGCCCATTGGCTTGATGCTTCCCACGACGAGACCGGAACGCCGGGCGAGGTCCTCGACTTCCGTCAAGAGCGCTATCTGCAATGCCTCTTCGCTTTGTCCTTCGGCCACCGCGCTCTCGACGCCGGCGTACTGCGCCTCGATCGCGCCGCGATGCTCGAGGAGTTGGGTCAACTCGCGTTGTTCGGCAGTCAGCGCGTTGGCGTCGGCGCGTAGATCGGTCCACGTCTGGATCATCGGCTCGAGCGCGTACGCGTAGGCAAGCGCGCCGCCCAGAACGAGGGCCGTCACGATCGTTATGCGCCGTTCGCGCGGCGTTAAGGGCCGGGCCGTCATCGTTGCTCGTCCTTGGGTACGACGCGGCAGGTAATCTTGAAGTCGACAAACGCGCCCGCAGACGACCGGGGTTGCGCGCCGTAGTTCATGCCAACCTCGCGGAACCAGGCCGAGTCCTGCAACGCGGTCACGTACTCGAGCAGCGCCGGATACGAGGGCGCCTCTCCGCCGATGACCAGGTTGCGGCGCGCGTCGTAACTCAGGAAGTTGAGCGCGATCGATTGCGGCGTGCGGCGGTACAACTCGAGGACGATCTCGAGCGGCGCGGAAACCTGTTGGAATTCCCCGCGCAGCGCGGCCAACCGCTGCGATTGGGCCTGGAGATCGCCGGCATCGCTCCTCAACTCTCGGACCTCGGTGCGCGCGCGCTCGATGTAGGCGCGTTCCTGGCCCAGGAAATACGCGAACAGGCCGTAGAGGACGCCGGCAAACCACAGAATGGCGGGAATCGTCACCGCTGCCTGGCGGAACAGCCGGCCTAGCACGATGCGGCGTTGTTCGGCCGGCGGCAGCAGATCGTCCATCGCGCCCAGGCCCGCGGGGGCCAGCGCGGCGGCGACGCACAGCGCTTGCGGACCCCCAAGCCGGGGCAAGCCGTTGAGCCCAGGAAGGTCCACATCCTCGACGCGACGCGCGAGAGGCATCACGTCGTGTAGTCGCGCCCATGCCGCGTCGTCCTCCAGCGCAACGACTGCCGACTCGTAATTCGCATCGTCGACATCGTGCTCGAGGGCGCGTGTTTCCCGTAGAAACGACTCGGGTATTCCTTCGCGTTCCGCTGCGCGTGCGAACTGCAAAACACCCGCGGCGAAGCGCACGAGTTCCATGTCCTTGCCGCCAACGTACAACAATGCAGTGCAGGGTTCGTCGCCTTCCCAGCGCTCCTTCACGCGGGAGGCCGGGGGGACCATCAGCCGCGCCAGGGAAAATGTCGAAGGCTCGATGCGCGTCGGCCGAAGTCCCGCGGCGTGCAGCGCGGCCAAATGCTCGTTCACGCGCGACGCGCGGGCGAGCACGAGCATCACGCGCGAGTATCCTTCAACTGCATCGCGTTGCGCGATGCGGTAACACCAACGCAGTTCATCGTCGGGCCAGGGCGACACGGCGCGGACTTCGTGCGGCATCATGCGCGCGATCTGCCGTTCGTCCACCGAGGGCAACGTCAGCCACTGCAGCAACACCGACGCGCCCAGCAGCGCGAAGACCGTGTGCTCGCCGGGGCGGCAGCCCAACGCACGCGCGGCGGACGGGCCACTGTCTGGGCCGAACACCGTTTCCGCGAGAATCTGCTTGGCGCTTCCGTTTTCCAGTGCGAGACGCACGGCGCGGTACCGGCCGTCGCCCAAATACTCGAGTCCGCAGGCGGACGTTTTCCGAGCGGATGTGAACCAGGCCACGTTCACTCCTCCCGCCATTCCAACGGGACCAATTCGTCGCCGTCGCGCGCGACGAGTAACTCGCCCTCGAGCGATTGATGCGTCTTGGGCAACGTTACGATCACATGGAACCGTTGCGCCATCGATCGGAGGGAGAACACCACACCGGCCGCCGCCGCCTGCGCCATGACCGGCTCGGTCAGCGCCGCCGTCAACCCCTGTTGGTCGATGATGGGACGGTCGTCTTCGGTGCCGTCCAGACCGTCCCTACCACGCCGCGCCGCAACAATCTCGCGGGCCTTCGACTCCGCTAGTTGCGGATCGAGAAATACCCCTAAGACGACGCGCAACACCGTTTCGGTCGCGGTGTTCACGTTGATCGATCCGTCCCCGTATACGGTCAACAGATCCAAGAGGCCCGGCTGCAAACGCCCATCGCCGTTGTCCAACGGAATGAACAGATCGTCATCGTTCTCTTCCCGATCCAGAACGCCGTTCCGGTTGGCGTCCTCGCCGAAGAACGCCAGCGGCGCCACCCCCGCCACGAACAACAATTCCTCGATTGCCGCCAAATCGTCGTTCGCCGCCTCGTACGCCGGGTCGCCGCCCGCGTAGAGATCGCTTTCCGCCGCGCCGATCGAATCCTCGTCGCGCCAATCGACAATCGCTTCGGCGATCCGTTCCGCTTCCGCGGGGTACCCCGACTCGCGCAGCACCTCGGCCAAGACCTCCTCGGGCGCAAGGTTGACGTTAATCTTCCCGCTCTCGTCCACGACGATCACCCGCGCCTCAAAGTCCGGCAGCAAGGCCCCCGCGCCTTGGAATTCCGTGCGCAACGAGTCCGACGACAACGCGAACGCTTGGCCCCACGGTTCCGAGTCCGCGTCGTATTCTCCATTCGCGTCCGCCTTTAGGCGTGCTATCGCCGATTGTGCGAGCGAATGCAGCAGCGCGCGGCCCTGCGCTTCTCCGTCCGCCCAAGCCTGCTGGCGCGTGGCCAGCCGCACCGATTCGGTGACGCCCAAGGCCATCAGGCCCAACAGCGCCACGATCCACAGCGTGACGACGAGAATCGATCCCGCGTCGGTCCCGTGCCCGCTACCTCGAAAATTCCCGTCGCGCACGCTGTACAGGAATCGGGTGTGGGGCAGCCGCCCTCGGCTGCCAAACCAGTACCCGAACCATCCTTTTGTTGTTTCTGCGCGCCCCAACGGGAGATGACGACTGCTCCAAATACCGCGCCCCGTACCCTGCGCACCGCTCGGCCTATCGTGCTCGTGCACGTGCTCGTAATCGTAATCGGCGGTTCGCGCCACGCCATTTTCATCCTTTCCAGGTGAACACCCGCGTTCATGACAACTCGTCCTCATGGCGCACCGGCCCCGAATGCGCCCAATGGGGAGGACCCCGCAAACGTCAGTGACGCGCCGCGCTCTCGCTCGAGCGTGAGTTGGACCTGGACCGGCAATTTCTCCGCATCGTCCCATGCCAGAACGAATTCTTCGCCGTTCCAGTAGTCAATGCGCAACGATTTGACGCCGGGTAGCAGCACCGTTTCCCCCTCCGCCCCGCGTAACGCGCCCTTGGCCACGCACGGAGTCTCCTTGCGGACCAGGTCGGCTTGTTGTCCCGACTCATTTTCCAAAAGCAGATACACAATCCGCGACCACTCCCTCCGCGCACCAAACTGTTGGCCCGATCGCGTCGCAAGCCGTCCGAACGACAGCGACTCGCGCGGCGTGCCGCTCCCCTCTTCCGCGAAGGCCGGCTCGTCGTCTTGTCCCCGCTTTAGGTGCGCGAGGTCATCGCGCACGATCGCCTGCGCCCGTTCCAGCAACGCGGACTCTTCCCCGTGGCGCTTGACCGTGCGCCACGTCGCCGCGCCCGAACGCAATCCGGCGACCAGCGCGCTCAGCGCCAGTGCGAACATCGTCAGCGTGACCAGCATCTCGATCATCGTGAAGCCACCTGCCCGGCCACGGCTAGCGTTGCGGCAACAGCGTTCGCAACGTATACGCATGGGCATCGCCCTCCACCCGCGTCACGCGCACTTCCAACAACGAAAACGGCGTATCGCCCTCCGGCCGGCGTGCCGTCGCCGACCAGGAATATCGGTCGTCCGGAGGATCGAACCGGCCTTCTTGATCGCCGTTCGGCGCGCCCCGTGCTTCGAGCCGAGGCACGATCGCGACAGCCAGCCGCCGCCCCGCAGACCTCTCATCGAGGCGCGATTGCAGTCGCGCTGCGGTCGACAGGCTTTGGAACACCGCGCCCATGCCGACACCGATGACGGACACCGCGACCAACACCTCGATGAGCGCCACGCCCCTGGCCGAGCTCCAGGCGCTCAACGGTTTGCCGGCCCATCCGTTCCCGCTTCGATCCATATTTGGTCCCATCCTGGTCCCAGGACTATCGAGGTCTCGCGACCGGCCTCGTTGCGCAGCATGATCGTGAGGTCGTCGCTAACGCCGTCCGGCGTGAACACGAGCGGCGTCAACGGGCCCGGTACGCCTCGCAACACCACCTTCGTGGCGCGCACCCGATCCGGCAACCGCCAGTCCGCGTCGAGCAGCCCATCTCCGAACTCGGTATACGCCTCGCGCAGTAGACTTTCCTCGTCCTGGACGCGCAAGAAAAACGAACGCCCTTCGTCGGCGAATTCCAGCCGGACGCGCAGTCCTCGCTCGATCGCCGCCTTGCGCCCGAACCGCACGTACTGCGCCACGGCCCCGGCACCCGACTCCAGCCGCGAGGCCCGCGTCGCGCCGCTCAGCCGAGGAAGCGCAACCGCGCTCAACACGGCCATCAACGTCGTCACCAGCAGCAACTCGAGCAGCGTGAACGCGCCGTTACTACTGATCGCGGCGAAAGTTCGTGACATCGTCGTCCGTCCCCTCCTCGCCGTCGCGGCCCGCGGAAATCAGATCAAAGTCCACCGACTGCTCCGGTGGATTGCGGTATATCAATTCCCGGTTCCACGGGTCTCGAGGGACCTCGCGCAGGTACGGCCCGTTCCACTCGTCCTCCGGCGCCAACGCCGGCGGGCGAACCACCAGCGCCTCGACCCCCTCTTCCGTCGTCGGGAACCGCCCCAACTCCAACTCGAACGCGTCCAGCGCCCCCGACACCGAGGCAATCGTCTGTTTCGCCGCCGTCAACCGCGCCCGCTCCGTGCGCCCCGTCAACCGCGGCACCACAATCGCCGCGATCACCCCGATGATGATTACCACCAACATCAACTCAATGAGCGTAAAGCCCGCGCTTCCACGCCGAGGTGTTGGGTGCTTGAGTAACTGAAGCATATATAGAAATTGTACTTTATATTCTGTACTATATACTAAAATGTAATTACGGGCAATTGCTCTTGTCTCATTACTCGACTCGTGCCGAAAGCGTTGACGCCGCCGTAACGTCTTGACAAAACGATCCACTCTGCGTTTTCATGCGCAGTAAAAGGATGTATTAGGGTCCCTGCAATGACGGTTATCGGTGCACTCAAATTGACGCCCGAATCTGATGCGCTCGGCGCCATGTCGGCGGCCATCGCCGCTCGCTATCAGGTCGTGCCGCTTCGTATTGAAGACGACGTGCTCGTCGTCGCCATGGAGGACCCCGAGCGCGTCGACGTTCTCGATCAACTCAGGGTCGTTCTCGAACGCCGCGTCCGGGCGGAGCGCCACCCCGCGCGCCTCATCGCCGAGGCCATCCGCGAGCACTACGGACTCGGCGCGGACACCCTCGAGAAGTTGGTCGGCGAACGCCACGTCGAAATCGTTTCCGATGTCTCCGGCGCCGCCATCGACGACATGGCCGCCGACGCCTCCATCATCAAGTTCGTCAACCAACTCATCGTCGACGCCTACAAGAGCCGCGCCACGGACATCCACCTCGAACCTTTCGAGCGCAAGTTGCGCGTCCGCTACCGCATCGACGGAATCCTCTTCAACGCGAACATCCCGGAGAACGTCCGGCACTTCCGCGAGGCCATCGTGTCCCGCATCAAAATCATGGCCAACCTCGACATCGCCGAGCGCCGCCTCCCGCAGGACGGCCGTATCCAAGTCCGTATCGCCGGCGAGGACTTCGATCTGCGCGTCTCGGTCATTCCCATCGCCCACGGGGAGAGCGTCAACCTGCGCATCCTTCAACGCAGCAGCGTCCTCATGGGCCTCGAGAGCATTGGCTTCACGCGGGACCACCTCGACACCTTCGCGCCGCTCCTCGCCAAACCGCACGGTATCATCCTACTCACGGGCCCCACCGGCTCCGGCAAGACTACGACCCTCTATGCGTGCTTGAGCAGCATCAACGAAACCGAACGCAAAATCATCACGGTCGAAGACCCTGTCGAGTACCAAATGGAAGGCATCTGCCAAATGCAGGCCCGGCCGGACATCGGTCTCTCCTTTGCCGCGGGCCTGCGCTCGATGTTGCGCCACGACCCCGACGTCATGCTCATCGGCGAGATCCGCGACTTCGAGACCGCCGAACTCGCCATTCGCTGCGCGCTCACCGGCCACCTCGTCTTCTCCACGCTCCACACGAACGACGCCCCCGGCGCAATGCCGCGGCTCATCGACATCGGCGTCGAACCCTTCCTTCTCGCGTCGTCGATTCAGGCCGTCGTCGCCCAACGCCTCATCCGCACCAATTGCGAGGCGTGCTCGGCCCCAAGCAGTCCCGATCCCGCGGTCGTTCGGCACTTCAATTATCCGGCGAAAACGCAACCGAGTTTCCGGTCCGGCAAAGGCTGCGATCACTGCCGCGGATCCGGCTATCGCGGCCGCACCGCCATCCACGAAATCCTGCTCATCGACGACGGCGTCCGCGAGGCCATCGTCGCCAAATCGCCCGCGTCCGTCATTCGCAAGCACGCGCTTGCGCACGGCATGACGCCGCTTCGCCAGGATGGCTTTGTCAAGGCCGCCCTGGGAATCACGACGCTCGAAGAAGTGCTGCGCGTCACCCAGGAAGACCGCTGACGCGCCATGGCGACGTTCCTCTACGAAGCGCTTCGCGAGCCCGGAGAAATCCTCAAGGGCGAGATCGACGCCGACGACCAGAACGCCGCAGTCTCCGGTCTGTTGCACCGAGGCTACCACGTCGTCCGCATCGAAGACGCCGCGCGCGGCGGCCGCCTGCGGCTGCGCTACGGGGTCTTCGGCCTCAAGCGCAGCGAGTTGACGCGCTTCACCCGGCGGCTTGCCGTCCTTCTCCGATCCGGCCTGCCGCTCGTCCAGGCGCTGGCGCGCATGCGAAAGCACGGCGCGGAGGGCGCATGGCGCACCGTCGCCGCGGGGCTTCAAGCCCGCCTCGAAGACGGCCAAACCCTCTCCGAAGCGCTTCAAACCTACCCGCAAATCTTTGACGCGATGTACGTGCACCTGGTCCGCGCGGGAGAGGCAAGCGGCACGCTCGCGGAGACCTTGCTGCGGCTCGCGGACACCGGCGAACGCCGGGACGAATTGCGCGCGCGGACGCGCATGGCCCTCGTCTACCCCGGCGCAATGATGCTCATGGGCGCCGTGACGATTGTCATTCTGCTTACCTTTGTCGTGCCGATGTTCTCGGACGTGTTCCGCGACACTGGCCAAATCTTGCCGTTGCCGACGAGGATCCTGGTGATGCTTAGTTCCGTCCTGCAAACGTGGTGGTGGCTCGTGCTGCCCGCGACGCTCGCCCTAGCGTTCGTTGGCGCTCGCCTCGCGAAGGCCGAACGCGTACGCCGGTTTCTCGAGCGCGCGTTGCTCCGCGTACCCCGGCTTGGCCCGACGTTGCGCACCGCCGAGTTTGCCTCGCTCACGCGCACGCTCGGGACGCTGCTGCGCAACGGCATCCCCATTGTCAACGCGCTCGCCATAACCACCGGCGCGATCCGGAATTCCCTCTACCGCGACACGAACCGCCTGCTCGAGCACGCCGTGCGCGAAGGCCACTCCCTCGGCCACGCCATGCAAACCACCGGCCTCTACCCCGACGTCGTCATCGCCTCCGTCGGCGTTGGCGAAGAAAGCGGCACGCTCGACGACGCCCTCCTCCAAGTCGCCGACGAACTCGACCGCGATGTCGAACGCGAATTCCGCGTCCTCATGACCCTGCTCGAACCCGCCATGATCGTCTTCGTCGGCGCCATCGTCGGATTCATCGTCATGGCCATGATCCTCCCCATATTCGACCTCGGCGCAGTCGTCGATATGGAGCAACCCTAGTGGCCCGCGGCGAGAGACGTAACCAAGAAATCTGATCAGCACCAAAGAAGTGGGACGCGGTCATTTTGTTCCATTATGGAACCCAGACAACACGCACCTGAAAAACGGCAAAAAACCGCCCTCAAACGCCGCGAAAACGACTTCAAACGCCGCAAAAACCGCCCCGAACTACGCAAAAACTGCCCGGAAATCCCGACATGATCACGCGGAACGTGGTTACAAATTGTGACCACCTCGCGTAAGAAGACGGCCACAGAGAACTCAGAGATCGCAGAGAACTCAGTTGTGTAGGAATTGCTCGCGCCTTGCATTTCGTTGCGACCGTT
>CAYXRK010000168.1:0-10448 GCA_964467615.1 uncultured Nitrospirales bacterium | reverse complement strand
AGGGTGAGGGTGAAGGTGAAGGTGAGGGCGAGGGTGAAGGTCAAGATTTGGCGCCGCTCGCCGACGCGGGTACAGACAGAAATGTGAGAACCGGCGACCTAGCGCTTCTCGACGGCAGCGAATCGTATGATCTCGAATTGGGAACGCTCATTTACGTTTGGACATTTGACTCGGTACCCTTGGATAGTGTCGTCGGTGACGGTGATTTGTCGAATCCGTCCGTCCCGGATCCGATGTTCATTCCGGATCAGAACGGCGACTACACACTCTCGCTGACTGTAACGGATTCTTTCGGGCAATCCGGAAGCGACACCGTTGTGCTTACGGCGTTTCTCGAAAACGTTCCACCCAATGCCGACGCGGGCCGCGACGCCAACCCAGCGACGGGAGGAAGTGTCGGGCTGGACGGATCAGGAAGCTCGGACCCTGACGACGGGCCGTCGCCGCTGACATTCGCATGGTCATTACAATCAGCGCCCGCAGGTAGCAGTTTGACCAGCGTAGACATCGCGAATTCGGGCGCGAGCGCGGCGAGCGTAAGCCTCGATGTCGATGGCGAGTACGTACTTGCGCTCGAGGTGTCCGACAGTCTCGATTCAGACGTGGATACGGTAACGCTTCGAGCGACTTCCGGTAACACCAACCCCGTCGCCGATGCCGGTGCGGACCAAAACATGACCTTGAGCGATCTCGCCTCTACCGACGGCGCTTCAAGCTATGATTCCGACGGGCTACCGGGCCCACTTTCCTATTCGTGGACATTCGTGTCACTGCCGCCCGGTTCAGCTTTCGACAATGGTTCTATAGCGAACTCCGGCGGCGCCGCGGCCTCGTTTTCGCCCGACGTAGAAGGCGCATATGTGTTGCGTATCACGGTTTCGGACGGGCTGGCGACATCCGCGGACAACGTGCTCGTTCGCGCGATCACGCCGGGGACGACGGACCTGTCCGAGGCGACCGCGGTGACTCTGAGTAACGAGGTAGTCGTTTTTGATGAGATCAATTCGCTGATAACCACTACGTTGGATGTGACGATCGAAAACGTTGGGGGCAACACGATTGCAGGGCCACTCCGTGCCGTTTTCTCGTTCCCGTCGCCGGGCATCACAATGCTGGGAGCGTCTGGGTTGACACTAAACGGCGATCCCTACTTCAGCATTCTCGATGTCGCCGGAGTGGACCAGCTCGCGGCCGGCGAGTCGGTCACGTTTAACGTTACATTTGTATATTCGTTCGTGCAATCATTGTCGTTCGCTGTCACGCCCTACGGGACGCTCAACGAAATGGCCGGGGGGGCGCCGCTGCGCCACGTCGATTCTGACTATTTCGCGAAGAGCGGGCCCGCCAAACTTAGCTGCGCGGCCGGGAGCGCGCCGTTCGACGGATCTGGCGCGCTAGTCGACGTCAGTCTCGTCGTACTTACCGCGTTGGGCCTGAGCTTCATTCGGCGGCGCGCCTGATTCTTCCGGCGGTCTGACTATCCGCGTGACTGATGGGGCGCCTACAGAATCGCGCTACGCAGCCGAAGCGAGTTGCCGATGACCGACACGGAACTGAAACTCATGGCCGCGGCGGCGATCATCGGATCGAGCAGCAGGCCGAAGAGCGGATAGAACATGCCGGTCGCCACGGCGACGCCGAGCACGTTGTAGACGAACGCGAAGAACAGGTTTTGGCGGATGTTGCGCATCGCGGCGCGGCTAAGGCGGCGCGCCCGTACTATCCCGCGAAGATCGCCCCGGAGCAACGTGATGCCCGCGCTTTCCATCGCGACGTCCGCGCCCGTTCCCATCGCGATTCCGACGTTTGCGAGGGCCAATGCGGGGGCGTCGTTGACACCGTCGCCCGCGACAGCGACGATGCGACCTTCGGCAATCAGAGCGCGAACGGTCTCGACTTTGTCTGCGGGCAATAGACCGGCCCTGAAGTGTTCGATGCCGAGTTGGGCAGCGACGGCGCGCGCCGTGCGTTCGTTGTCGCCGGTCAGCATGATGACGTCAACGCCTTCGCGCCGAAGCGCGCCCAGCGCGGCCGGCGTCGTTTCCTTGATCGAGTCCGCGACCACGATCAATCCGGCAAGTGCATTGTCCGACACGACGAACATCACCGTGTTGCCCGATTCGCGGAGCACGTCAGCACGGGCGGAAGCCTGCCCGCTATCGATAATTAATTCGGCGAGCAACGCCTCGTTTCCGATCGCCACGGGCGATCCGTTGATGGTTGCCGTGACCCCCTTGCCGGTGATCGAGGCGAACGCAGTGACCTCGTACGTGTTAACGCCACGCGATTCCGCGCCCTGGAGTATGGCCGCGGCGAGGGGGTGTTCGCTTCCCCGTTCGAGGCTCGCCGCCAGCGCGAGAACTTCGTTCTCCGACTTTTCCCCAAGCGTCTCGACTCGCTGAAGTTTCGGCTTGCCCTCGGTGAGCGTACCGGTCTTGTCGATGACGAGAGTATCGACTTTTTCCATTAGTTCCAGCATCTCGGCATTGCGGATGAGAACACCCGCTTTAGCGCCTCTTCCCGTAGCCACCATGATGGACATCGGGGTGGCCAGTCCCAGAGCGCAGGGGCAGGCGATAATGAGCACGGCGATGGCGTTGATTAGCGCCGTGGCAAGACGAGGTTCGGGATCGAACAATATCCACGCGCCGAAGGTCGCTAGGGACACGAGCACTACCGCGGGGACGAAGTATCCCGAAACCGAGTCCGCCAGTTTCTGAATCGGCGCGCGGCTTCGTTGGGCCTCGTTCACCATTCGAACGATCTGCGCGAGGACGGTTTCCGCGCCGACGCGTTCCGCGCGCAGCACGAAGCCGCCGACGCCGTTCATCGTGCCGCCGGTGACCTTGTCGCCAGTCTTCTTTTCGGCAGGAATCGATTCTCCCGTGAGCAAAGACTCGTCAATCGATGTGGCCCCCTCAAAAACGACACCGTCGACTGGCACACGCTCTCCGGGGCGCACGCGGAGCAGATCTCCCGTTTGGACTTCGTCTAACGGGACATCCTCGTCGCGTCCGCTGAGCGTAATTCTGCGAGCCGTCTTGGGCGAGAGATCGAGAAGTTCTCGAATTGCGCGGCCTGTGCCGCGTCGCGCTCGCAATTCGAGAACTTGACCCAACAACACGAGGGCGATGATGACGGCCGCCGCTTCGAAATAGACCGCGACTTCTCCGAGGTGGCCGCGGGCCGCCGCCGGAAAAATCTCCGGCAACGCGGTGGCGACGGCGCTGTATACGTAGGCCACGCCCGTGCCGACAGCGATGAGCGTGAACATGTTTAAGTTCATGGTGCAGACAGAGTCCCAGCCGCGCACAAAGAACGGCCATCCGCAATAGAGCACCGCAGGCGTGGCGAGCGCGAACTGCAACCATTGGAGCGCCCGGATCGGCACGGCTTGTTGGAGTGGTTGCCCTGGCAGCATTTCGGACATTGCAATCACGAACAGCGGCAGCGCGAACGCGAGCGCCAGCCAGAACCGATGTGTCATATCGGCCAATTCCGCAGTGTCTTCCTCTGCCGCGGCGTCCATCGGTTCCAACGCCATGCCACACTTCGGGCAGACGCCAGGAACGTCCTGGACGATCTCCGGGTGCATCGGGCAGGTGTACTTTCCCGCGACCGAGCGCGATGGCGCACCAGGCGCGGGAGAGGCGTGCTGGCGCATGTCCCCGGCGGAGGGATCCAAGTATGCCGCAGGGGAGTCTGAGAACTTTTTGGCGCAACCCGCGCTGCAGAAGTAGTACGTACTGCCTTTGTAGAGGGCCGAATGCTTCGCGGATTGGAAATTAACGGTCATTCCACAAACCGGATCGGTGGCGTTCGCGCTCATAGAGGCTGGATTCATAGAGATTGGGGCCGATCTCTATTTAGCGCCGATTCGGCTGTAGCGTCCGAAAACCTCGACGAGCTCGTCGATTTTTTGATGGCGATCTCGATCCGTGCCGGACTCGAAAGCGTCGGCCACGCAACATTCGATGTGGCTGGCGAGAATCATCTGGCCGATTTTGCCCAGGGCCGCTTGGGCCGCACTCACCTGCAGGAGCACATCGACGCAATACTTCTCGTCATCGACCATTCGTTGAATACCGGCGACTTGACCTTCGACGCGGCGTAGCCGTGCGAGGACTTTCTTCTTTGCTTCACCGTGGAGCATGCGAATCTCCGAGATTATACTATACCCCTATAGGGTATATTGAATCAGGCTAGGGATCAAGGAGGACGTGCGCGGGATTCCGCGTTTTCGGGGTAACCGCGGCTCGGCGGGAGCCTCGCCCTCCCCTTTGGCTTTAGTGCACTTCTCCCGCGGCCGGTGACGGTTTCGCGACGAAGGTGGGATCGGCAGTGGAAGGCGGCCGGTGTGCGTAGTAGGCCGTGCGGACTTTATCGGCGAAGGACTCGATGTCGTCATTGTGGACAAGGTTGACGGTGTAGCCGCCGAATCCTGCGCCGGTGAGGCGAGCGCCGAGGGCCCCGGCGTTTCGAGCGCATACGACGAGTTCGTCGAGTTCGGGGCAACTTACGTTGTAGTCGCGCGCGCAGCTTTCGTGCGAGGCGTTCATCAAGGCCCCGAAGGTTTCGGTATCGTTGGCCAGCGCGGCGTTGCGGGCCATTTCGACACGCTTGTGTTCGGTCCGTTGGTGCCGCGCCATGGCGGCCAGGGGGAAGGGTCCGGATAGGTCTGATAAACCCGATAGGTCTGATAGGGCATCGAGAGTATCGGTACCGGTGGATTCGGAATGGAACGTGGAAACGGACGTCCGTGTCCAGTCGGTTTTCCCGAAGACCTTGTCGAAAAGCAATTCGACTTCGTCGTGATTGAACGCGATATCTCCCGTGTACAAATCGCCTAGGCGCTCGACTCGAACAGGGTCGTTTCGCTCGACGCGTAACTGCGCTTCGAGCATCGCGGCCATGACCCGACCCAGTCGAGGGCCTCGGTTGTAGGGCGCCTTCGCTTCGCCCCCTTTGTTCGCGCGAACCAGAGAGTCACAGAGGACGAACGAGCTCTTTTTGAACAACGGGACGCTTTCCACGCGCAGCGGGAAAAAGTCGATCTTGACCGCGTGCGACTCGCCGCCGAGGAGACACGCGGCCTGATCCATTCCCCCACTCTCGGTCCCTGTGCGGCGCTCGGCGAGGGTGAGCGCTTCGGCGAAAGCGATGCGGTTTCCCGGGCTGCGGCCTTGGATATGTAGCCAGGCGAGGCCCATCGCTACGGTCAGCGTCGACGAGGAGGACAGTCCTCCCTCGGGCGGGAGGTCGCTGAGAACCAGGAGGTCCGCGCCTACCTGGCGTCCGCTGGATCCGAGTTGTTCAATCACCGCGATGAGGTAGCGCGTCCAATCCTGCACTGTCGAGGCGGACGGGAGCGCTTTCAGGTCGTATTCGCGGGGTCCGAATTCGGCGTTCGCGCTGGCAAACCGCAGGCGTAAATCCGTACGCGGTGCGCACGCTAGGTACACGGCGCGATCGATGGTCATGGGCAGAACGGAGAGTCCGTTGTAATCCGTGTGCTCGCCGATGAGGTTGACGCGGCCTGGAGCGCGGAAGACTTTCGGAGCGGAAGAACCGGGATACGCCTCGGCGAACAGCGCGCGTGCGAGATTGGCTCGCTCGGAGATCATCGAGCAATGCTTCGGGTCATAGCTCCGAGGCGACCCGATCCACCTGGGTGTGCAAGTCTTCGATGCTTCCGGTGTTTTGGAGGATCCAACGCGCCAGCCGCGCCTTTTCGGCGGGGTCGCGTTGCGAGCGAATACGGAGTTCCGCGTCTTCGCGGGTCATGCCGCGAAGTTGCATCATTCGCTCGATGCGCAGGTCATTGGGAGACAATACGAGGATGAGCCCTTCCATTCCTAGAGGCATTTCGCCGTTTTCCGCGTGGAGGGCGGCGTCGACGATAGAGGCGCGCGTACCTTTTTCCAGAAGCGCGGCGAGCCGGCGTCCGATTTCGGCGCGGACCTCCGGGTGGACGATTTCGTTTAGCGTGTCGAGACGTGCATGATTGCCAAACACGAGAGCGCCGAGTTTCTCGCGATCAATTTTTCCATCCGCGAGGACCGACGGTCCGAACGCTTCGATCACCGCGGCCTCCGCCGCGCCGTCTGGCGCGATGATTTCGTGTGCGACGCGGTCGGCGTCGATTACGGGAATACCCCAGGCCTCGAATCGGCGGGCGGCCTCGGATTTGCCAGCGGCGATGCCGCCGGTTAATGCGTAAACCTTCACTTTATGAGTTCCTCTGTAGCGATTTAGAGTAGCACGGGTATCGAACTGAGTATTCGGAACCGACCGATGGTTCATTTCCGACAATTGTCGGAAATCGAGTCATATGTTATTATTAATTTGCAGAGACTGGGCTGGAGTGTGCCCGCACGTGGGCAATGTCCTCTATACCAACAAGTTTTCGAGTACGGTTGAGAATCTGATGCGGGCGCTCACCGGCGCGCTTGACGCGCTGGTGGAGCGCGATTGGTGTAGCTATGAGGACAGTTTTGGGATTCGTTTGTGCATCGAAGAAGCGCTCGTGAACGCGGTGCAGCACGGGAACCAGAACCGTCCGGAGAAAGACGTACGCATAGAAGTCGCGGATATGAATGACAAGTGCCGAATCCGTGTGTGGGACCAGGGGGGCGGGTTTGATCCGGAGGGGATTGACATGCCCGATTGCAACCAACTCGGTGGCAGGGGGGTTTGCTTAATCAAGCATTACATGGGTTCGGTCGCGTATGACCGGAACGAAAAGTGCCTCGAGATGACCTTCAGCCGCGATACGTTCAAATAGTCCGTATAGAAAGAAAACGCATGGCCCCGAACCGAGCACCGCAACTTACGTTTGATTCCCACCGGCGCGTAACCGTGGGGACAATCAGCGAGTCCAATATGTTGGACGCGATGAACGTCACGGAGTTCGGCAATGAGGTCCTGGAATTCATCAAGGACAAACCGGGCCTGCAACTCCTCCTCAACTTTGAGCACGTGGATTACATGTCGAGCGCCGCGTTGACGGAACTCCTTCGCATCAACGAGGCCCTGCGGACGACCGCGGGCAGCGTGCGGCTGTGCGGCCTGTCCAAGGACATTCGCAAGGTATTCCAAATCACGAACCTCGAGAAGCTCTTCGTCATCCATGAAGACGAGACGGCCGATTTGGCCCTGAAGCGCTTTGTCCGGGCGCTGGAGATCGCCCAGGAAGAGAAGTCGTGGGCAGGCCATAGCGCGGGGAACTAATGGCGCTGCGCTTCCGAACGCGCCTGACCTTGATGGTCAGCGCGCTTGTTTTTCTTTCAGTCACGGCGATGACAATTGTGGTGGTGGGCATCCTCGCCTGGAACCTGAACGAGCAGTATTTTCATTCGGCCGAAATTCTCCACCAATTGACGAACGAGAACATCGCGTACGGCGTCGCGTTGCCCAAGCAGGTGATGGATCGGCTGGACGGCGCAATCGTTGTGCAGGGCCTCCTGATTTCCGAGTTGGTTGCGCTCGCCGAGAAGCCGGGGCCGTCGGGTCCGGACGAAATCCGGGACGCGCTGCTCCGCGTGAAACAGCGTTCGGCGGACCTGTACGGCTTTCCCCTGGTGACGGAGTTTTGGATCACCGACGAGACGGGCAAAGCGTATATCACGACGAGCGATCGCGCGTTCGATTTTGGGACCGCTGTGGACGATTCGAGCCAAGCGGGGGAGTTTCGCAAGTTGCTCGAACCCGGCGCAAAGCCGATTGTGCAGCCGCTTCGCGAACGCGCGCTCGACGGGCAGAAATACAAGTACGTCGGCGTGACCGGCGCGGACAAGCCGCGGATCATCCAAGTGGGCCTGAGCGAATTTTTGGTCGAGGTGGCGGTGGCGGATTTCCAGATTCAGGGGTTCGTCGAGCGGTTTATGCCGCGCTCGGAGTTCAATCGCTTGGCGGTGGTGAGCCAAAGCGGCGACATCATTGCATCCGTATCGCGATCGACGACCGAACCGCCGAAGATCGAGGACGCCATCGTTCGGAAGTGCCAGAGTTTCCTACAGACCGGTCGAAGCGGGCCGGAGTACCAGCAAATAGGATTTGAGATCGGCGTCATCACGCGGATCGACGCGGTCGACGGTACTGCGTACGCGTTGTTCATCGAGCACCGAGTGGTCGAGAAGGGCATCCACATATTGAGGCAGGCCGGGGTGGTGGCGCTGGTGGGGCTCGGGTTGATCGTTTTCGGCGTGCTTGTTGGCGTGGTATTTAGCGGCGGCATGGCGAAGCCCATCGTGGCGCTTTCGCGGGGCGCGGCGGAATTCGGCAAGGGCAATCTGAACTACCGGATGTACGTGAAGCGGAAAGACGAATTTCAGGGCCTGGCGCAGGCATTTAATACGATGGCGATTTCGTTGCAGGAGTACATGCACGAGCTCGAGCAGGAGACGTCACGCCGCGAGCGGCTCGAGAGCGAGTTTCGGATCGCGGCGGACATTCAGCAGGCGTTGTTGCCCCAAGCGCCGCCGGAAGTGGATGGATTGGAGATGCTGGGCTGGAGCCGGCCCAGCCGCGAGGTCGGGGGCGACTTCTACGATTTTCTCAAACTCGACGACGGGCGGGTGATCGTGGCGTTGGGCGACGCGGCCGGAAAAGGGATCTCGGCGGCGCTGTTGATCACGCAGCTTTCGGGAATCTTGCGGACGCTCGCCGGGGAACTTTCCGAGCCGAGCGATCTCTTGTATCGGACGAACATCGCGTTCCACAAACGGATCGAACGCACGCACATGTTCGTGACGCTGTGCCTGATGTTGATCGATCCACGCAAGGGCACGCTCAAGATATCGCTTGCCGGACATCCGCCGCCGATGATCGCGAATGCACGGTCCGCTCGGGGCCAAGAAGTTGTCGCCGCGGGGCCGGGGTATCCGCTGGGCATTGTCGAGGACGCGGAGTTCTCGCAGATCGAGGTTACGTTGAAGCCGGGCGACACCATACTCGTGTACAGCGATGGTTTTACGGACGCGCAAAATAACGAGAGCGAGATGTATGGCGACGAACGGTTGCAAGCCGCGTTCATTGCGTCTGGTCACAAGCCGATCGGCGAGGTCGTCATGTCAGTGCGCGAGGACGCGGAACTCCACATGAGCGGCCGCGAACCGTTTGATGACATGACGCTGGTGGCATTTCGATTTACGTCGGTGGCCGAGGAACAGGCGGCGTAACCCGGCGCGCGGTCCGGTGTTACTTTTACGTCAAAGCGTGTTTCGCGATTTGCTCGGATTCCGGTATGATTTCTGACTTTCCCCACCTATGCGAAGGAGATTGAGGTATGCGATTCACCATTGACCAAATGACGGGCAAGCTCATGGCTGGCCAGGTTGCGATCATTACCGGGTCCGGGCGCGGTATCGGGGCGGCGGCGGCGAAGTTGTTCGCGCGGCACGGCGCGAAGGTCGTCGTGAGCGACCGCGACAAAGAACCGACCATGACAATGGTCGAGGCGATCAAGGCCGAGGGCAACGAGGCGATTGGCATTCCGGGTGACGTGACGGATCCGGCGTTTCCCGACAAGCTCATCAAGGGCGCGGTCGATGCGTTTGGGAAGATCAACATTATCGTGAACAATGCCGGGTACACGTGGGACGGCATGATTCACAAAATGACCGACGAGCAGTGGAACGCCATCATCGCGTGTCACTTGACGGGGCCGTTCCGGATTGTGCGGGCGGCGACGGAGTATTACCGCGAGCAGGCGAAGAAGGAGCTGGCCGCGGGCGGGCTCAAAGAACCGCGCTGTATCGTGAACGTATCGTCGACCTCGGGATTGCACGGCAACGTCGGGCAGGCGAACTACTCGACGGCCAAGGCGGGGATCAACGGTCTTACCAAGATGCTCGCCAAGGAATGGGGTCCGTTCGGCATTCGCACGAATTCGATCGCGTTCGGCTTCATTGAGACGCGCTTGACCAACGCCAAGGAGCGCGGCGAGACTATGAACGTCGGCGGGCAGGAAGTCGCGTTGGGCATTCCGCAGGGGATGCGCGACATGGCGCCGCAGTTCATTCCGATGCAGCGCTCCGGCATTCCCGATGAGGGCGCCGCGGGGATTTTCTTTTTGGCATCGCCGTTGGCCTCGTACGTGAACGGACACGTACTCGAGGTTACGGGGGGATCGGGAATCTAAGGATTCGTAAATAAATAAGGGTAGCAAATTAGACTGGAGGGCGTGTATGATTTGGAGGTATGAAAACTTGCGCCAAGCTAGAGGAAAAGTTGATGGGCGTCTGGTCGCTCTTGGATGAACGGACGCGACGACTCCTGGCCGCCAACGAAGCCCGCGCCTTGGGTCATGGCGGCGTATCGGAAGTTAGCCGGGCGTGCGGTCTGTCCCGCAAAGCCATTGCCAAAGGTATCGAGGAAATCGAGGGCGGCGTGGCCCCGCCGCCGGGACGCATCCGGCAAGCGGGGGCGGGACGCAAGAGCATCACGAC
>CAYXRK010000167.1:4008-10515 GCA_964467615.1 uncultured Nitrospirales bacterium | reverse complement strand
ATCGAACCCTTGCGGGGCCGGTGGGGAGGGTTTAGGCTGGAAGCCGGTCCCGCTTCCGTCAAGCCGTAGCCCTCCAGGATGGGGACGCCCATGGCCGCCTCGAACGCCCCGGCCGTCTCGGGGGGAAGGGGCGCCGCGCCGCTGTATGCGCCGCGGAGGGAGGAGACGTCGAACTTGTCGAGGCCGGGCGTGTTGATGAAGGCGAAGTACATGGGCGGTGCGCCGTAGAAGATGGTGACTTTGTGTTTCTGGAAAAGTTCGAAGATGCGGACGGCGTCGAAGCGGTTGACGAGCACCATCGTTTGCACCGCGCTGAAGGTGCGGTTGATGCCGAGGTTGAGCGCGTACGAATGGAACAGCGGGAGGACGATGAGCGTGCCGTCCTCCTCGATGCCTTCGAGCGCGCCGGGGAGGTCGGTGGTGTTTTCGAGGACGGCGAGGATATTGACGTGGCTGACCATCGCGCCTTTGGGTTGGCCGGTGGTGCCGGAGGTGTACTGGATGACGCAGACTTTCGCGGAATCGACGGCGACTTTCGGGCGATCCGAGGCGTGTCCGGCGGTGAATTCGTCGAGCGAGAGGGAGTTCGGAAGCAGTTTCGAACCGACTTCTATGACCTTCTCGATCAGCGGTGCAGTAATTTTCGGCCATTTCTCAGCTAGCGCATTCAGCACGAAGAAAAGGCGCGCGCCGCTGTCGGTGAGGATGTGGTCGAGTTCGTCCGGAGTGTACATAACATTAGCGGGCACAACGACTGCGCCGACGCGCATCGCCCCATAGAAGATGAATATGAACTCCGGCCGATTGTCGATGTGCAGGCAAATGCGATCGCCCGGGCGGATTCCGGCGGCAACGAGGGCGTTGGCGACGCGGTTCGAGACGGCATCGAGCTCGCGGTAGGTGATGGCACGGTCGTCATAATGGATCGCTATTTTGTCGGGCCGGAGTTTCAGGGCAGGTTCGAGGAGATCGCCCAGGGTTTCGTTCGTCTTGACCCGCGCATCGAGACAGGTTTGGCTCCATTCCGACAGCATTGCTCAAATCCTTTCCGTTGATTGGAATCGGGCGGGAGTATAACGGTTGATGCACATCTCGCATACCGCGCGCCGCAGCGAACCCAAGGTCCCGGCTTTCGCCGGGATGACAACTGCGACAACTCGTGACTTCGCTTTCGCGTTGACCATCCAAGAGTACGTTGTTATGCTCTCGTTTTTCCGTGCGTGGATGAGGGGAGAACGAGTGTGCCAGCTTGGGCGGTAGTGCGAACGCTGATCATTGCGGCGTTATTCGCGTGTCAATTTTCGGCGATGGGAGCCGGTGTCGAGTTTCGCGAAGGCGACCGTGTGATCTTTTTGGGGAACACGTTTGCGGAGCGGCTGCGCAACGCGGGGTATTTCGAGACGTTGCTGCTGACGCGGATGCCGGACAAGACGCTGACGTTTCGGAATTTGGGCTGGTCGGCGGACGAGATCACCTTGCAGCCGCGGCCGATGGATTTCGGAGAGTACGCGCAGCACCTGACGGAGCAAGGCGCGGACGTCATATTTTTGTTCTACGGATCGAATGAGTCGTTTGCGGGAGAGGCGGGCCTGACGGACTTTCAGACGAACCTGAGGAAGTTCGTCGACGGGCTGCTGTCGAAGCAATTCAATGGCGAATCGCCGCCGCGTTTGGTGCTGGTGTCGCCGATTCCGCAGGAGCAATTGGGAGCGTTGCCCGATCCGAAGGCGCGCAACGCGCAAATCGCGGCGTATGTTTCGGCGATGAAGACGGTCGCGGACGAAAAATCGATTCCGTTCCTGAATATTTTCGACGGTGTGCTGGCGTTGATGAAGGAAGCGCCGGACATCAAGCTGACGTTCAACGGAGTACACCTGACGGAGTACGGGGATTGGGCGGTCGCGCAGGTGATGTACCGTGAACTCGGCGCGCCGATATTTGCAGAGAACGTCCAGGAGTCGAAGGATCGGAACGGAAATGCGTGGCGCTCGACGGCCACGTCCGTCGGAGTTGAGAGCCGTCCAGATTTCGCTTCGTTCGAGTTTGAGTTCGCGGCGGCGCTGGCGCGTCTGCCGCAGGAGCGGGCCCATCCGTCGCTCATGAAGTATCAGACCACGATCACAAAGGGGGGCGTGCCGCGCGACGCGGAGTTCGACATCGTCGTGGATGGCGCCTCACAGGGTCGGGTTACCGGCGCTGAGCTTGAGAAAGGCGTGGCGTTGAAGAGCGGATCGGCCGTCGCGCTGTTCGAGACGATTCGGCAGGATACGATTCGAAAGAACCGCCTGTTCTTCGATCGGTGGCGCGCGGTCAATGGATTTTATATTTACGGGGGCCGGAAGGAACCGTTCGGCGTGCTTTCATTTCCGCCGGAGATGAAACGGTTCGATGAGTTGGCGAACGGGATTGATGCGGACATTCAGAAATTGTTGTATGCGCCGCCGCCGGTCAAGGTCGAGATCATTCCGGTCAAAGAACCTTGATGAACGACTTCTTCAATTCTCGATTTCGAAACAAAGAACGGACTGAAACTATGACGAATTCACGTCTTTACGCTCTCAGGCTGTTGTTCGCGACGATAATTCTCGCGAAGCTGTGCGCGGTGTCGTTTGCTCAGAACGTACCGGGGGACGAACCGAACCGGGGCGGCGTGCTCGATCTTTCCGCGCAGGACCCGGCGATTGCGCTCGAGCGGCTCCACGTGGCGGGCGGTTACGAAGTAAATCTTTTCGCATCGGAGGTCGATTTTCCGATCGAGAAGCCCGTGGCGATCGCGTTCGATGCGAAGGGCAGGCTTTGGGTGACCACGATGCCGTCGTATCCACAACGGCTGCCGGACGAGGACCCGGACGACAAGTTGGTCATTCTCGAGGACACGAACGGCGACGGGCGGGCGGACACGCACACGGTGTTTGCGGACAAACTGCACGTGCCGACGGGGTTCGAATTGGGCGACGGCGGGGCGTATATCTCGCAACAGCCGAACATCATTTTCGCGAAGGACACGAATGGTGACGACGTGGCGGACTCTCGCGAAGTCATTCTTCACGGCTTCGGCACAGAGGACAGCCACCACGCGATTCATGCGTTCACTTGGGGCCCGGACGGCGGGCTGTATTTTCAAGAAGGAACGTTTCATCACTCACAAGTCGAAACGGCGTACGGCCCGGTGCGGCTGTTCAACGCGGGAGTATTTCGCTACGTGCCCGACCGCTTTCACCTCGAAGTATTCGTGTCGTATCCGTTCGCGAACCCGTGGGGCCACGTGTTCGACAAGTGGGGACAGAACTTCATCGCCGATGCGTCGGGCGGATCGAATTATTTCGGCACGGCGATCACAGGGTACGCGCCGTATCTCGAAAAGCGTTCGGGCATGAAAGTGTTCACGACGGTCGTGCGGCCCACGGCCGGCTGCGAGATTGTGAGTAGTCGCCATTTCCCTGACGAGGCGCAGGGGAATTTTCTGGTCAACAACACGATCGGGTTCCAGGGCATCAAGCAGCACCGCGTGATCGAGGAAGGCTCCGGCTTTACGTCGGAGGAAATCGAGCCGTTATTGTATTCATCCGACATCAATTTCCGGCCGGTCGATATCGAGTTCGGTCCGGACGGCGCGCTGTACATTGCGGACTGGTTCAACCCGCTGATTGGACACATGCAATATTCACTGCGCGATCCCCGCCGCGACCACGGGCATGGCCGCATCTGGCGAATCACGCATAAGGGCAGTCCGCTCCAACAGCCGCTCGTGATCGCGGGCGCGACCGTGAAGGAGTTGATTCAACTACTGTCGGCCTACGAAGACCGGACGCGCTATCACGTGCGCATCGAGTTGCGAAGCCGCGACCACGCCGAGGTGTTGCGCGAACTGAAGAAGTGGGTTGATTCGCGCGACAAGTCCGACCCCAACTACGAGCATGATTTTTTGGAAGCGCTCTGGGTTCACCAGATATTGGGCGACATCGACCGGCCGCTGCTGAATCGCGTACTCGAATCATCGGAACCGCGCGCACGGGCCGCAGCGACGAGGGTCGTTCGGTTTTGGCGCAACGACTTGAACGATTCCGTCACAATTCTCGAGCGCATGGTGAACGACGATTTCCCGCGCACTCGCCTCGAGGCGCTGCTCGGGCTTAGCTACGTCAACACGACCGAGGCCGCGCAGATCGCCCTGCAGGCGCTCAACCACGAGATGGACTACTACCTCGACTACGTGTTGTCCGAGACAATCAAAACGCTCAAGCCGCAATGGATGCGGCTGCTTGAGGAGGGCACGTTCCTCGACCAGGCCTCGCCCAAGTTGGCGCAATACCTCATCGACAAAGTACCCACCGGGGACCTTCAACGTTTTCGCGGCAGCCCGGCGGTGAACTACGCCCTGTTGACGCGGCCAGGGGTCGCGGCGGCGGATCGCCAAGCCGCACTCTCTGAAATTTCCAAGAGCAACACGATCTCCGAAACCGAACAGGTGCTTCGGCTCATCGAGGAAATCGACGCGAACCGCACTTCGGACGCGGGCACCCGCATCAAGGACCTTGGCGGGCTGCTGCTTCAACGAACGCCGGAGGAATTGAAAGCGGTGCGCGATCGCCTTGCGGCGCTCGTGACGGATGGGGAATCTTCCGCGGCGCGGCGATACGCGTTCGCGGGGATTGCGAAAGCGGACGGCGATCCGGCCGAGGTGTGGAAACTAGCCTCGGCGCAGTTGCACGTGCTGGCCGATGCTGCGCAAGGCGTCGCGCTGATACCGGATGCGGGCGCGCAAGCCGCGCTGTACCCGAAGGTCGCCGAATTGCTCAAGGGCCTGCCCGAAGAAACAGCGCGTTCGCTGGGCACCGACCGCGTGAGGTATATCCGAATCGATCTGCCTGGCAAGAACAAGGTGCTCGGCATCGCGGAACTTGAAGTGATCTCGAATGGCGTGAATATCGCGCCGAAGGGTACGGTCTCCCAAAGCAGTACGCAGGACACGGCGGCGGCGGTGCGCGCCGTCGATGGAAAGACGAGCGGACGCTACGCGGACTTTGCTACCGCGCAGACCGTCCGGGGGGACGACCCCTGGATTGAACTCGATCTCGGCGACGACCGCCAGGTGGACAAGGTGCGCGTTTGGAACCGCACGGACCCCGGCGCGGCGGCGGAACTGAACGGCTTTGCGCTCGCGTGGCTGGACAAGAATCGCGAAGCGGTGTTGGCGCAGTCCGGGCTTGAAGCGCCGGCTGAATCCGCCTCCTACGATCCGGCGTCGCTGTTGCGCACATCGGCCATCGAAGCGTTGTCATCGCTTGGGGGTCACGACGCGGAAACCTTTGCGTCACTTGCTCCGTTCATCGCGGACGCCGCGTATCGCGATGCGGTGATCGAGACGCTGTCGCGTCTCGATTCAGCGAGTTGGGAAGCCGCGTCGGCGATGTATGCCGCCGACACCTTGGTGAAACTCATCGAGGCCGCGGCCGTGGATCAACTCAGCACGGAACCGATGCGCCTCGCGGCGGACTTCGCCGGATCGAAATTGCTTCCGATCCTTTCGGCCCCCGATCGCGATGCCTTCGCGCCTCGGCTTCGCCGCAGGGCGGTAGCGGTGGTCGATATCAAGCCGGTCCCGCACCAAATGATCTTCGACACGTTGAAATTTTCCGTGGAGCGCGGACGCCCGGTGGAAATTCGTTTCCAAAATGCGGACATCATGCCGCACAACCTGGTCGTCACTGCGCCGGGCGCGCTCGAAAAAGTCGGCATGGCCGCTGAGCGGATGGTCACCGATCCGGAGGCCGAGAAGAAGTTCTACGTACCCAACCTGCCCGAAGTGCTTTGGTCGACCAAGCTCGTGTATCCGGGATCTGAGGAGCCGCTGGTTTTTGTCGCGCCGGACAAGACCGGCGATTATCCGTTTGTGTGCACGTTCCCAGGCCACTGGCTGATCATGAACGGGATCATGCGCGTGGTCGAGTCGCAAGAAAACGTGGTCGACGTCGAACGCAGGGAGGGCGGTGAGGTTAAGGGTACGCACCGCCACTTTGTGAAGATGTGGACGCTGCAAGACCTCATCCCCAACGTCGCGAAGATCAAGACGGGCCGCTCCTACGACAAGGGCCGTGACCTGTTCAAAGAGGCTGGTTGTTTCCAATGCCATGCGATCAAGGGGCAAGGCATGCAGACCGGACCGGAATTAACCAAGATCGCGGAGAAGTACAACGGCGTCGAACTGCTGAACCAAATCATCAATCCTTCGGAGGCGGTCGACGAACTGTTCGAATCGTTTGTCGTCGAGACGAACGACTTCTTCACGTACTCCGGTTTCATCGTCGAGCAGAACGACAAGGAAGTCCGGCTGCGGACGAACCCGTTGGACCCAGATGACATCAAAGTCATTCCGAGAAACACGATCGACAAGATCGAAACCTCAACGCTGAGCGCCATGCCGACCGGCCTGCTGACGACGCTGCAGGAGGACGACATCTACGATCTCGTCGCGTACATCCTCTCGGGTGACAACGCGGACGATCC
>CAYXRK010000167.1:0-3908 GCA_964467615.1 uncultured Nitrospirales bacterium | reverse complement strand
AGGATTTCGCCGGCCTTGCCCTGCAGGAATACGTCCGTGATGGCGTGGGTAAAATCGGTCTCCTCGAGATTGACCTCGACGATTTTCGCGTTGTTCCGCTTTGCCGTGAATGGCAATTCCGCCGCCGGGTAGACCTGCGCAGAGGTCCCGACGATGATCACGACATCGGCGGACCTTGCATACGCTTCCGCCTGGAGCATCGCCTTTGGTGGAATGAGTTCGCCGAACATCACGACGTCCGGTTTGAGCAATCCGCCGCACACGCACCGAGGCACTGACTCGGCGCGCCGCCCCGGTTCGTAAGGCTCCGCGTGGCCGCACTGCATGCAGACGAGCCTGCGCGTGTTGCCGTGATACTCGATGACCCGGTTGCTGCCTGCTTCTTGGTGCAGATTGTCGACGTTCTGCGTGATGACGGCCGTCATTTTTCCCGCGCGTTCCAGCTCGGCCAGTGCCATGTGGCCCGGATTCGGTCCGCATCCCGCGAACTGTTCGCCCAACTCGCGCCAAAGTTTCCAGACCTTCGCCGGATTGTCCACGAATGCATCGATCGTGGCATATTCCTCGGGCGGATACTTCGCCCAAATTCCGTTCGCGCTACGGAAATCCGGAATGCCGCTCTCGGTGGACATTCCCGCGCCGGTGGAGGCAATCACGCAACGCCCCTCGCGAAGGATTCGGGCGGCTTCGCCGAAATCGTTCGTGATGGCCATCGCGCGCGTTACCAGTGGACGCCGCGCATCAGACTCGCGAACGCGACCGCTTCCGCCGTGGGCTGCTCATCGCGCTGTTCGCCGATCGCCGCGGAAGAATCGTGGAAGAGCTTGTAGGCGGTATTGAGGACGACGTCCGTGCCCTGGGGCGCGATGGTGGTCATGATCTGCGCGAATATGCCGAGGCGCGTGGCGATGCGCTTCGGTCGATCGATGAGCCCGCGGCAGACCAGGTCCCCCGCCTCGTCGGCGGTCAACTTCGGCACGTGCTCGTACATCTTCGTCGGACCGATCATCGGCGTTTGCACCAGCGGCATGTTGATCGTGGTGAAGTGGATGTTGCGGTCGAGATACTCCGGGCGCGCGCACCGCGTGAACGCATCGAGCGCGGACTTCGAGGCGATGTACGCGGAGAAGCGCGGCACATTCGCGAGGACGCCGATCGACGATACGTTTACGATGTGACCAAATCCGTTCTCCTCCATTTTCGGCAGGACGCCGAGAATGAGTCGGACGGAGCCGAAGTAATTGAGCTCGATGCACCGCTGATAGTCGTGGAAGCGGTCGTAGGAATGATGTACGGACCGGCGAATCGACTTGCCGGCGTTGTTGACCAGAATGTCCACGTGGTCGTGATCGTGGAATATACGAGCGAGAAGTTTCATGCATTGATCACCATCGGCGAGGTCCGTGGAGTATGCGTACGCTTCCCCACCCGCCGCTTCGATCTCTCGCTTGGTCTCCGCCAGACGCTCCTCATCCCTTGCAACGAGAATAGTCTTCGCGCCGGCTGCGCCGACGCGAATGGCGACCGCCTTTCCGATTCCCGACGATGCGCCGGTGACGACCACGACCTTGCCCCGCACCGCGCCGGGCAGCGTGTGATCGCGGCGCAAATCGGGATCGAGGTTGCGCTCCCAGTAGTCCCAGAGGGCCGGCGCGTAATCCTCGATCGCCGGGCATGCTATGCCCGAACCTTCAAGCGCGGTTTCGGCTTCGCGCGCGTCGAACCGCGTCGGGTAGTTGACGTAGGTCCACACCTCGCGCGGGATGCCGAGGTCCTTGAGGATTCCGTCGACGATGCGTTCGACCGGCGGCAGATTGGCGATCATGTCGCGCATCGGCCGTGGAACGATGTCGAGCATCCGCGCGTCAATGCGCATCGCAAACTGGGGCGCGTTCGCCGCCTTGGCGAAGATGTTGAGCAACTCGCCCACTCGTTTTGGCGATGGGCTGGTGAGGTGAAAGCACTTCCCGTTCAGGCCGCGCTTGTGCGCGATGTGATCCATCGCCGCGGCGACGTAGTCCACCGGCACCACGTTGATGCGGCCGCCCTCGATTCCCGCGAGCGGCACCCACGGGGGGAGGATGTTGCGCAGAAGCTGCAGGAACTTGAACAAGTAGTAGGGCCCGTCGATCTTGTCCATTTCGCCGGTCCGCGAATGGCCGACGACGATTCCCGGGCGGTAGATGCGGTAGGGGACGCCGCATTCCGATCGCACGACGGCCTCGGCCTCGAACTTAGTGCGGAAGTAGGGTTGGCGCGTGCGGTCCGCCTCCTCGAACATGTCCTCGCGCCAGTAGCCGCGGAACATTCCCGCGACGGCGATGGAACTGCAGTGGTGGAACACGCCCGCGCCGAGCGCCTCGGCCAGACGGACGGCCTCGCGCGTGCCGTCAACGTTCACCTGTGTTTGGCGGTCGTTGTCGCGATCGGTGATGTCATAGACGGCGGCAAGATGGAAGAAGTGCCGCACATTTCCCTTCAACTCCTGGATAGCGTGCGCGCTCAGGCCGAGATTGGGTCGAGTCAGATCGCCGCGATGGCCTTTGATTCGGTCGTCTCCGACGCCGAACCGCTTGCGCAGGGCATCCAGCTTCTTTTCGGAACCTTTACGAACCAGAACATGGATAACGCCGCGACGCTTCAGCAAGCTTTCGATCAGGTTTTTGCCGATTAATCCCGTGCCGCCGGTAACAAAGTAGGACATTGCAGGCCACCTCTGACTTTTGCCGCTCAAGGAAACTCCGGCAATCTACTGTACTGAGCGGAAGAAATCCATCGGCGCGCGCGCAGGGCGAACTTTGTCCAGGCTACTTGCTGTCGTTGGCGTCGATGAACGCGGCCAGATTCTCGATGTACTCCTTTGGAATGTAGGGCGCGGCGATCGCGGTCAAATGCGATTTGCCTGGAAGGACGATGTTCTTGAAGTTCTTTAATTCGCGCGCCATTCGCTCGGTCTTTGCATGAGGCCGATCGAATTCGCCGTTAATCGCGAGCACCGGGACCGTGACCTTGGTGAGATCGATCTCCAATCGCGGACGCGGCGGCGCAGCCGCTCCAGCGGCCCCCGTCGTGGGACGCGGTGTTTCGCGCGGCGCATCGGCCATCTTCTCGGCTTCTTCCCGGCTCGCGCCATTGTCCATTGCGTGTCGGATGCGAAGCGCGCGAGACGCCTCGGCCTCCTGCGGGTCGGTACCCTCTTTATCCATTGCCGCTGCCTTCGCTTGGAGGTCGGGATCCGTCTCCGATATGCCAGAGCCGCCGAACGCCGCGGTGAGAAAACGTTCCGGGTTGGACGCGAGCAAGCGGCCCGTGATCATGCCGCCCATCGAGTAGCCGTGAACGTGCGCCTTCTCGATCTTCAAATGGTCCATCAATTCGATGACGTCTTCCGCCTTACCCGGTCCGTTCTCTTGCGGCTTGTCGCTTCGCCCGTGATTGCGGCAGTCGAGCGCGATGACGCGGTGGTTCTTCGCCAGTGTCTCCGCGATGCCGTTGCGATACCAGTTGCCCTCGGCGCTGCCCGTGTACCCGTGGATGAGGACCACCGGCGACCCTTCGCCCAACTGCATGTAGTGAATCTTGATCCCATCCGACGTCGTGAAGTATTCGTGCGTCGGTTCGCCCGCGAACGCGGCCATGCACGACAACAGCGCGCTAACCATCAGCGCCCCAGCCCACATCGATTTACTCATTTCGCCCATCCTCCGAATCTCGTTTGCGCGCGTGGTCCAGAAGACACGTGCATCAGTTTACAGTTCTGAACGGCGATTACATTGCGTCGTTCGAGTTGATGAAATCCGTCAACGCCTCGGTGTACTCCGGGGGCATGGGCCCGCCTACCATGATCGCCGACATGTGGTTCTTCCCAGGCAGTATGACATTGTGAAAATCCTTGATCTCGCGCCACA
>CAYXRK010000166.1:0-10565 GCA_964467615.1 uncultured Nitrospirales bacterium | reverse complement strand
TACTGTTTGGCGCCAAAAATGACGTTGACGACATTTTTTGATCAAAGGCTACACTCCGTGGGTTTATGTGGAGTCAACAACACGACACACGGCGGTGTTTGTCGGTCCCGGTGCCCCCCCTCATGCGTAAGGGAAGGGGTTGGACCTTCGGAAAATAACCAACCCGTCGGTGGACCAACCGAAATAAAACAGGAGATTCATAGTGGCAAAGTTTTCCGTTAGGGAATTGTTGGACGCTGGGTTTCATTTTGGTCATCAGACCAAACGGTGGAATCCAAAAATGGCACCGTATATTTTTTCATCGCGTAATGGCATTCACAACATCGATCTTCAACAAACGGTGCGGATGTTGCGCGATGCCTACGTCTTTGTCCGCAATGAAGTGGCCAAAGGGGGGGTCGTTTTGTTTGTCGGGACCAAACGCCAATCGGTGGACATGATTTCTGAGGTGGCTCAAAAAACGGGACAGTATTACGTCAATCATCGTTGGCTGGGTGGGACGCTGACCAACTGGAAAACCATCCAAGGTTCGATTCGCCGGTTGAAAGACATCGAGAAGATGAAGACCGATGGAACCTTCGATGCTTTGACCAAAAAAGAGGTCCAGGGGTTGGAAAGATCGCGTATGAAAATGGAACGTTCCCTGGGTGGCATCAAAGATATGAATCGGTTGCCTGGGCTGATCGTCGTCGTGGATACCAACAAGGAATCCATTGGCGTCAAGGAAGCCAACAAATTGGGGATTCCTGTGGTTGCCCTGGTGGATACCAATTGCCATCCCGATACCATCGACTGGATTGTCCCAGGGAATGACGATGCTATCCGTTCCTTGAAGCTTTTTCTCACCAAGATGGGAGAGGCGATTCTCGATGGCGTTCAGATTCGTGGCGAGAACCCAGTCTACGAAAAGAACGAGGATACCTCCATCCACTTGTCATCGGCACCTTCCAAATTGATCGAAGAGGCTGACCAGGACGAAGAAATGGTGGAGCAGTTGTAACTTTGAGGACTGTGGATGACACCGGGTCTCGATGAGAGACCCGGATTCCCGCAAATTTTTCTGTCATATTCATGATCAAGGATTGGTAAAGATGTCAGTGAGCGCAAATCTGGTAAAGGATCTTCGTGAGAAGACGGGCGTCGGGATGATGGACTGCAAAAAAGCCCTGGCGGAGACGGGTGGAGACCTTGAGGCGGCTGTGGATTGGCTGCGTAAGAAAGGGCTTGCTTCGGCGGCCAAAAAGGCGGGTAGGGTTGCGGCGGAAGGTAAAGTGGTCGCTGTTTCCGACGCGACGATGGGTGTTTTGCTGGAGGTCAATTCGGAAACGGATTTTGCTGCAAAAAATGAGAAGTTTATCGCCTTTGCCGAGACCGCTGCGCAACTGGCACTGACGAAAAAGATCAAAGAGATTGAATCCCTCGCCGCAAGTCCCTATCCCGATACCGGACGGACGGTTGGCGAAGAGTTGACCCATCGGATTGCCACCATTGGTGAAAACTTAAGCCTGCGCCGACTGGTGTGTCAGGAGGTGTCGCGGGGGTGTGTGGCGAGCTATATCCACATGCAGGGGAAGATTGGTGTCCTTGTGGGGTTGGACTCGGATGGTGACCATGAAAAATTGATGGAGTTGGGGCGCAAGTTGGCCATGCATGTGGCGGCCTCCGCCCCGCCGTATCTGGATCGGGAATCGGTTTCCAAAGAGGATCTTGAGCGGGAGCGGTCCATTCTTGTCGAGCAGGCCCGTGCATCGGGGAAGCCAGACAATATCATCGATAAAATGGTGGAAGGGCGGTTGTCCAAGTTTTATGCGGAAAACTGTTTTCTGGAACAGCCATTTATTATGGATCCCGATCAAAAAGTGGGAAAATTGGTGGAACAGACCGCCAAACAGATGCAAACCAAGATTCGGGTCGTTGGATTTAAACGGTATGTTCTGGGAGAGGGTTTGCAAAAACGCGAGGATGATTTTGCGGAAGAGGTGGCCAAAGCGGCCAAGGGTTGAGGATACGTCCATTGGCCAAACACAATTTTTCCAGAATTCTGCTTAAAATGTCTGGGGAGGCGTTGATGCGCGGGGGAGACGCCATCGATCCAGAATTTTTGCAAGGGTTGGCCCTGGATATTCGGGCGGTGTGTGCCCAAGGGGTGCAGGTGGCTATTGTCGTTGGAGGGGGGAATATTTTTCGTGGCTTGGCCGGTAGTTCCAAGGGGATGGAGCGGACAACTGCGGACCATATGGGGATGTTGGCGACGGTGATCAACTCTTTGGCGTTGCGGAGTGCTTTTGAGCGTCAGGGGGTGGAGGCACGGGTCCAGTCGGCCATTTTCATGCCCCAGGTCGCCGAACTCTATACGCGAAACGGGGCCGTGAAGCACCTTGAGCAAGGCCGTGTCGTAATTTTTGCGGCGGGAACGGGCAATCCCTTTTTCACCACCGATACGGCGGCGGCCCTGCGCGCGAACGAAATCGGGGCGGAGATCGTGTTCAAGGCCACCAAAGTCGACGGGATTTATGATTCCGATCCCGTGAAGAACCCGAACGCGAAGCGGTATGATGTGTTGAGTTACAGCCAGGTGCTTACGGACAACCTGGGAGTCATGGACGCGGCGGCGGTGTCGCTATGCCGCGAAAACAAGCTGCCGATACTTGTCTTCAATCTCATGACACCGGGGAACATCGTCAAGGCGTTGCAGGGCGGAGCTATTGGCACGATGGTGAAGGGAGATTGACCATGGTTGATCGCATTCTCAAAGAAGCGCGCTCGAAAATGGAGAAGACGCTCGAGGCGTTCCGGCATGAACTTATGCATATTCGCACGGGCCGGGCGTCCGCCGAGTTGCTCGACACGATTGAAGTCGAAGTGTACGGCAGCAAGATGAAGATCAATCAAGTGGGGAATATCAGCACGCCCGACGCGCGGCTCATCGTCGTCCAGCCGTGGGACAAATCGCAGATCGGCGCGATCGAAAAAGCGATTCTCACATCGCCGCTCGACCTCAATCCGAGCAACGACGGGACCGTCATTCGTGTTCCGCTGCCGAAACTTTCCGAAGAGCGGCGCAAGGAGCTGGTCAAGGTGGTGAGCAAGCTCTCGGAGGAAGCACGCGTCTCGGTCCGCAACGTCCGGCGTCACGAGTTGGACGAGGGCAAGAAAATGCAGAAGGACGGGAAGTTGCCTGAAGACGACGCGAAGAAATTGTCCAACGAAGTACAGAAGCTCACCGACGACTACATCAAGAAAATTGACGACGTGCTGAAACACAAGGAAGCGGAGATTATGGAGGTTTAGCCCGCCTCCGAGTTTCGCTTTGGTCCTGCCGCGGGTTTCCCGCGGCTTTGTTTTGTGCGGCCGACGTTGCGGAAGAAGAGCAAACGTGTCCAAGTTTCCTCCGATATCGAAAGAGGGGATAGACCTCACGCGGTTGCCGCGCCACGTCGCGATTATCATGGACGGCAATGGCCGTTGGGCTACAAAGCACCGGTTGCCGCGGGCGAAGGGACACGACGCCGGGGCGCAGAGCGTCCGCGCGGTGATCGAGGGGTGCCGCGAGTTGGCGGGGATTGGCGCGCTGTCGCTGTTCGCGTTTTCGACGGAAAACTGGAAGCGATCCAGGACCGAGATAAACACGCTTTTTCGCTTGTTGAGCAAACACATCCGGGCCGAGATTGACGGTTTACACGAGCAGGGTATTCGGGTCGTGTTCACCGGACGTCGCGAGGGCCTCTCGGCCAAGACGCTCACGGACATGGAAGCGTCTGAGGCCCTGACTCGGGCCAACCGCGCCATGACGCTGAACGTTTGTATCAACTACGGCGCGCGCACCGAACTCGTCGACGCGGCGCGTGCTATCGTGGAGGATGTACGCACCGGCAGGATCGGCGTCTCGGAGATTGACGAGAAGCAGATCGCCGCGCACCTGTACCTTCCGGATTTCCCGGAAGTTGACCTTCTCATCCGCACCAGCGGCGAAATGCGGCTTAGTAATTTCATGCTTTGGCAGTGCTCTTACGCTGAGATCGTGGTATGCGATACGCTCTGGCCCGATTTCCGCAAGGCTGACCTGCGCGAGGCGCTCATCGAGTATCAATCGCGCGACCGCCGATTTGGAGCACGCTGATGGGCGCGCGCTATGGCAAGGGTTTCGCGGTCCGCGTCGCGACGGCACTGGTCCTGCTGCCGCTGTGGCTCCTGGCGGTATTGGTCCCCCCGGCGCGGCCGGTCCTGGTCGGGTTGGTCGCGATCTTTGTTGGCGTCGGGATTTCGGAATACTACGCGATGGCAAAGACCGCGCGCACGTCGCGCGTTGCGGGGGTGTTGATCGGCGCGGCAATCGTGGCCGTTGCCGGGTTTGGGACGTTCGAGCAGGCGGTCTTTGCCATGACCGGTGCGTTGCTCGTACTCGCCGTCATGCACTTGTTTCACGCGCGGGGCTCTATCGCCGAACTCGCAGCGTCGCTCTTCGGGGTCTTCTACGTCGGTTGGCTCGGGGCGTACGTCGTTTTCGTTCACGCGCTAGAATCCGGACCGGGGATGGTGTTGATGCTCATCGTCGCGGTGGCGCTTACCGACGTGGGCGCGTATTTCGCCGGCAAGCAGTTGGGCCGCCACAAGATGGCCCCGGTGGTCAGTCCGAACAAGACCTGGGAAGGCGCATTTGGCGGGTTGCTGCTGGCTACCGCAGGCGTTTGGACGCTTGGCGAAATCAACGTCGCGCTGGGAATTGACCTCCCCGCGTGGCCCGCCGTTCGGCTCGTTCTGATCGGCGCTCTACTTTCAGCCGTGTCGCAACTCGGCGATCTGATGAAGTCCGCCATCAAGCGCGACGCGGGCGTGAAGGATTCGGGGACCATCCTCCCCGGTCACGGCGGCATGCTCGACCGATGCGACGGTTTCCTGTTCGCCGCGCCGGTCTTGTACTATATTGCCGTTTTGTAACCGTTGCGGCGGGCCTGACCCGCCTATTTTTTTGGCGTCCCCATGTACGAAGAACAATCCGCGCATCTCGCGGAATACATCGACCGATTGAATGAGCTCGCGGGTTGTCTGAACATCGACGACAAGCAGCGCCGCATCGGTGAACTCGAGACCGAGATGGGCAGGACCGGCTTCTGGAACGATCCTGAGAGCGCGCAAAAGGTCGTACAACAACTGAAGGCGCTTAAGAATGTAGTCGAAGCGCCGGGACGGCTGCGCAAAGAACTTGAGGACGCGCGCGACCTGGCGGAACTTGCCCGGGCCGAGGCCGACGAGTCCATGTTGAGCGACATTACAGCCAACGCCGCAGCATTGAACGAGAAATTGACGGCGCTTGAAATATCGAGCCTGCTGTCCGATCCACGTGACTCAAAGAACGCCATAGTCAACATCCATCCCGGCGCTGGCGGCACCGAATCCTGCGATTGGGCGAGCATGCTCTACCGCATGATCACGCGCTACTGCGAGCGCCACGAGTTCAAGGTCGAAGTCCTGGACTATCAGGAGGGCGACGAGGCGGGACTCAAGAGCGCGTCCTTGCTTGTGTCCGGCCCGTCCACCTACGGGTATTTGAAATCGGAGGCGGGCGTGCACCGTCTCGTGCGCATTTCGCCGTTCGATGCGAATTCGCGGCGGCACACCTCGTTTGCCGCTATTGAAGTCCTGACCGAAGTTGACGATACGATTAAGATCGAACTGCGCGAAGACGACATCAAGATGGACGTGTTCCGGTCAAGCGGGGCCGGCGGCCAGAAGGTAAACAAAACGAGCTCCGCCGTCCGCCTGACCCACCTCCCTTCCGGCATCGTCGTAAGTTGCCAGATTGAACGCTCGCAATTCCGTAATCGCGCCGTGGCCGAGACCATGCTGAAGTCGAAACTCTACGACATCGAATTGCAGAAGCAGCAGGCGCTTCTCGACAAACAGCGCGAGGGAAACCAGACCGTGGCATGGGGCAGCCAGATTCGCAGCTATGTTCTGCATCCGTATCAGATGGTGAAAGACCTGCGGACGGGCGTCGAGACGGGAAACATCGACCGCGTGCTCGACGGCGCGCTCGACGAATTCGTCGAGGCGTTTCTGAAATGGCGTCTCGCCGGAGGCAAGCGAGTGAAGGCCGCGGCAAGTTAACTCCGAGTCCGCAATGCGCATCTTGCTTTTTTTACTTTGAACGTTGAACATCGAAGGTTAAGCATTGGACTCTTCCGACAATACCGGCACCGATGAGCTTCGGCAGCACCGGCTGAACAAGCTGGCGCGCATCCGCGAGCGCGGCGACGTCGCGTTTAAGTATGTGTTCGCGCGGACCTGCTCGATTGGCGAGGCCCGCGCCCGCTTCGAGCGAGCCGAAGTCACGGCCTCAGACCCCGAGTCTATCGACGTGCAGGTATCATTGGCCGGGCGCATGGTCCGTTCACGGGGACAGGGGAAAGTTACCTTCGCGGACATCCAAGACGAGTCTGGCAAAATCCAACTCTTTCTTAAGCAGAACACGTTGGGCGATGAGGCGTATGAGGCGCTGAAAGACCTCGATATCGGGGATTTTTTGGGCGTCCACGGGCACGTTAAACGGACGAAGACCGGCGAAATTACGCTGTTCGCGAAGCGGTACGAACTGTTGACTAAATCGTTGCGCGCTCTGCCGGAGAAATATCACGGACTATCGGATGTCGAGACACGCTATCGCCAACGCTACCTCGATCTTGTGGCAAATCCCGAGACGCTTGGCATGTTCAAGAAGCGCATCAAGCTCATCGAGACGATGCGGCAATGGCTCGTCGCGCGCGGCTATGACGAAGTCGAGACGCCGATGCTCCACCCGATTCCCGGAGGCGCGACGGCCCGGCCTTTCATCACGCACCACAACACTTACGATACCGATTTGTACTTGCGAATCGCGCCGGAGTTGTACCTGAAACGCCTGATTGTTGGCGGCTTCGATCGCGTGTTCGAGATCAACCGGAACTTTCGCAACGAAGGCGTGGACACGCGGCACAATCCCGAGTTCACCATGATGGAACTCTATGAGGCGTATCAGGATTATCTCGGATTGATGGACGAAACCGAGCAGATGTTTTGCGCGATAATCGAGGCCGTCAACGGCGATCTTCGTCTTATTTATCAGAAGCACGAAATCGACGCGACGCCACCATGGAGGCGCTGGAAGCTGCACGACGCCATCCGCGAACTTGCGCACATCGATCTCGAGTCGACCCACGACCGTGACGCCGCGGCGACACTTGCGAAGGGAATCGGCGTCGAAGTCGAACCCGGCATGGGCTATGGGAAAATCGTGGACGCTGTCATGTCCGAGCGCGTCAAACCCAAACTGATCCAGCCGACGTTTCTATTCGACTACCCGATCGAGATTTCGCCGCTTGCCAAGAAGAAGCGCGACAATCCGGCGCTCACCGAACGCTTCCAGGTGTTTATCGGCGGGCTCGAACTGGGCAACGCGTTCTCGGAGCTGAACGACCCCATCGACCAGCGCGAGCGCTTCGAGCAACAACTTTGCCTGCGCGAGAAGGGTGACGACGAGGCGCAACAACTCGACGAGGACTACATCACCGCGCTCGAAATCGGCCTGCCGCCCACCGCGGGACTCGGCGTCGGGATCGATCGCTTCGCGATGCTGCTCACGGACTCGGCCTCGATCCGCGACGTTGTTCTCTTCCCCCTACTTCGCCCGGTCACCGGCTAGGGGAACCCGCATGCGCTTCGAGACGTTCGTCGCGTTGCGCTACCTGCGCGGCAAGCGGAAGAACCGCTTCATAAGCCTGATCACAATCATCTCGGTTGCGGGCGTCAGTGTCGGAGTCATCACGCTCATCATCGTGCTCGGCGTCATGACCGGTTTTCAGCACGAGCTGCGCGAGACCATCATCGGCAATCGGGCGCATTTCTACGTCGTCAGCCCCTTCGGCTATCCGATGGAGGACTATCAGAGCGTCATTCAGGAGGTCGAGGCGCTTTGTCCCGAGATTCGCGCGTCCGCGCCGTACACCGAGATGCAGGCGCTCATCGAGAGTGTGGACGGACGCACGCTCGAACCCGTGATGACCGGCGCATACATCTACGGCGTCGACCCCGAGGCGGAATCGAGCGTCACCAATCTCGCAGAAAACCTTTCGAAGCAGGATGGCCGCACATTCGGCGCGGGCGACTTGCCTAAGTTCAAGGAAGTCGTCCTCGGCTACGGTCTTGCCCACGAGCTCGGAGTGCGCATCGGCGATCGCGTGAAGGCCTACACGGTGCGCGACAAGCCGCGCATCAATCCGTTCGGGAAGCGAAACGATCAGGCGGTCATTCTCAAAGTCAGCGGTCTCTCCCAGGCGAAAATGTCCGAGTTCGACCAGTATTTCGCCTGGGTGGATCTCGAAACGTCGCGCGCGATCACGGGAGGCGAGGGCGTCAAGGGCATTCATTGCCGCATCGACGATCCGTTTCAGGCCGAGGCCCTTGCCGAGCGCATCTATCAGGGCCTGGGCTATCGCGTCATCACGTGGTACGAAAATCAAATGGCCTTCTTCGAAGCGTTGCGCCAGGAAAAACTCGCGATGTTCATCATCCTCGTGTTCATCGTGCTGGTCGCCGCGTTCAACATCACGAGCACGCTCATCATGATGGTGATGGAAAAGGAGCGCGACATTGGCATTCTGCGCACCATCGGCGTCAGTAGTGCGACGATTCTCCGATTGTTCATGCTCGAGGGCCTCATCATCGGCCTCACCGGCACGTTCTTCGGCGTCGTGTTGGGCACACTGCTGGCCTACAATCTCAACCCCGTCGCCTACGCGCTGGCCTCCGTGTTCGGCATGGAGAAGAACCTGTTCGACAGCCAGATTTACTACTTCGATCGCATCCCGGTCATGGTCGTGCCGTGGGACGTCGCGGTCATCACGGTCGCCGCCGTCGTGCTCAGTTTTTTCTCGACGCTGTACCCCGCGTGGAGCGCGTCGCGGCTAGATCCCGTTGAGGCGCTACGGTATGAGTAGCGTCCTCGAATGCAAAGGCGTCGAAAAGACGTATCGCGACGCCACGCGCGAACTCCAGATATTGCGCGGGGTCAATTTGGCCGTCGAAGCGGAAAAGGTGCTCGCCATCAGCGGGGCCTCGGGCGCGGGGAAGAGCACGCTGCTGCACATCATGGGCACGCTCGATAGGCCGTCCAGCGGCGAAGTCTTGTTCCAGGGCCGGACGCTCGCGGCGATGGGCCGGCGCGCAGCGGACCACGTGCGCAATCAGGAAATCGGCTTCGTGTTCCAGTTCTACCACTTGCTGCCCGAATTCAGCGCGCTCGAAAACACGATGATGCCCGGTCTCGCCGCGGGGCGCACGCGCGCCCAATGCCGTGAGCGCGCCGAGTATCTCCTGGATTCGGTCGGCCTGAAGGATCGTGTTACCCACAAGCCCGGCCAACTCAGCGGCGGAGAGCAGCAACGCGCCGCCATCGCGCGCGCGTTGTTCAACGAGCCGAGCGTTGTCCTCGCGGATGAGCCTACGGGCAATCTCGACGAAACTACCGGCGCGGGAATTGTCGACCTCCTCTGGCGATTGAACGAGACCGAAAAGATGACGCTCGTCATCGTCACGCATGATCTCGCATTGGCACGCCGCGCGCACCGTTGGATCCACCTGCACGACGGCCTGGCGAGCGAGCGGACGGAGTAGTCCTTGTACCGCCTGCATCCTTGCCGGCGCCTGGACCTGATGGGTGCCGGCAAGGATGCCGGCGGTACGCTTCTATGGATTCGGGGGCGTCTCGGTTGGTGTGACTTCCGGTGCGGCGCTCGTAGGCGCGGGTTCGGCGGGTGCGGCATCTGCCGGGGCGGGAGGTTGCTCGACAGACGCTTCGGCGGGCGCGGCCTCATCGAGTCCCGTGTACTCGTCGGATTCGGTCTCGTATTGCTTGTGGCACTTGTTGCAGGTGCTCGCGAGCACCGCCACCGCCTCCTTCATCTTGACGTAGTCCCGTGACGTAACCGCCTCGCCCACCGCCTCGGCCTCGTGGCGCGCCTCGATGGACAGTGCGGCCCACTCCGGCGTCTTCATGTAGTCCTCGTCGTCGCGCGAGAACAGGAGGTTGTGTACTTCCGCCAGCGAAAACGCCGCGTTGTACGCCGCCTTGATTTGCGCGCGGCCCGCGGGCTCCACCTTCAGCGATTCCTTGAGCGCGATGAACATCGGTTCGAACAGCACGGTCATGGATTCATCGCAGGTCATTAGCGAGGTCTCGAGGCCGCCTTCGCCCAGCGCCAGGTCCGCCGGCACGACGACCTGCTCCTTCTCTTCCTTCGGCTCGGGCGCGGGCGGCGTGTATTCGCCAAACGGCGCGCCGCGATTGACCCACTCCGCGAGCAGATATTTTTCCTCGCCGGTGAGCGCCTCCTTGCCCAGCGGCGGCATGACGTCCTTGTGTTCCGGCGGCAGCAGGATCAGTGCGATCGCGTAGCTCGCCATCGCGTCGCCCGGAACGACGCCCGGCTTTTCGCTTTCGCCCGCCGCGACGATCTCCTCCGGCGAATCCATTCGGTACTCGCCCTCACGCTTTTCAGGTCCGTGGCACTCGAAACACTTCGCCTCGAGCA
>CAYXRK010000165.1:0-10622 GCA_964467615.1 uncultured Nitrospirales bacterium | reverse complement strand
TCAAACAAGGAAGGATCCACATCCGCTTTTGCGGAGCTGAAAGGGGTAAAACTCAAAACGAAGAAGAATGGGAAAACTGAAACTGCAAGATATCGGACCGTATTTCGCTTGTTAAGTTTGTACATGTAATCTTATTATATATAATACATATAATTTACTATATAATATTTGCTCTGTAAAGTTTACACAGCGGTTGATCGAGGCGCTGCACGCATTGCGTACTAATATGGCACTCAGTAACCTCTCGCTAGCCTTTCCTTCTTCGCTTACTCAACGCCCCCAGGATCACCTGCGACACAGCCCGCGTTCGCGATTGTTTTTCTTGTTCTCCGGGTGTCCCATACTTCACCTTCACCTTGTACCCCTTTACCGTGTGCTCTCGGCTGGCCGCGTCCGCCTCGATCTCTTCGATAAACCGGAAGAGTGCTTCCGGGGAGAAGAGCCGTACACGGTCACGTTCATCGCTCGATAGTCCCGTGATGGTGCGCATCCGGATTTCATGCAGTTTCTTTGCGTCCGTGGAAACAGCAACGACGTAATTGAATCCCGCGACGAGGCACTTCTTGACATTGCTGACCTCGTGGCTGGGTGTAGTGGTGACGGCAATCTCGCAGGCGATTGACACATCACCTTTTTCCAACGCCACGTCAGCGCTTGCGCCATCGCCAAGCGGTTTTTCTATTGTCGCCCGATAGCCCATACCTTCGGCCCAACGCTTGATGAGGTTCTGGAGATAGGTGTGCTCCTGTCCGCCCTTGCCCATGAGGGCCGGTTCACGGCAAGCGACTCGCGTGCCAGTTGCCTTCGGCTTCACCGATTTCTCACGTGCGGATGAGACAGGTTCGGTGCGTTGATTCGGCTCAGGCGCTACAGCGGATACTGGCTCCGGTTCGGCTGCGCGCTGGGAATCAGGTAGGGCGGCTTTCGGCTTCTCGTCGACACGTTCGGGTGTTCCGGTAGGCTGCTTTTGCCATTGTTGGTCAAGAAACGATTCAACCTCTTCTTTCGGAGTCGCGTATCGATTCCGGGAGAGTTCGATGATTCGCTCCCGCCGCGCCGTGGCGACTTCATACTCGATGCTGTTTGGCATCGAAACGTTCAGCGTGAAGTCCTGGTTCGCACGCTCAACCCTACAGATTGCTTCACCCGTGCCCAGATTCAGCAGGTCGTACGGATCGAAGTAGCTGAAGCCCTCTGTCAGCTTCCTGGCATCGGACTCACCGACCCGGAAACAAACGCGCGTGTACGGGTTCGAGAGCGCCGCGCTGGCCACTTCCGAGTCGCGCTTCTCCAATTGGCGGAGTTCCTGATGGGCGAGCACCAGTCCCAAACGATACTTTCGAACCCCGGTGAGGATCGACGCCATCGAAGGCGTCACGAAGTTGTGGAACTCGTCGATGTACAGATAGAAGGGCCGCCGTGTGGACTCCTGAAGTTCCTGTCGAGCTAGGGTCAATTGGTGGAACTTGGATACGAGCAACGTTCCGAGTAAATGCGCATTCTCCTCGCCGATGGCCCCTTGTGCGAGCCGTGCCAAGAATATCTTGCCTCCGTTCATGATATCGGCGAAGTCGAGCCGGTTCTCCTTTTGCGCCATCATGTAGCGGACGAGCTTCGGCCGAAGGAACGCATCCAGACGCGTCAATATCGGACCTTGCGGTCGCCCGGATAGCAATGGAAACTCCTTCTCCCAGTAGTACACCACGTCGCGGTCTTTGACCGATCTCAGGAAGTCGCGCCGGAAGTCTTTTTCCACGAGGAAGCGCCGTAGGTCAGCCAGCGTGCCATTCCGGTCGCTCTCCAGGAATGCAAGAACCGCGTTGGACAGCACCGTGGTCATCTGGTCGCCCCAACTGGTACTGAGACGTTGGAACACGGCCACCATGTCCGAGGCGATCAGGTTCTTCTCAAGCTCCGAGTGCGCCGACAGCACGTTGAATCCGATCGGATAGCCTTCATCGGCGGGATCGAAGAGCACCACGTCCTCGTGGCGATGTTCCGGGATTCGCGCCAACACGTCGTCAATGAGATCACCGTGCGGATCGAGAACCCCCACGCCGCGACCGGCTTGGATATCCTGGGTGATTAGGTTGAGCAGGAACGTGGACTTGCCCGTGCCTGACGCGCCAACGACGTAGGTATGCTTCACGCGTTGATCGGAATTCAGCCGTACTTCCATCGTCCGACCGTTGTGCGTGTTGTAGCCGAGCACAACCTCTCCGCTGGATGCGATCGCGGGCGCGGCCTTGGTCCGCATGACCTTCCGGCTCAGCCGTTCGGAACGCACGGCGGCGGACGGCAAATGGGCCAGACCGACCAACTCATCGGAATTCAGAATCATGCCGCTCCGATGCGTTTGCCGGAGCAGCAGGTCGTGTTCGTGGAAGTCGTCGGGATAGCCGTCATTCGTGAGCGGGATCAGTTCGTTGCTCGCAGGCGAACTGTATTGCGTCAACGCACTTCCCAGCCCGCGTGCGATATCCCAAGCCCGTCGCGGTCTCGGGCTTGAGGCCGCCACGCGGACGGTGACGGCATACAGCGGGAAGGAAATCTTCTCTCTCGCCAGCGAGACCATCTCCGGCGCGTCAATGAAGAAGCTCCCGCCGTCCCAGTCCGTGACCGAATGGAGGATGCTCTCCGCCCAGCGATGTCGGCACGGCTGGAACATCACTTGCAATATGCCGATCTCGTCAGACTCCAAGTGGTCCAACGTCCCACCAACACCGATCAGGGGGTCTATGTCGAAATTACGGAACGTCTCAATCGGCCGCACGAACTCGTGGGAGAGACCGAAGTCCACGACGACGGATTCCGAGTCGAGTCTGGCCTGCCAGTGCCGGTCCAGGTAGTCCCGTGCTTCACTGACCATTGCGTCGGGGAAGTGAGCTTTGAGTTGTTGCGTGAGGTGCTGCCGGTCAGGCTCCTGGCAAACGTACTGCACGACAATGGCGTCGTCGGTACCCACAATCTCGAAACTGATAGGTCCCTGGCAGTACGACAGATTGAGGACCAAATGCTCGGCAATTGTCTTGGAAACATCCAGATCGGGCGGCAGCGTCGCTTGAAGTTCGACGAGAGGCAATTGTTCTTCGGCGAGTTCCGTCCACGTCTCTGGTTCAGGAATCTCCGGCGGCAGTGGCGTCTCCCGGTTCGTAAAGCCGAAGAGATCACGGACCAACCGGCTCAGAAACGTCTCACTTTTGCCGTCGTCGATGCCGCGGACGTTTGGCGGATAGAAATGAAACGGACGGAACGGCGGCTCAAGCGGCACGAGTTGGTCCCACAACCGCCATCCGCGGCCGCGCTGTTCCCAGCGATAGAACTGCTGGGTGAGTTGCTCGGGCAGCGTGAGCGATACGGATGGCTGCGGACGTACGGTCAGTAGGCCGGTGCTCACCGTGCGCTACCGATGGAAAAAGTCGCGCATGATCGGCTTGCGTTCCGATTCGCTCAAGGCACGCACTCCCTTCGCGGTGGTGACCGCGTCCAGCACCTCAAGGACTGCCGAATGAACGTACTGCTGAAACATCAGCGCCGTGTCGATCTTGTAGTACGTGACCGGCTTGGCGAGCCACCACGTCAAGACGTTGACGACCGGAATACTCGACAAGAACGCCAGACAGCCGGAGGGCAATTCCGAAAGCCACCACGACACGAAAAACCCTTTGCCGAACGTCGCGCCGCAGATATCAAAGACGTGCTTCTTGCGCCAGATGCGCAGGTAGAGGCGCTTTGCCGAGAGTAGGCCACCTTCCTTGATCTCGATGTGGCCAAACGTTGCATCGGGAATGGCCCGCTCCTTGAGGGCCTGTTCCAGCCGTGCGTAGAACTCTTGCGTCGATTGGTTCGTCCCCTCAAAGAGGTGGTACCAGTGCGACACGACATCGGTCAGCAATGCTTGCGCCATTCCCGTCTCCTCCCGTTCCTACCCCGCACCACTGTACGGGGCAGATACTACGAGAATTCCATGCGGAACGCAATTGTCACTATCGTATGTATACGGTGTTCGTATCACGTCTCATTGAGTGACTCTGGAGGAATCGTCTCCGCGCTGAACGGAGCCGAGACTTGGCCGTCAATCATTAGTTTCAGATAGGCCCGAAAGTTGGCAAGGTTGGTGATGTCGGTTTCCGTAAAGTGGGGATCAAACTCCTGGGCGAAGACTTCGGCGTCGGTCGCGCCGAGGCGAAATACGACGAGCGTGCCTACGTTGCCAAGGATCCCCTCCTTCACTTGCTCGTCCAGTTGCGCGAGATATTGGTGGGCCAGCACCGCGCCAACATGATACTTGCGAAGCTCGGAAAGCATCGTGACGAATGACAGCGAAGTAAACGTCTGGAACTCATCCAGGTAGACGAAGAAATCGCGGCGTTCTCGTTCCGGCGTGTCTGCACGGCTGAGCGCGGCCAGATTGATGCGCGATGCCAGCAGCGATCCGAGCAACGAAGACGTATCTTCCCCAATCTTGCCCTTGCTGAGATCCACCAGCAGCACCTTGCCCTCGTCCATGATTTCGCGGAGTCGAATGCTGCCGCGCGGTACCGTCAACACATCGCGAAGTACGGGGTCGGTCAGAAAGGCCCCGACTTTGTTCTGAATCGGCGCGATGGCCTCGGCCTTCAACCGCGCCGGGTACCCTTCAAACTCCTTAAGCCAAAAGCGCCGCACTTCGGCGTTGGTCACGTTGGCGGCGACGGTTTTTCGGAATGAACTGTCGTCCAGGATACGGGGGATATCCGCAAGCGTTGCGCCGGGGTGCTCTAATAGCGCGTGGATCGCGTTACGAAGAATATGTTCCAGGCGCGGCCCCCAGGAGTCGGCCCAGAGTTTCTTGAACGCGTCCAGTAGACCGCCCGCCGCGAGACTTCGCCGATTCTCCGGAACGGTCTCCAACGGATTGAAGCCAAGCCTCTCCCGGTTGTCCGGGACGTTGAAATAGATCACGTCGGGTCTCCGAGACGGCGGGACAAGTTGCCGCACCTGGCTCACCAGTTCGCCGTGGGGATCGAGCAACATCAACCCGCGCCCGCGCTCGATGTCCTGCTTGATGAGCGTGGCGAGCAACGTTGACTTGCCCACGCCGGTCTTTCCGATCAGGTACATGTGGTGCAGCCGGTCTCTCTGACGGATACCAAATACCTTGTGCTGGCCCCGGAAGTCGGTGCGCGCGAAGAATGAGATTTCCCTGGGGTTTCGAGTAATCATCCGCTCATCGTCGCAGCTTCGAATGGACGCGCCAAGGGCGCTCGACACGCCGTCGCCGGTGCCTTTCCCCGCCTTGTGCTTCCGTGTAGCTCCCCTAAAGTGAAAAGCACCATCGTTCTTTAACCGCAACCCAACCAGAACAAGGAGCATTGCCATGAGACAGGAAAACGTGGCGCAAGACCCAGCAACGCAGCAAGACGGTGAACCGACATACTGGGTGGTCATCGCCCAAGACGACGGGTTCCGGGTGTACTCAACCATGAACCCCGGCGCGACCTACGACGTGAAGGGCACGCCGGAAGTCCCTACCTGCACCTGCGCGGACTTCCAGTGGAAACGGAACAAGCCCGGCTACCGCTGCGTCCATATCCTGGCGGTGTATCGGGAAGCAGGAGTCGATTCCGAAACGCGGACTACACCCCCGACGCCTAGGCAGCCGCTACAGCAGCAGCCAGTTCCTTCGGCCGCAGCATTTGGAAACAACGGCAACGGGGAACTCGCGGCGCCGACGCACATGGTCGTCAAACGTAGCGTGAGTCCTGACGGCCGTATCGATTCGCTGTCGGTCGAGTTCACCCACCCGGTGGAGGGAATCGACGCCCAGTACATCGTCGACCAGGCGGTACGCACAGTCTCCGTTCAGGGGGCCATCGTGACCCGCTTCCTGCAGCACCGGCGGAACGCGACCAAGAACCGCTCCGGCAACGGCGGGGCACCAGCGGCCGCCCACGCGCCGGATCCGCCTTACCCCTCCGGCGAGGAAACCGAGCATGAGCCGGATGACGAAGACTCGGAACCTGCATGGATGACCGATATGGACGGCATGCAAACCCGCTCGGGCTGGCGTTGGTACATCAACGTCAAGGCCGACCGCCGCGCGTTCAGGCTTTTCGGAACGCGCACGCAAATCGCACAACACTTGGCTGCCGCAGGGTTTCCCGATCGCAACGTGCGGATCGAGAAAGGAACCACGCTCAATCACCCCTGTCGTGTGGTTACCCGGCCAAGCGCTGATGGACGCTATGTCAACATCGTACGGGTGTTTCCCAAGCGCGAAGGTTCCTTTCGCGAAGACGAGATACCCTACTAATGGCCCCCGAACTCGCTATGAAGGACGGAGCCGTTGGCGCGGGTGTGTTGTCTCACCTCTCGTACTCGCGGGTCAATCGATACCTCCTCTGTCCCGAACAGTACCGGCTGTACTACGTGGCGGGCTACCGGACGCGCGTTCCATCGGGCAGCTTGGAGTTCGGCCAGTGCGTCCATCGGTCGTTGTCGGATTTGTTCAACGAAGGCGTCGATGCCGCCGAGTCGTTTGTGCGACTCTGGAACGACTACGAGAAGCAGGAACTCCATTTCGCGTACCGCGAGTCGTGGAAGACGTTGCGGGAACGTGGCGAACTACTCCTTCGGAAGTTCCAGGACGAAGAGCTTCCTCGAATCACGTCGGTGGAGGCCTGCGAAGACCGGTTCGAGCTTCGTACCACAAACCTCGATGTGCCGTTCGTGGGCGTCATCGACTTGGTGGCACGCCTGGATGACCGGACAACCATTGTGGACTTCAAAACGGCCGGGAGTAAGTACGCCGAGCACGAGGTCGTGTTGAACGACCAGTTGACGGCGTATCAATTAGCAAAGCCGGACGCGAAGCAAGCAGCGCTGTGCGTGTTCGTCAAGACGAAAGAACCGCGCATCGACTGGTACGTGTCCAAGCGCACGGGTGCTCAAGTCGCCGAGTACCTGACCAAGGTCAAATTGGTATCGCAGGACATCCTGTCCGGCCGGTTCTACAAACGGCCCGGCAAATGGTGCGCCCAGTGCGACTTTCTACCCATTTGCATGGGCGACGAGCAGCAAGCGAATGAAACGCTTGTCCAAGTCGCCTAAGTTCTACAGCCAACATCCCCGATGTTGGCTTTTTTCTAGTATGGAGTTGACCATCTCGTGAGAACGCGCAGCAGGAAGTCTCAAAATACATCGCCAACGGCGAGTTTCAGCGTCTTGCCAGTTCTGACGTGGCCTATATAATACCCAGTAAGCGGGGAAAGACATTTAGCCTTGTTCAGCCATACAGTTCTTTCAGTCCTTGTCTTTCGTGAAATTGACTTGCCCCTTATTTCTTGTCTATTGGCCGCGCGGGGCTTTTTTATTTTGACCGCGCCGAACCCCCGGTCACCCATGCGCCACCGGTGATATACTTTTGTGTTCTCGGCATCGGAGGTGACGTCGATGGACAAGCGCGCCAAGATTGATCCGACCGACAAGCGCGTAGGCATCTGGATTCGCGTATCAACCGAAGACCAGGCAAGAGGCGAGAGTCCGCAGCACCACGAACAGCGGGCGCGGTACTACGCCGAAGCCAAGGGCTGGCAGGTGATCGAGGTCTATCACCTCGAAGGCGTGAGCGGCAAGGCTGTCAAGGAACATCCCGAGTCGAAACGCATGCTGGCAGATCTCGACCGTGGCACAATCACCGGCCTCATCTTTTCCAAACTCGCGCGCCTAGCCCGCAGCACCCGTGACCTGCTGGACTTCGCTGACATCTTCCAGGCCCACGGTGCGGACCTCATCTCGCTCCAGGAGGCCATCGATACCTCCACAGCGGCTGGCCGGCTCTTCTTTACGATTGTCGCAGCCATGGCGGAGTGGGAGCGCGCCGAGATCGCCGAACGCGTGGCCGCGTCCGTTCCCATACGCGCCAAGCTCGGTAAACCCTTGGGTGGGAAAGCTCCCTATGGCTACCAGTGGAAGTCTGGCAAATTGACGACGAATCCGGACGAAACACCAGTGAGGAAACTGATCTACGACTTGTTCCTGCAACATCGGCGCAAGATGACCGTGGCACGGTTGCTCAATGACGCCGGTCACCGCACGCGTAACGGTGGCCTCTGGTCGGATTCTTCCGTCGACCGGCTGTTGAGAGACCCCACCGCCAAGGGCGTCCGCCGGGCCAACTACACGAAAAACTCCGGCGACGAGAATCGCCGGACACTAAAACCCGAAAGCGAATGGGTACTCACGGAAGTCGAAGCCATCGTGTCCGAAGATGTTTGGAACCAGTGCAACCTTATCTTGGAAGACCAACGCAAGAAGCTGGCCAAACGGCCCGGTAAGAAGCCGGTCCACCTGTTCGCCGGGCTGGCCATCTGCCATTGCGGACAAAAGATGTACGTACCCTCAAACACGCCGAAGTACGTCTGCCAGAAATGCCGCAATAAAATCCCCATTCAAGACCTCGAAGGCGTGTTCTACGAAGAACTCAAGGGCTTTTTCCACTCCCCAGACGACATCTCCGAACTCCTGGCTGATGCCAATCAGGAAATCGCCGACCGCGAACAGCTTCTGGACAAGCTCGAACGCGAAAAAGTCCAGGTCCAGAGCCACATGGACGAACTGTTCGACCTACACCACAAGGGCGAGATTCCCACCGAAGGCTTTGGCAAGCGATACAACCCCCTCCAGGAACGCTTGAACCAACTCGAAGACGAGATTCCCCGGCTCCAAGCCGAAATCGATTACCTCAAGGTCAACCTCCTGTCCGCTGACGACGTGCTATTCGAGGCCAAGGACCTCTACGACCGCTGGCCCCGGTTGGAACCCGACGACCGCCGCCGCATCGTCGAACACATTACCGACCAAATCGTTATTGGCAAAGACGTTGTGGAGATCAACCTGGCCTACCTACCCGTTTCAGGTGAATTGGTGGCAAATAGTCCACGCAACCCGAGCGCTGCCTCGGGGTGATCGGCGTGAACACCCCCTGCCAGCGGCCGACGACGATGCCGCTGAAGAAACCCGCCGTGCCGCCGCTCATCGTGATGACGGAGAACTACTACGTCAACCAATTCCAGGAGCCGGGGCGCGCGGAGAAATCGCTCTCGAAAGACGTGCGCAAGACCTTTGACATGATTCTGCGCAAGGGCGACATTTGGAACGTCGAACGCTTCAAGGCGCTGCCCGAAGACTCGCCCGAGCGCCAGCTGAATCTGCTCGGCATGCTCGAGCGCGATTCGTTCCCGGGCGAACCGCTGTTGCCGAAGGCGGAGGTCGACTACTACGTCGACACGTTCGAGAAGACCGGGTTCACCGGCGGTCTCAACTGGTATCGGGCGGCGAAGTTCGCGGCGCAGGCGTTCGCGACCGCGAAGTGGCAAATCGACGTGCCGTGCCTATACGTCGGCGCGGAGCATGACGTCATTCTACGGCCGTCTTCGGCCGACGGAATGGAGGACTTCATCCCCGACCTCGAGAAGTACACCGTCAAGGACTGCGGCCATTGGACGCAACAGGAAAAGGCCGACGAACTGGACCACATCGTGATCGATTGGATGGACCGAAAGATTGGAAAAAGCGCGTAGCCCGATATGAACTTCACGGATCTTTCTCGATGGGCCTCGCGTGTTGGGGTGTGCGCCGTTGCCATCGCATCCGTGACGTCAGCGCAAGACATTCCACCCGAATGCACCATACTTCCGGCGGACAACATTTGGAACACGCCGGTGGATACATTGCCGGTGGATCCGAACTCGGATGCGTACATCGCGAGCATCGGCGCGGGAACAGGACTCCACCCGGACTTCGGCACGGTGTATGAGGGCGCGCCGATAGGCATTCCGTTCGTCGTGGTGCCGGAGGACCAGCCGTTGGTAGAAGTGTCATTCGACTATGCCGATGAAAGCGAGCCGGGGCCGTATCCAATTCCGGCTGATCCGCCCATCGAAGGCGGTCCGGATAGCGACGGCGACCGGCACATTCTCATCATCGCCGAGGGGCAGTGCCTACTCTACGAGTTGTACTACGCGTTTCCCGTGGGTGACGGCACGTGGACCGCTGGCTCGGGCGCGATCTACGACCTCGCCTCGAACGATTTGCGGCCGGATACTTGGACCTCGGCGGACGCCGCGGGCCTGCCGATTTTCCCTGGGCTCGCGCGCTACGAGGAGGCGGTCGAGGCCGGGGAAATCACGCACGCACTGCGGTTCACGGCATCGGAAACGCGCCGCGCGTACGTGTGGCCGGCCCGCCATTTCGCGAGCAGCAACACCGATCCCAATCTGCCGCCGATGGGCCAACGATTTCGCCTCAAGGCGGAGTTCGATATCAGCGGATTCCCGGCGGAAGTACAGGCCATTCTTCGCGCGATGAAAAAGTACGGTCTCGTTCTCGCGGACAACGGCTCGAATTGGTATATCAGCGGCGTGCCGAACTCGAATTGGGACGATGATGCGCTCGGCGAGTTACGAGATGTGCATGGCTCGGATTTCGAAGCGATCGACGTCTCGTCGCTCATCGTTGACATCGATTCCGGTCAGGCGCTTCTCGGCGGCGGAGAAGGAGAAGGCGAGGGTGAAGGAGAAGGCGAGGGTGAAGGAGAAGGCGAGGGCGAGGGTGAAGGAGAGGGCGAGGGTGAAGGAGAG
>CAYXRK010000164.1:0-10637 GCA_964467615.1 uncultured Nitrospirales bacterium | reverse complement strand
AATACGATGCGGGTTGTATTCCTATTTTCCTCGTTCCCAAGTTGCACTTGGGAACGCGCTTTGGCAGATGCTGCGGTTTGCGATCGGGGACGCGAAGCACAGCTTCGCGGGCAATTGCGTTCCCAAGTGCAACTTGGGAACGAGGGGGACGAGGGAAAATGTCCAAGTCTATTGACCTATTCTTGAAGAAAATAGCCGTGTTTAGGAGCCTATGACGTGGCAAATTGGCGCTCGTAGAAGTTTTGTGTCGGTAGAAACCGCGCGATGCCTATGAGTGGCCTCCGCAAACGGGGAAACGAGCCCAAACGCTTGTATTTGGTCGAGGTTGGTATCTAGACTCGCATCAGCAAGTCGTTCGGCGAGACAATAAACACACCTCTCTGAATTGGCTTCCCGAGAGATATGTCGATTGGCCGTTGAGGTTTATCAATGACTGCAAAAGAGAGAAAACTGATTGATCCTGCCACGATCTCTCAATTTAAGAAACTTCGATTTTTGAAAGAATTCACCGAGGACGATTTTCGCGATCGAGTAGTTCGTCCGTTGTTTCGAAGAATGAACTTCACAGATGGTAGGGATCTCTGCGGACCCGACGAACAAGGGAAAGACACCATTTTTCTCACGACAAATCCGTTAGGACACCAGGATCTATATGCAATCCAAACAAAAAAAGGGAGTCTAAATCTCGCCAGAAAAGCCACTTCCAATATCATCGAAGCCATCACTCAGCTGAGAACCGCGCTAGCAACGGCGATCAATATAGCGTCCCTTGGGGGTAGCCGGAAGCCCGATCGAGTTCTATTGTGTGTCAGTGGCAAGATAAACCTTGCGGCGCGAAACCATATTGCGGAAGAGATAAGAGACAATCGGGTTCTTTTTTACGACGCGGATGACCTAATTCCAAAAGTCGATGAATTGTACGGTGAACTCTGGTACGGCATTGACGCTGATCGCAACCCGTACCTGTCGCAATTATGTCGGGAGCTACTCGACAAGAGCGACGCCATAACAGTAAATAAGGTCGCCAGCGGGGGAGAGAGTTTCGCCCCGATTTCGGATGGTATGTATATTCCGGTGTCCGTGTATCGTATTACAACGAAAGCGTACAAACACAAAGGGCAGGTCGAACAGCGGCCTTACATCGAGGAATTCAGTGCAACGGCGTTGCCATCGAAGCAAGGCGCGCCGATTTTATTACTCGGAAATGCCGGCGACGGGAAGACTACAGCAATTCGAAGAATCGCTTATTCGTTAGCCGGTCAAGCACTTGAATTATCTGGTGATGTCAAGATCCCAATATTATTGAGTGCTGGTGATGTATTCGTTTCGACGCGCAAACTAATCGACCTCGCGGCGGCCAAGACGACATCATATGTCGCGGCCAATCGTTCCGCTTTTACGGTTGATGACCTTTCGAGCGGCAACGTGATGTTGTTGATTGATGGACTCGACGAGTTAGCACAAGAAGCCGAACGTGTTTCTGTCCTTGAGAAGGTAATTGAGTTCTCGACTGAGTATCCTAAGTGCACGGTAATCCTGGCAACGCGTCCCTACGAGTCGATTCTCCAGCTAGCAGCCCGTGGCAAAAGTCCTGGTACCCTGCGGGCCTCACGGAATCAATGGAAAAGCCGTGCAAATACCGAGCATTTCGGTGCGCGAGATTCCTCACGATGTTCAGAATGACAAGTGTGGAGACTTTTGCCACGGGCTGCTAGGGCTAGTCTCGCATTTTCGAAGCTATTGGATAAGCAAATTCGATTTGAAGCACGCAAAGAAACTCGTGGAAGCATTGAGTTCGGGCACTTCGCTACCGAAGGAGGCTGGTGGCGAGATTATGCGGCAACTTCAGGATCTTCATGGCATCGATCTCAATCCACTGCTCGTGACGGTGTTTGTCGCAACATCAAACATTCAACGCCGGGACATTCCAGCAAATATTACCGAGTTGTTCAAGAAATTTACGGAACTTTTGTTAGGCCGTTGGGACATCCAGAAAGGCCTCAATCAACAATATCAGTCGCAAGTAAAAGACTTCCTTCTACGCGCCGTCGCTTTGAAAATGCATCGTGAGCGGAGGTCGAAAATTCCGTTGCAGGATTTTAGGGAAATTATTCGAACTCAACTTGAGGAGCGGGGGTTAAAAGCGGATATTGAGGTCTGCATAGACGAAATTCTCAATAGGAGCGGTCTTCTTCGCAGAGAAGGAGACCAACTGCTCTTTAGGCACATGATGTTCCAGGAGTTCTTCGCAGGGCGGGCCGTTGAAACGGTCGAGGATTTTCGTACTCTGGTCTCAGACGAGTGGTGGAGAAACGCCATCGTTTTCTATTTCGGGGATCGTCCAGATGCTCATTACGATATCACGAAATTAGTAAATAGTATCGAGGAAACCTCTAGCGACAAACTATACAATGCGGCAATCACGATAGGTCTTGCTCTTCAGGCGTGTTATCTAACTAAGACGCGCGATAGAACGAATATTCTGGATTGGGTTATCAGGTCTTTGGCCGCGACGTACGAGTCATTCGTTGAATACGTTGGTGGCCCGGATGTGAAGTTTCCTTTGTATCGATTTCTTGAGTACTACATCGGCGCGCGTGACTCAGTTGCAAGTCGGAACATTCAAGATTTACTGGACGGGGCGGTTGCTAATGCGGGCGGTACACTGTTTGACGAGAATGTACAGCTAAGAATGTTTTGGTGCATCGTCGGCCTGATCGAATCAGGTAATATCGCGAAGGCGGAAGAGGTGCTCGGAGATTTTCATCCTGACGACAACCGTCTCTTGTTGGCTATATTTTTGGGATGTTTTTTGATACAGAACCTTCGCATTTCGACTTCCGATGAGAAGAAAGCAGCATCTCGCATCATACGACTTCTAGAAACGAGGGTTCACGCGCTTAGACAGGAGATAATGCAAGAATTTAACTCGCTTCTTCTGGAAATGCGACAAGGCGCCATTAAGGCGCTTCCGGGGCCGGATAAAAGCCGCTCGTGATTGCGGTTTTTCGCTGTCGGCATGCGGTTGGGGCTGGATAATCGGAGGCATGGCAGGTTCGCGCTGCGCTTCGTTCTCGTTCCCAAGTTGTACTTGGGAACGCGCTTGGACGAGAAGCTGCGCTTCGCCGCGCCACTATAGTGGCAACGGATCGATCTCAAGTGGCCGGTCCGGCAATCCCGCGTAGTTGCCGGCGGATGAGTAACGCCTGTCCCAAAACCAACAATGCATTGGTTCGAGACGGGTGATCTCGAATTTTACGGAGGCTTTGCGCGAAAAAGATTCTTCGCCACTGAGGACGGGTTTTTGGTGCAGGTGTGTACATCCCCCGCCCCGCGGCAGTCCCGGTGAGCGCGGTCACGCGCGTGATTGCCGACCCGTTTCGTAGCGCCGATTTCCTAATCGGCGTACGCTTCGGAGCCGTGCACGCCGTTGATCACAATTCGGCTGTATAACCGCTTCGTCGAACCGAATTGGAATTCGCTGCAATTTTGGCGTTGAGGCGCACGCCGATTAGGAAATCGGCGCTACGGGCGACCGAAGAGGCGCACGCCGATTAGGAAATCGGCGCTACGGGCGACCGAAGAGGGTATGCGACAGAGTAGAATAGATCCGGCTGTGCATCTCTTCTATCGGAAATACGGCGCGAAGCGGTGGGCGTGTGCCGTGGTAAGTAGGCGAACTGAGCCAGGGCTGTTGATCACTGCCTACCCAACCGACGGGATTAAAGAAGGAGTAAGCGTATGGCCGAAGTAAAGGTGTTTTATGACAAGGTCGGCAACACGCTGACGGTGTGGTTCGCCGATCCAGGCCAGGAGCACGTCGCGGAGGAAACGGGCGACGAGGTGGTCTTGATGAAAGACAAATCGGGACGGGTGATCGGATTCGAAAAGCTCAATTTCACCGTGCCCGGCCCGGATTTGCTCCGTATGTCATTTGAAACGGCCCCGGCGTAGAGACAGGCCGTGGCAGGGGCTTGAATCCCTACCAGCAGAGCAGCAAGCCATGCTCGAAGAATTGCTGCACAAGCGCCGCGTCGAGGGCTGGCGACGGGAAACCGCCGCCGCCGGTCGCAAGGCCACCAAAGCGTTCCGGGCCGGCAAGCTCAAAGGTCAATCCGTCGAGACCGTCATCAACCAGTTGCGCGTGATCACGTCGGGATTTCCACGCGGTACTTACGAATGAAGGCGCTGGCCTTGTCGAGGCGGGCTAAGGTGGTAGGTTTGCCGAGGAGTTCGGTGAGTTCGAAGAGGCCGGGGCCGACGCTTTTGCCGGTGAGGGCGAGGCGGAGGGGATGGACGTAGGCGCCGAGTTTTTCGCCGTGGGATTCGGCGAGGTGTTCGATCGCGGCTTTGAGGGGGTCGTGCGTCCAGTCGGCGACGGCATCGAGCGCGGCGCGGATGGATTCAAGGCGGGCGGCGGCGTCGGGCAATTGCCAGTGTTTCTTGACGGCCCTGTCTTCGTACTCCGTGGGTTCGATGAAGAAGAAATCAGTTTGGCCGACAATGTCCTTGAGGGTGCCGAGTTTTTCCTGACAGATTTCGGTCATTCGCAGGAGCCATGCGAGTGATTTCGAGGCGGTGTCGAAACCGGCCGCGTTGAGAATGGGGAGGAGGCGAGCGAGGAGTTCCTGTGGCGGCAGTAGGCGTATGTGCTGGCCGTTCAGCCATTGGAACTTTTTGAGGTCGAAGCGGCCGGCCGATTTGCCGAGGCGATCTAGCGAGAACGCCTGGATGAGTTCGTCGCGCGTGAAGACTTCCTTGTCGTCGCCTTCGGACCAGCCGAGCAGGACGACGTAGTTGATGAGCGCCTCGGGGAGGTAGCCGTCGTCGCGCCAATCGAGGACGTTCGCGCCGCGGTCGCGCTTGCTGTATTTCTTGCCGCGTTCGTCGAGCACGAGGGGGAGGTGCGCGAAGACGGGCGGCCCGACGCCGAGGGCGCGGAAGAGCATGACGTGTTTCGAGGCGTTGGTGAGGTGGTCGTCGCCGCGCAGGATGTGCGTGATGCCCATCTCGATGTCATCGACGACGACGGCGAGGTGGTATAGCGCGGAGCCGTCGGCGCGGGCGATGACGAAATCGTCGAACTGTTCGTTCCTGACGCGGACTTGGCCTTGGACGACGTCATCGACGACGGTCTCGCCGGCGGGCACTTTGAAGCGCACAACGGACGGCGCGCCGCCCTTGGCCGCGATTTGGTCTGACGTGAGATTTCGGCACGCGCCGCTGTAGCGCCAACTTCGTTTTTCGGCTTCGGCCTGTGCGCGCTCGGCGTCGAGTTGCTCCTTCGAGCAAAAGCATCGGTAGGCGTGGCCTGATGCGAGCAGTTTTTGTGCGGCGGCGCGGTGGATGTCAGCGCGTTGCGATTGGCGATAGGGACCGCGATCGCCCTTCTCGGGTTCATCGCCGAAGGGGGGACCTTCGTCCCAATCGAGGCCGAGCCACTTGAAGCCTTCGCACATACCTTGGACGAATGCCTCGTCGGTGCGCTCGGCGTCGGTGTCTTCAAGGCGCAGGATGAACGCGCCGCCCTGGTTGCGGGCGAAGAGCCAGTTCATCAGCGCGATTTTGGCGGTGCCGATGTGAAGGAAGCCGGAGGGCGACGGGGCGATTCGGACGCGAACGTTGGACATAGGTGTGACCGTGCGAAGAGAAATCCGGGGGACGTCGAGAATACACGAAGGCCGCGGCACGATGCACACGCCGAAACGATTGTGTGGCTAACGATTCATCCTCAGCGCGCGGTCAATGAATTTGTACGACTGCTCGCGGACATCGGGCGGAAAATCGTGCCCACAATCCGGATGCACGGTGACGAGATTGGTCTCGGCCACGAGACCGTAAGCACTCTTCGCGAATTCGACGCAATCGCGTACGCCGGAGACTTCGAAGTTTTCGTCGTGGAGCGGGGCATTGATGAACACTGGGCGTGGGGCGAGCGCGGCGAGGAGTTGGGGAAAATCCCAGGGCATTTTGGCGGGGTCTTTGCCATAGATATCGGCGATGCGCGGCATGTAACCCTTATGGCTCCAGCCCGTGAGGTCGCCGCCGTAGTATTTAGCGAACGAGGTGAAGCCGCAACTGGTGACCAAAAGTTTGACGCGCTCATCGAACAGGCCGAGGAAGAGGGTGTTGTGTCCGCCGAGCGAGTGGCCGATGCAACCGATGCGCGCGGGATCGACGTTGGGCAGCGATTGCAGATAGTCGATGCAGCGGATGTGGTTCCAGACGCCCTTTGCCGTGGCGCTGGCGTAGCCCATTGCGTAGGCGTCGGGCTTGTAGTCGCCGAAACCGGGGTAATCGGGCGCGAGGGTGATGTAGCTGCGCTGCGCGAGCTCGACGGCGTAATTGCGGTTGGGCTCGTTGCCGAGACCGAGGACGACGAGTTTGCCGTGCGGGTTTGTGGGGTGTAGGCAGAGCATCGCCGACGCGGGCGCGGTCAGGTTGTTCGGCGTGAGGAGATAGAACGGAAGGCGGTCACCGGGTTCGACTTGGATAGTGAGCTTCGTGCGGGTGTATTCGGCGAACGATTCGCGTTCGATCTCTTGCGGATCGAGCGGGCAACGTTTCGATTCGTCGATGATTGGGCCGGAGACTTCGAGGAAGCGGGCGCGGAGATCGGTGAGGTCGGTGGTTTGGGCGAATACGAACGGATAGCCGCAAAAGAACGCATAGAACACAAAAGAGAGTTTGTCGAGACAGCGCCGACTTTCGGTATGGTCAGCTTTGCGCATGCGCGCTGCCGAAGTGGGCTTCGTAGTCGAGTTGGGAGCGGCGGATGGCTTCGTGGGCGGCGTCGCGGTCGTAGACTTCGGCGATTTCAACGACGCGTTCCGATGCGTCCGGCGATTGCTTGTAGGTGAGGAAATAATGGCGGAGACGATCAAGTTGCGTCGGGCGCACGTCCGAGATGTCGCGCACGAGGTCGTAGGCCTGATCGCCTTTCATCACAGCGATGATTTTGTCGTCGGCCTTGTTGGCGTCGATCATGCGCAGGCCGCCGATGGGGATAGCGTCGATGAGAATGTTGCTTCTGGTGATGCGTTTGTCGGTGAGCACACAGATGTCGAGCGGGTCGCCATCGCCGATGATGCCGGGGCGGCCAGTGCGTTCGCTGGCGAGCGCGCCGAGGTGTTCGGCGCAATAGGTGCGCGGAATGAATCCGTAGAACGCGGGGCACACGTTCGAGTAAAGCTGCGGGCGATCGACTTTGAGAATGCCGGACGCCTTGTCGAGTTCGTACTTGATCGTGTCTTCCGGCGTCAGTTCGATATACGCCGTGACCAAGGCCGGCGGATCCGGGCCGACGGCGACGCCGTGCCAAGGGTGCGCGCGGTAAAGAAAACTGCGTTTGCTCATTCACATCGACTCGTATATCGTTCGCTAGGGTTCGTGTTGCGAGTGTTCTCTACGTTCTTCTTCAATAGTCATACAGCGTTCGGCGGCTCTCTCCGTAATGTGCAGCACTTCGCGCATGAACATGTGACCCTCCTTAGATCTCATCATCATCTCTTCCATGAATGGACCGTGCGTCGTAAATTCGACAGCGTGACGGAATCGCAATAGCGCATCCTTGGTCGCGGATTTTCGATTTCCCCGAGCCGATCGGTAAACTTCCACCCCCAATTCATATAGCCAAGGGAAATCATCCCGCAAAAGACTTGCGACCACCAGAATACCGATATAAGGGTCGGGTTCTCCGGGAGACATCATATGCATCATCTCGTCCAACATCATCGGATGAAAACGCCGCATGCGTCGGCCACGAAATGGGCCCATTCCGTCCGAAAACCTTTCTTCGAGATTCGAGGGTAGGTCTCGTACCATCACTTTGATTTCCTCGAACAGCTTGGCCGCAGACGTCTCACTGCTCTCGGCCTGATCTACTTGAGGCCCACTATCTTCTTCGCTCATATCTGCGAGAATCTCTTCGACTTCCTTTGTGAATGCTCGCACTTGAAGGGCCACGCCTTCTTGGTCTGGGTCGGTACTTGGGATGCGCTTCAGAAGTTGCATGACGAGACCGGTAAGACCCTCCTCGTCATCTTGGCAATTGTGGAATTGGTAGAAGGGCCCTGTACTGATTTGGGCAAGCGGCACGCCTAGGGCAATTCCTTGCACCGGTTTATCCAACTTTCCTTTCGCCACACCTGCTTCGAAGAGAATCCACGGGCGATTGAGGCTCCTCTTGGTAAACAGGCATACAACATCACTTGCATCTCCAAGTTTTTCCATCAACCGCTTGTACCATTCGTCACCATATTGAATTCCTTCGGTTCCACCTCTATCCGATGACCGGAAAGATTTGAGCGATCCAGCGCTTACCCTTTTCAACAATTTGCTAAACGCTTCTGCCAGATCTGCATCGCGGCTGTCGTGGCTAATAAACACAAGCGGCGTTCCTTCACTGCTCGACTTGCGGTTGTCTGCCTTTGTTGAAGATTTCAATTCGTCGGTTTCTGCCATTGCCTAGTCCTCAGTGTCTGATCGGAAACGGAAGCCCTATTCGGTGACTCAGTGGCATTCAATTTCGCATCACACTTTCGGGCAAATCCTCAACTGTCTTCAATATCATAGTCCTATTCCTTCCGCATTTCGATCACGACCTTCCCGATCGCCTGGCGCTTCACGAACACATTCAGCGCGTCGACGTATTTTTCGAGCGGGAACGTCTGCGAAACATACGGCTTGATCTTGCCGGCGTCGTACAGCGCGAAAAGTTCCTCGAAGTTCTTGTCGTTGAGCTCGGGGCAGCGGCGGCGGAAATCGCCCCAGAACACGCCGCAGTATTGGCAGCCTTTGAGCAGAATGAGGTTCGCGGGGAGTTGCGGGATGCGGCCGCTCGCGAACCCGACAACGAGGAAGCGGCCTTCCCAGTTGATGCAGCGCGTGGCTTGATCGAAGAGGTCGCCGCCGACGGGATCGTAGACGACGTCCGCGCCGTTGCCGCCGGTCAGGTTCTTGACGCGGTCCTTGAGTTTGCCGTCGCTGTAGTTGATGAGTTCGTCCGCGCCGAAACGTTTGGCGATGGTGAGTTTGTCGTCCGAACTCGCTGCGGCGATGACGCGCGCGCCCATCGCGTGGCCGAGTTCGACGGCGGTGAGGCCGACGCCGCCGCCCGCGCCGAGCACGAGCAACGTCTCGCCCGGCTGGATGTTCGCGCGTTGCTTGAGCGCGTGGTGCGAAGTGCCGTAGACCATCGTGAAGCCGGAGGCCTCGGGCATCGTCATGCGCGCGGGCATTTTGCGCAGCATGGCCGCGGGCGCGACCGCTTGTTCGGCCATCGCGCCGACGCCGATGAGCGCCATGACGCGGTCGCCCACGGCGAACCCCGCGACGCCTTCGCCGAGTTGGGCGACTTTGCCCGCGAATTCAGACGCCGGCGTGAACGGGAACGGCGGCTGGAACTGGTACTTGCCCGCGATTTGGAGCGTGTCGGGAAAGTTCAGGCCCGCGGCGTAAATGTCGACGAGGACCTCGCCCTTGCCCGGCTTCGGCGCGGCGACTTCTTCGAGGGTCAGGTTTTCCGGCGGTCCATACGACCGGCACAACACAGCGCGCATGCGTTTCTCCTTCGCAGATAAAAGCGCGGCATTGTAGCGCGTGGACGATGATGGAAGCACCGATGGCTCAATCGCGTCATGCCCTTTCTTGCGTGTCGCCTAAGTGATACAGTCTTTGCTCAGTTGCGCGCCGGAGCCACCATGTTTGAGCAAGTCTTCAAGAACATCGACGACATCCTCGCAAAGAGGCCGGTTGCACCACCGAACTCGATTACACCGAACAGACTTCGTGGCTCCTTTTCCTGAAATACCTCAACGGACTCGAGCAGGAAAAGGCGATAGAAGCCAAGCTGGATCGCAAACGATATAGCTACATCCTCGACCCGGACTACCGCTGGGAAACATGGGCCGCGCCCAAGGGTAAGGACGGCAAGCTCGATCACAACACCGCGCAGACCGGCGACGACCTCCGCGACTTCGTCAACCTGAAGCTCTTCCCCTATCTCCAGGGCTTCAAACAAAGGGCCACCGGACCGGACACCATCGAATACAAAATCGGCGAAATCTTTGGCGAGATCAAAAACAAGATATCCAGCGGATACAACCTGCGCGAGATCATCGACCTCATCGACGAACTGAGCTTCCGATCCCAGACCGAGAAGCACGAGCTCTCCCACCTCTACGAAGCCAAAATCAAAAACATGGGCAACGCCGGGCGCAACGGCGGCGAGTACTACACCCCGCGCCCGCTCATCCGCGCCATCGTGCAGGTCGTGCAGCCCCAAATCGGCGAGCGGATCTACGACGGTGCCTGCGGTTCCGCCGGCTTCCTCTGCGAGTCGTTCGACTTTCTCAAGCGCGGAAAACTCACCACCAAAGACCTCGACATCCTCCAAACACGCACCTTCCACGGGAAGGAAAAGAAGTCGCTCGCCTACGTCATCGCGATCATGAACATGATCCTGCACGGCATCGAAGCGCCGAACATCGTCCACACCAACACCCTCACCGAAAACCTCGCCGACATTCAGGAGAAAGATCGCTACGACGTGGTGTTGGCCAATCCGCCCTTCGGCGGTAAAGAGCGCAAGGAAGTGCAGCAGAACTTCCCCATCCGCACCGGCGAGACCGCCTTCC
>CAYXRK010000163.1:0-10719 GCA_964467615.1 uncultured Nitrospirales bacterium | reverse complement strand
GGCGCGGGGAATTCTTGAGCGCGTCGGCCGCGCCGGAGCCCGCGGGCACGGTCTCGATGTCAGCGGCAAAGGCCGCGCCCAACAACACTACAAGGCTGCATAGTACGTACTTCATGGATGGATCCTTTCCTGTTTTCGAAACATTAGTTCAAAAGTCTATGGGATTACCACTCGACTGAACATCTTGTGCATACGTGGCACCGCTTTACAAACGGAAACGCCAAACCGAGCGTCATCAGCACCGTGCGGCGTTGGCCGGGTGTCAGAGGGACAACTTCCACGTTCACCGAGCGGCACTTGGGACAGCGCCGATAACTCTCGTCGTTCGCGTCGACGTACTCGTCCATGTCGATTGCGCGATTGATGGGGCCGATAATTTCCTGGGCATGGGCGATCTCATGATGCGGTACGCGCAGAATGTAGCCGCCGCCTGACATGGCGCGATAGCGGCTGGTTTTTTGAACCGTCGCGTGAATGCCGTCGGCCTGGAGACGGGTGCGGGCGAGATCGGCTTCGACGGAGTTGGAGAAATGGCGGAGGATGTCGGAGCCGGTTGTGGAGTCAGTAGACATATTCGTCGGCGGATTGATTTTGGCGATAGGTTCTGTAGGCGATGGCGAGCGCGAGGATGAGTGGAACGGAAGCGATGGAAAGTTGTATGACCCAGCGTTTCCACGGTGTGAGGGGTTGGGCGGAATAAATGGGAACTACTACGACAGCAAGGGGCGCGAGGCAGAGCATTTGCACTGACTGCAACGGCAACTCGGCGTAGAAGTGCGCCTGCCAGAGCAGGCCCGCGTAGGCCGTAATGAATACGGTGATTCCGCCTCGTGCAAGGGAGAGATCGCGCTTCCATATTGCCAGAACGCCCGCAGCACCGAATGCGGCGGCGAGTGCGCCGCACAACTGGGCCATGAGTGCGGTCGAACCGAGAAACATCGCGACTGCCGCGACGCTGCAGATGAGCCATAGTGTCGCCGGGAGCCATGGACCGGGATCGCGTTGGGCCGCGCGATCCACGAGTTGGGCGAGGCTTGCGGTCACGGCCGCGATACCGCCAACCCAGAAGGCAGCCTCTCTCCCACTCCAGGAATTTTTGCGGAGCGATGCGAAAACGAACCAGACGATGAGCGCGCTGGCGAGAAATCGAACGGTTAACGAGACGGCGGCATTAATGCCCCAGATCCATTCGGCGCCCGCGAGCAGGGCAGAAAAGGCGACGGCCCAGAATAGGGTTTCTCGGGCGCCAACGGGAGGGAATTCGGGAGCGCCGACGAGCGCGATGTATCCCGAGGCGAACGCGAACATGAGCGCGAGGACGCCGCCCCAGCCACGCCGTTCGGGAGCGGCACGCGCCCAAGGTCCCCACGCGGCCAAAAGCATCGCGCCCGCCAGTGCCGCGGGTACCAGGACGGGCGCGATGACCTTCATGTTTCGTCCGGTGTTATTTGCCGCATTCCACGGCGAATATGATCATCACTTCTTTGCCGACGCCACCGGTTTCGGCGACGCCATAGTTCATTCCGAACTTCGTTCGGTCGATCTCGAAGATCGTTTCGAAGCCGACGATGGGTTTGCCCGAGCGCGGATTCGAGCCGGTGCCCGTGTGTGTCACCTGGGCGGTGATGGATTCCGTCTTGCCAAGAAGGGTGAAGTCGCCCGTCACATCGGCCGTGTGGTCGCCGGTCCTCTTCCACGCGGTGCTCTTGAACGTGATGTTCGGGAATTCCTTCGCGTTGAAAAAGTCAGGGCCCTTGAGATGAGTGTCGCGCGCGCCATTGTTCGTCGTAACGCTCTCAGCTGCAATCGACACATCCACCGCACCGGAGGAAAGGTCTTCGGAGAAATCGACCGTACCGGATATTTTCGGGATCGCGCCGTAGACGTTCGACGCGCCGAGATGGTGGACCTTGAAGATCGCACTTGAATGGACGGGATCGACGGTCCATGTGTCCGCACCGGCGGGTATTGCACCGATTGTTGCCAAAGCCAAGATAAGACTTGTACGCACCTTCATGACGCAACTCCTTTAACGCTGTTGGTCCTCGAAAAGTGGCCAGGGATACCGCTCCCCGGCCTCCTCTTTTAACCGCGAATCGCCCCGAAGAGTTCCCAAACGTGGGCTATTTTCCCTTGAGTTCGCCAGGCGTGGGCTTGACACCGTCTTTAATCCACGCGACCAACATCCGCAAGGCTTCGGCAGTTTCTTCTGGGCTGAATGCGCAGTGGCCAACGCGATCGACCCATAGTTGGACGTACTTGTCGCGCGTGCCGGCGAGTTCAGTCAGGGTTTCGTAATACTTCGGCGAGCGGGCGGAGATGAGTTGGTCGACCAAGGTGTGCACGGCAAGCACGGGGTCTTCGATGCGCGCGTCTATGGTGACCCAGGCCTTGACGTATTCCATGGCCTTGGGATCGCCTGCGAAGCGCTGGACGTTGCGGTTCAGTTCGGCGTCGTTCGAGCTTCCGGCGTAGATCGTGTCGCGGTTGTCGAAGGCGTTCCCACCCGCGCGCGTCTGCATCTCGCGCAGGATTTCGCTCCAGAATGCGATGACGGTGGGGAGCGTTGGAACGTCGGGCAGATCTACAAGGCGGATGAATTCCTCGGCCCTCTTGGGATCGGCCTCGACCAGTTCCCGTGCCCGTCCGAGCATCTTTGGCATGGTGGCTTGACCATCGGGAAACTCGACGGCGCTACCGGGCAGGCCGGGGAAGTAGTAGTCGAAAAGGATGCGCATGTCGAACATGCGTTCCTTGAAGAACTTGGGCGTGGATTCAGGCGTTCCGCACATGGGCAGCGCGCCGTCGTACTCCTTGGGGAAACGCTCGATAGTCTCGAAGGTGATCGATGCGCCCTGCGAGTGTCCGGCGATGATCGTTGGGGAGGTCTCGCCGTATTTCTTGGCGAAGTATTGTCGGAGCGCCTCGGTCTCGAGCACGCCTTGCTCGGCGGCCCAGCCTTGCTTCGAGTACAGCGACTGCGCGACGGCGAACCCTTGCGCCTTGCCGATGTCGACGATCAAGCGATTGTATCGCGGAGTTTGGTATACGACCGCGTAGCCGTGCGCGTACATGATGAGCCCGCCGTTCCACTTCTCGGGGACCTCGATCAGGAACGGCGCGCCGTCGAGCGTGCCTTCCTCGGTGACGGGTCCTTTGACTTCCGCGGCGTGGGCCAGCGTGGCGATGCAACCGGCGAGAAGATAGCTTGCGAACATTCGTACCATTACCTTGACTCCTATCGACTTTGGCAGGTGCTCATAGTATCAAGGCAAGGCGACCTTGCGATATATGAAAATGGGTGAACGGCGCCTCTAGTGTTGCGAAGCGGTTGCTCACGTCGTTTTTCGATTCTTCGACCGCGCCAATCTCTCTCACACTCGATTCCGCCTCTCCCATTCCGCGCCGCGCCGCGATATACTCCCCGCTCGAAGCGACCACGAGGGACATCCATGACCGCCACAGCAACGGCCAACCGCAGCATCGCCATCGTCGGCACCGGCTTTTCCGGGTTGTGCCTGGCCATCCATCTCAAGAAAACCGGCAACGACTCCTTCGTCCTTTTCGAGCGCGCGAGCGACATCGGCGGAACCTGGCGCGAGAACACGTACCCCGGCGCGGAGTGCGACATCCCTTCCGCGCTGTACTCGTTCTCGTTCGAGCGCAACCCGCGCTGGTCGCACAAGTGGTCGGAGCAACGGGAGATTCTTCAGTACGTAAAGTATTGCGCGGAAAAGTACGACTTGTATCCACACATCCGGTTCAATAAGGAAGTCCTCGACGCCCGCTTCGACGAAGACACCGGCAAGTGGCGGGTTGAAACCGACGACGGTTCGGTCGAACACTTCGACGCCTTCGTTTGCGCGGTGGGTCAGCTTCACCGCACACACACCCCGGCCATCGAAGGCGCGGAGACGTTCCGCGGCGCAAAGTTTCATTCGGCTGAATGGGACCACTCCGTCGCGCTCGACGGCAAGAAAGTCGCGTGCATCGGCAACGGAGCGAGCGCGGTGCAATTCCTCCCGCAAATCGCGCCGAAGGTCGAACGGCTCACAATATTCCAGCGCACGGCGAACTGGATCGTGCCCAAGAACGATCGCCCATACACCGAACTGGAAAAACGAATCGGCACGATCTTCCCCGCGTTCACGAACCTGCAACGATTCCGCATCTGGTTTCGAGGCGACGTGCTGCTCTACCCGCTCATGCACACGAATACGCCGAAATGGCTCCGCAACAAATCGCACCAGGACGCCATCAATTACATCAACGAAAAAATACGTGACCCCGAGCGCCGCAAAGTTCTTGTGCCGGACTATCCGATGGGCGCGAAACGCATCCTCTTCTCCGACGACATTTACGACGCCTACGACCGCGACAATGTCAACATCGTGACGGCACCCATCAGACGCATCGTCCCGAACGGCGTCGAGACGAGCGACGGGAAAGTCCACGAAGCCGAAGTGCTCATCTACGGCACAGGCTTCAGGACCACGAGTTTCCTGACGCCGATGCGCGTGCAGGGGCGTTCCGGCCGAGTGCTAAACGAGGTGTGGGAAGAGAAGGGGGCGGAGGCCTACCTGGGTATCACGCACACCGGCTTCCCGAACTTCTTCATGATGTATGGCCCCAACACCAACCTCGGCCACAACTCCATCATCGTCATGATCGAGTGCCAGACCCGCTACATCCTCTCTTGCCTCAACGCGCTGAACGATCGAAGCGCCAAATGGCTCGACGTGCGCGAAAACGTCCAATCCGCCTACAACGATTGGCTCCAAAACCGCATGAAGAAAATGGTCTGGATCACCGTCGAACGAAGCTGGTACCGCACCAAAGACAAAGTCACCAACAACTGGGTCGGCCGCACCACGGAGTACCGCCGCCGCACCCGCTCCGTCAACCCCGCAGACTACGAATTCGCATAAATCTTGTGGCATGGGCTTCCAGCCCATGCGCATAGCGAATGGTCATTCGGCGGCTCTGCAGTGGCCAGGATTTGACGCTATCGCTTTAAGACGGCGTTGGTTAATTTCGCAGACAGCAGGACTTTGAAATGACAAAAACGATAGGCGGTTTGGAATTGCCGCGGGAGGTGTACAGCGTAACGGCCGCCGGACATCTTATGAGAGCATCGCAGTTGCGCATGCAGTTCGTAAAAATCAACCCGATGCAATTTGGACTCTACGCAACCCTTGAACTGCGCAACGCCATCGAGAGACTTCTATTCGAGTATTTGGTTGTCATTCACGGCGAGGGTGTTTCGAAAAAAATGGAAAAGGAATACCGCGCACTTGGGCTGCGTAAGCGCATTGAGAGCGTAGAGCCTGATTTGGAGACGAAAATTAGGTTTACGAATCTTATGTTGCAGGCCGTCGGATATCCGCCTGCCGTAGTGCCAGATTTAGATTTGTTGTGCGAACTGTATAGCAGACTCAACGATTACCTACACGCTTGGAAGCGTCCGGAAACCACCGCGCAGCAGCAGGCGTGGTGGACGGAGATGTGGCAAACTCTTGATAAAACCGAAAAGTACTTGACCCTTATTCTTTCCGGCACCATTAGCCATTGCAAATTTACGAATGATGGCTACAAGCAATACGAGGCTTGGAAGAATGGGGATATAAGAGATGACGATGTCGTCGAGAGTTTTCGCCGTGAACTCGAAAGTTCGTGAAAAGCGCTCAGGATGAACAGTAGGGCATGAAAAGGAAGGTTGTCATAATCGGTGCCGGGTTTTCCGCCCCAATCGGAATCCCGTTAATGAGGGGTTTCTTTGCAAAAATGGAGGAAACCTACAAGGATCCCTGTTCGGGTTTGGGCGGACACGAAAACTCTCTGTCGAATAACAAGATCAACGACAAAGAAGAATTCCGCCTCGTCCTCGAAAGGTGGACGCAATGGGCCACTGGTAAGTGCACTCAAGAAGCTGATGATCTGGAGGCATTCTGCTCGTACGTAAGTTCAGACGCGAATATGCGCAACAGTGTCCTCTACTGTATAGCTCGGCTTTTCGAAATTAGGATGCATCCGCTCGGTAATCTGGGGTTGAGGAGCGGCCCATGGAAATCGCTATATCGGCAGTTCGCGAATGACGTAGGTCGTTGTTGCGACACTATTACCGTGGTCACTCTGAACCAGGATTTGTTGCTGGACCAAGCTTTTCTTCAAGAGGGTTACTGCCCGGATTATTGTCTTCCAAAGGACACAAACTTGATAAACGAAATCAACGTGTCCCAAAAGAAAGGCGACTCGCTGCAGTTGCTCAAACTCCACGGCTCAATGAATTGGCTCCGGTGTGATAACCCAGCCTGCAGATTGCTCACCGTAAAATGGCAAAGAGAAGGCTCTCTGAACTGTCCCGGAAACTGGCCGACTGGACCGGAGCAACATGAAGGGCATATTTCGAAAGACAACCTGCATTTCCTGATGGTGCTCCCTGAACATCAGAAGTCGGCAGCCCCTGAGGACGTCTGGCTTGGATCGGTTAAATCTAGCGTGGAGGCGGCCTTTCGGCAAGCGGACGAGGTCTTTTTCCTCGGCTACAGCCTTCCAGAGACCGACGAAGATATGATCAGATTAATGTCATCATCGAAAGTCCAATGCCGTCATGTCTGCGTTGTTGACCGGTGCTACGATGCGGCTCAACAGAGTAACCTTAAGAATCGATACAAAGACGCAGCGTCGGCTGGCGACGCACTCGAATTCTGTCTGGGAGACGAAGGTGATATCGCCCTATACGAGAAGTCGACGTGGCGGCAACAGCTATTAGCCGGATGTCCATGAGTTCTAATGAATGCACAAGGGCGAATCCCGCCGCCACATAAAAAGCGTCACGATGACACTTCCTTCACGAATTACGATCGACTCAACCGTTATGGATGGCAAACCGTGCATCCGCGGAATGCGCGTGACTGTCGGAACCATTCTCGGTCTTTTGGCATCGAGTCACACGCATGCGCAGATATTGGCCGCGTATCCCGTATCTTGAACCCGAAGACATTGCCGACGCCTTGGCCTACGCGGCAGTTAAAGCGAACTGAGACACTGCTTTACTTCCTCTCCCTCTGGCGATTCGCTTGACAATTCCACAAGCCCTCCCCACATTTTCCAGTTTTCCGGGTACAATTGTTGAGGTTGTTGGGGTTACAACACATGATGTACGGTATTTCCGCATCTATCGGCGGACTATTGGATGCGCTCAAAGAGCACCAGGCCGCCGCACACAATATCGCCAATCTGGCGACCGACGGCTTCAAGCCCATTGACGAAGCGGGCCGCCCGCGGGTCGGGCCAGCGCAGCAGACCTTCGATTTCGGACAAGATTTTGACGATTCACCCGATCCTCTATCGCGCGTCGATTTGGCCACGGAGAAAGTGCATATCCTCCTTGCGAGAAATTCCTTCCGCGCCAACGCCGCCGCTCTTCGTGCGCAGTTCGATACCCAAGCCGCGCTACTCGATCAGCGCGGTTGACGCTTCTCATTTCCACTGGGCAATCGACATCGCCGCGGTCCTTCGTGTAACCTATCGCAACTCCCTCGCGTAACACACAGTGACCCGACCCATCGCCCTGGATGGCCGAATGACTGCTTTCGCGGCCACGCTCGATATCGCAAGGTCTTGGCGTCCGTTCGCGCTCCAATCGCGATCCGACGAAACGGCGCCGCTTGTCCAAGCACGAACGTCGACTAGTGGCGATCCGGATTGGGAACTTCGGTGCGTTGAAGCGGCGCTTGCGGGAAATTCCGCCGCGTTCACGCCGATCGTTACGCACTACTCCGTGCGCGTTTACACGCACATCTACCGCATCGTCCGCAGCCGCGAGGAAGCCGAAGACCTTACGCAAGACACGTTTCTACGAGCCCACCGCTACCTGGTGCGCTTCGATGCGTCGCGCCCGTTTCGCAATTGGCTCTACACGATCGCGACCAACCTCGCACTCAATACGCTGCGCACGCGCAAGCGACGAGGCGTCGCGGTCAGTATCGAAGCCAACGAAGACGGCGTCGCGTGGGACGTACCTGTTTCTGAAGTGGAAGGCGGCCTCCACTATGCCGAGCGCTCCGAGCTCCGTGACCGGCTGGCCGCTGTGATCGAACGACTCCCTGTGCGCACGGCGTCCTTGATCCACTTGCACTACCTAGAAGGCATGCCCATACGTGATGCCGGTGAGATTCTCGGAATGAACGAAAGCGCCGCCAAGGTCGCCCTTTACCGGGCCCGCAAACAGTTGCGCGAATGGCTCATCGAAACAGAAGGCCGCGTGTAACCGGCCGGCCCTCTTCGGGTTATATCAGTTTGCTTGGGTTTGTTACCGGGCCGCCCACAAGAGCGCCCGAAAGTAAGGACTGGGATGGATCGCGAAAACGCATATCGGGCCCTTGATAGGCACTTTGACGATGAAGCTCTGCGCGGCCGAGAAATCGACGCACTGCTCAGCAACGTGCCCGAGGCCCAAGAGTATCTTGCCCGGCTTGAGTCCATTGACGCCGCGCTGGGTTCGCTTCCCCTCGAGCCTTTGCCGGATGGCCTCGAAATTCGGATTCTCGCCGAACTGTCTCGTTCAGCCGAGGCGCGTGTACCCATCGGTCTGGTGTACGCCTCTGTCGCACTCGTCATTGTCTTCGCCGGGCTTGTCGGTTGGCTCAACCCCGGACTCCTCGAGATGCCGGGCGTGTCCCAAGTATTGACGGCAGTCGATGCCGACGCCAACTGGGTAAACCTTCAGAAAGCCACCGTCGACTCCGCATGGTCCGTGTGGGAATGGACAATCTCCGCGTTGCAGCCGCTCGCCATCGCGTCGAACGTCGCCCTTTGGCTCTCCATCGCGATCACCGGATGTGGGTTGTTCGCGTTCAACGCCGTCGCCGCAGTGCGTTTGCGGCCCGCCGGAAAGTGACCGCCCGATGAACGGCGAGAACCCCGAAGGCGGCTTGGCGCTCGCGCTTCTGATCATCGGCGGCCTCGGCGCATGGACGGCCATCAAGGCCGGCTGCATTGGAATGGCGCTCTGGTTTGACGCCACCTATCCCCGCGCCGCCGATCGCATGACCGAAGCGTTTCAAGCCGCGCCTCGGCGCTGCGTCGTCCTGGGGCTTGTGAACGCGATCGGATTCGCGTTCATCGGAATAGTCCTTCTCCAGATTCCTCCGCTTCGATTGATTGGAGCGATCGACTTCGCGTGGCTGGCGTTCGCAGCGGTCTTGTCGTACGGCCCAGCGTATCGTACTCTGGGAGATCGCCTTGACGCCGGCCGCATGGATGGCCCACGCTTTCGCACGCTGCTTCGCGGGGCGCTCGTTTGCGAGGCATCCTACTACGCGCCGCTGGCCGGCCAACTGCTTTCCATCGGCACGATGATACGGGGCCTCGGGGCGGTCATGTCCACGCTGCTTTCGTCGCTTTGGGTCCGGTCGCCGCGCCCATCGAAGGCCGCGCCCACCGCACCCAGCACAGCACCGGATCTGTAGTGGCCCAAGCGCCCGGCCTCGCGATTCCCGCGCTTACCGCATGCCCTGCATGCGCAGCTTAAGGTCCTTCGCGGACGTGGCAAAGGCCAGTGCGGTCTTTTCGTCTATCTTGTCGGCCTTGAACAAATCGAAGAGCGCCTGATCGAAGGTCTGCATTTGGTAGTGCTCGTACCCTTCCTCGATCAGCTTCGAGATGTCTTTGAGGCTCTTGCCAGCCTCGATGAACTCGCGCACGACGCGCGTGCCGATGAGCACCTCGCAGGCCGCGCAACGGCCCGTGCCGGCCTTCAACGGCATGATCCGTTGGGAAATCACGGCGCGAAGTACAGACCCAAGCTGCTTGCGGATTTGCAACTGTTGGTGCGGCTCGAAGAAGTCGATGATGCGATTGATCGTCTCCACCGCGTCGACCGTGTGCAGGGTGGAGAACACCAAGTGGCCCGTTTCGGCGGACGCCAGCGCCGTGCGAACTGTTTCCGCGTCGCGCATTTCGCCGATGAGAATAACGTCGGGGTCCTGTCGCAGCGCGCCGCGCAACGCGTTCGCGAACGATAGTGTGTCGTGCCCGATTTCCCGTTGCGTAATGATCGACATTTTGTCCGGGTGGACGAATTCCAGCGGGTCTTCGACCGTGATGATGTGTTCCGGGCGCGTCTCGTTGACCTCGTTGATCATGGCCGCGAGCGTCGTCGATTTACCGGAACCGGTGGGGCCGGTCACTAGGATTAGTCCGGTCTTTCCGGCGACGATTTTTTTGAAGACCGGGGGCAATTGCATTTCGTCGATGGTCTTGATCTTGAGCGGGATCAATCGAAGAACGATGCGTGTATCGCCGTCGTCTTTGCAGGCGTTGACGCGAAATCTCGCGATACTTTCCACGACGTACGAGGTATCCAGTTCCATGACCTTCGAGAACTTTTGCATGTCCTGCGGCGTTGCGATTTGCTCCAACAGCCCGACACAGTCCGCCTCCGTGAGCACGGCGTCATCAATGCGCACGAGCTTGCCGTCGATTCGATAGATCGGCGGATTGCCGGTCTTAATGTGAATGTCTGACGCGTTCTTTTCGAGCGCGCCTTGCATCAATTGCGCCATCGTCTGCATGCACTAACTCCCGTTCCCCTTGACCAAACCCCTAGGCGAGGCGCGACTTCGCAAGCGCCAGCCGCGCGCGAATGTCGATCCCTCGCGGGCATGCCGCTATCGCCGCGGTCAAATTGAGGTGCTCGAAATCGCGCTCTTCCGG
>CAYXRK010000162.1:0-10810 GCA_964467615.1 uncultured Nitrospirales bacterium | reverse complement strand
CCATCCGGGGCGCGGCCGATCTCGTGGTGCTTGTTGGAGCGATGTTATCGATTCTCGGACGACGCGCAGGCCCCATCCAGCGAATGCAGCGCGCTTAAGCGCGCGGGGCGATGAATTGGACCTCGCACTCGAGGCCTTTGCCGTCTCTGGCTTGGCGGAGGTGGTTGACGCGTTGGAGCACGACGAGGTTGTCGCCGGCGTAAATCTTGTGGAAGAGGTCGACGAGTTCTTGCATGCTGACGCCGCGCAGCGTGATTTGCACGCCGGCGAATTGGCCGCGGACGTTTTGGCTCGAGAGGTTTGCGCGGCCCTCGAGTTGCAGTTCGCGCAGGCATTGGTTCGTGAACGCGTAGAGATCGAAGCGGCCCTCGCGGGCCTTGAGTTTTTCGCGGATGGCGTTCTGGCCGCTGCGTTCGGCTTCGAGCGCGAACTTTAGTTCCCCCGCCTGCATGGCGCGGGTCCGCGCGTTCTCGAGTTGTTGCTTGGCCTGGCCGTAGCGCTTCAGCCCGCTCTGGGCGGGGAAGTACAACGCGATCACCAGCAGCGCCACCACGCCGAACGTGACGACGAGCCGCTCGCGTCTGCTTAGTTTTGCGCGCGCCATGCCGCTTACCCCGTCGCCTTGATGGTGAACGTCTCGCGGCCGCCCTGCGAGTTGCGGTCCGGCGGTTCGGTCAGCTTGATGACGTCCGAGCGCTGTAACGCGTCGATGACCTCCTGAAACGCGGCGGAATCGCGTATCTCGCCGGAGATGGTGATTTCGGCGTTTTTGAGCACGGTAATCTTGAGGTCGGTCACGGCCATCTGCGCGTCGGGCATGTGTTCGGCGAGGACCTTGAGCACTTCGAGCAAGGTGGGCCGCGAGAACGTCTCGACGTTGAACGCCTCGACGGCCTCGCGCTCGGCGTCGGCGGCTTTCATCATGGCGTCGAACGTGACCACGCCGCCGACGTCGCCGGTGGATCGCTTCTGCGCGATATCGCCTTGTGGGTACGCCGCCGCGTATTGCTCCCAGACTTCCAGGCCGAGGCGGTCGACCTCGCCTTTCATCCAGCGGTAGTCCATCACGCAATACGCGGCGTATGCGCCGAGCGCGACTGCGCCGAGCGCGGCGGTGAACGCGAGATGCGGGAAAACTCCGCCGCGGGAGGCGGTCGTGGAGAGATCGTCCTTCATGAAATTGAGCGCGAACGCGCCGCCCGCCGCGCATTCCGCGGCGCCGATGCATCCGAGATACGCGTCGGCGGCGTTTGCCGCGCCTTTGATCGAATTGGCAAGATTCACGAATTCAACGGCGGCGGGAACCTCGGCCTGGAACAACGCGCGTTCCTCGTCGAACAATTCGAGACCCGTCACGGAGAGCGTTTGGATTTCCTCGTCGCCGCCCCAACTCGCGGTGAACGCGCGCAGAATATTGCTCACGTCTCGCGCGGCCGCGCCGGGGTTCTCCTGGAACCGCGCCGCGGTGGCCGACACGTTACGGATATACGCCAACGTCTTGCCGTAAACGACGGCGACGATAGCGGTCTCGCGGCGGACATGCAGCACCGCGTGAAGGCCGTCGCGTTTTCCGGCGCGCGCCTGCCACAACGCGGTGAGCCCGACGGCGTCCAACCCAATGCCCTCGACTCGTAGCCCCGCGCCCTCGAGCGCGGCGAGTTGCTCTTCGAGCGCTTCGCGCCGCAACCCGACGACGATGACCTGGGTCTCGCCGTCAATCTCGCGGATCGGCAGATAGTCCACGACGAGCTGCTCGATCGGAAAGGCGAGATGCGGTTCAAGTTCGAATTGCACCGCGGCGGCCACCCTGCTTCGGCCCTTGAACGGGATGCGCAGCAGCCGCGCCACGCTCCATTGGCTCGACGCGCAGAGTACGTAGAATGACGGCTTGCTCTTTATTTGCCCCGCCGCCTGCTGGACCGCGCGCACCCAAGCCTCGGCCGGGGCCTCGCCGGCGAGCTGTTCGATCGGCGCGCTGACGCATTCGAGCAGCTTGGGTGTTTTGCCGCCAGTCTTGACGACCGCGATGCGGACCTCGTCCGACGCGATTTCGACCGATCCGATTTTCGCCGAAAATTTCATTCGATCACCCGCCAATCCACCACGCGGAACAACTCCGGCGCGACTCCGGTCTCCGCGGCCGAACGCCAAACATACGCCTCGATGCGCACCATTGCGTCGTCCTTCCAACCGTCGCCGCGCAGCCGAAACACGCTGCTGACGACGTCCAACATGTCCGGTTCATCCACGGCGTTGTCGCCTTGGCCATTTTGGTTACCGTTCTGGTTCGGATCCGAGTTCGATTGGTCCGCGCGGTCCTGTTTCGGCGCAGGCCGGTTGTTGTTGTTGCTGTTGTTGTTTCGTCCTTGCGGATCGTTCTCGTCCAAGAGACCGTCCTGCCGCAACTCATCTATGTTTTGATACGGCCCCCGGTCGTGGATTTGGATGGCAAGGTCCTCTGCCTGAACTTGCGGGTCGAACTCGCGCCGTGCGGCGAAATGCGCCACAAGCACGGGGATGGGCGCGGTGTTCACGTTGATCTTACCCTCAGGGTGGCCGTGTACAGTCAGCAAGTCGGGCAGGGGAAGCTGCTCCTTGTCGGGATTGCCGTAATACACCTCCGGCGTGATGCCGGGAATCAGCAACAACTCCTCGATCGAATCCATCGGGCCGTCCTTCGCGGCGTAGGGCGGGTCGAGCGATTGGTAGTAGTCCGTCTCCGAGCCGTTCGGTTCGTGCGCGCCGTCGTCGCCCGAATCCATCCAGTCGATGAGCGAATCCACGATCGTGTCGACCGTCTCCTCGTCCAACTCGCGATACTCGAGCAGCGCACGCAGACGATCCTCGATCGGTGTGTACACCTCCAATTGGCCGTTGCCCGTCAGGATGAGCAGCCGGTTCAAGTTGATCTTACCGAACTCGTCCTGGATGGCGCACTGCATCGTCGCATCGTTCACTGGCGTCACCGCCACCCCCTGCGCCCACGCATCATCGAGGCTGTCGTAAAGCTGGCCTTGGTTCTGCCCCTGGTTTTGCTCTTCGTTTTGTCCCTGATTCTGATCGGTATTTTGATTTTGATTCTGCTGCGGATTTGGCTTCTTGTTTTGATCTTGCGTGCGGGGATCGTTGGCGGTGTTCGTAAAAAGATCGCCGGTGCCGTAGTAGTCCGCGGCCAACAGCCCCATGCCTCCGGCAATGGCCGACTTCGCGGCGATATACGCCTCGAACTGCGCGTCCTGTTGATCCACAAACATCGCCTCGACCTGCATCTCATACGCCAAATCGACGACGACCGCCGCCATCAACACGACGAACAGCAGCGCCAGAATAAGCGCAACGCCTTCGTCTCCTCGGCGCGAGTTTGCCGCAAGTGGGTTCATCGTAGACCGCCGCCTACTTTGGTCGTTTGCGTCTGGCCTTTCTTCTGGGTTTGTTCCCGGTTTGGGTCATTCGGATCGCCGTCATAGGTCGGGGGCTCGGTGTTAATACCCGCGCCGCCGGGCAGCGTCACCACGAGTTCGAAGTCGGGATCCTCGAGGAGATCGATTCCCGCGTAGCTCTCGCCTTCGCGCTCTTCCGCGGGCCGCGCAAAGTTGATCTTGAACCAAACGCTCCACGGCAGCCGCAGCGTCGAGAGGGAATCCCACTCGTCCACCCATTCCTCGCCGTCGAAATACTGGATGTTCATCGATTGCATTGGCACGCGCCAACCGGGCGAACCAAACTCGACCTCATCGGCCATGTCCTCGGCCGCCTTGAAGCCGTTAATCTCATTCGTTGCGTCGCCGCTGTTTTCGGTGACGCCCTCGATGACCGGAGTCTCGGTGAGCACCAGTGTGTTTCGAACGACAGCCTCTTCGCTCGCGGCGAACGCGTCCGCCCCGTCCGCCTCGCCCTCGGACTGGACCTCGATCGTCACTTGCTTGAAAATCCCCGGCAGCGCGGTGTGTCCCATCAGCGGCGCGCTCGACGAGAATGTGATCGAATCCGCCGGGCCGCCCGTCCCGTCAGCGTCTTTCCCTTGAAGCCAGTAGCGCACGACGATCTCGTCTTCGGCCACCGTCACGGATTCGCGATCGCGTTGCACCTCGTCGACGCCGTCCACGTTCTCGAACTGGTTCGGTTCCAGCGCTGCCGCGCCGGGCCGCCAATCCGGATAACACTGCTGAAGGTTCCGCTCGAGCGCTCGCGTAAGGAACTCGCGCAGCCGCAACTCCTCCGCCGCCACGCGCACGTCCTCCGTCGCCTGCATCACGGTCGAAAAACTTCCATACACAATTCCCATGATAACGGTCAGGATGGTCATGGCGAGGAGCAACTCGATGAGCGTGAAGCCGCCGCGTGTTTCGCAACACCGCGCGCTCATGGCCCGCCTCCGGATTTTTCGGTGCTGGTTCGGCGCGACGTTGGCGAAGGCTCCTTACGCGTTAGTCCATCTCGATTCGACTCGCCTTTGCGGACGATCCCTCCCTGCTTGCCGTCCGTCGCCGAGCCCGGCCCGCCCTCTTCGCTTTGCTGGCCGTCGTACATGTAGTACGTGATCTTGCGTTCGTCGTCCGGGCTGGTCACGGTCACTTGCACCTCGAACAAGCCCGGCGTGTTTTGCGGATCGACTTGCGCCGCCTCGTAATGGTAGCCATAGCCCTCGTATCGGCGGCCGAAGTCGCCATCGCCGTTGATGTTCCCGGCGAGCACGTCGCGTTCCGAATCGCTGACGACGCTCTGGGTGAGAATGCGCAATATCGTGGTCCTGTCGGCGCTGGAGAAGAGGTCCATCGCGCCGAAATGAATTTCGAGAAGAATGACCAAGCACGAGCCCAATATCGCCAACGCAACGACGATCTCAATGAGCGTGAAGCCGCCGTGGTCCGCGTGTCTACTGCGAATCAAACGTCGTCTCCCGGCCCACGCGAAGCCGCGTGCCATTGATGATTGGGTCCCACTCGACCGTGTAGCACTCGCCGTCGTCGTTCACGACGTAGATCGCCACTTGCTCGCCCAGCCCCGAGGGCGTGATTTCGATTTCGACCAGGCCCGAACTGTATTCCGCATCGCCGACGCCCACCGCTTCGATGTACACGCCCTCGCGAATGCGTTGGCGGCCGAGCATGCCGCCAAAAATTTCCTCGGGCGGCGGAATTTCTTGTTCCTCGTCGAGGCTGAACTCGCCCAGGAAATCACTCAGGCCTTCCACTACCCCCTCTTCCTGCTCGACGCGTTCGGCGAGTACGGTCACGTGTTGCCGCTGCATGTCGTCGAACCGTTTGCGCATCCGTTCGGTTTCCTCGTCGAGCTTCTCGGTGTCCGATTCCTTGCCGCTTTCCATTGCTGATTGCGCGAGTTGCAATATTTCGAGTTGGCTGAGTTTCGGCTTGTCCTCGACAGGCTCGCCCTCCTCGTCCAGTTCGGGGGGATTCGGCCAACGCTCGGCCCAATACTCTTGCGTGCTCAAATCGAATTTGACGGTCACCTTTTCGTGCGTCAGGCCGGCATAGCCAATCGACGCGCGGCCGAAACCCGCTAGGCGGCGTGCGGCGCCCTCATGGTTGCTGAACGCGATCGCGGGCAAAAGCTGTGGCGCGGCGATCGCGGCGATCAACGCAATGATCGCCATCACCACCACCATCTCGATAAACGTAAAACCCGCTGTCCGCCGAATCATCATCACGCCGCCAAAAGGCCTACTCTGTACCTCGCACTGTGTACTGAGCACCGAGCACCATCTACTTCCCTTCTCCCTGCAAATTCTCGCTCGATATGTCTGCGTTCTCGTCCGATCCCCCCGGCGATCCATCCGCGCCGTACGACACGATCTTGAACGAGTTCCCTTCATTCGTATACACGTAGGGGTTGCCCCAGGGATCCAGCGGGACCTTCTTTTGGCTCAGAAAATTCTTTCCCTTTTCATTGGCGACCAGCGCATCGAGACCTTCGCCGCTTTCGGGAAACTTCTTAAAGGCAATCCTGTACGTCGTCAGCGCCGTGCTGAACGATTGGATTTGCGCCTTCGCCGTGGTCATGTCGGCCTCGCCCAGCGCGCCCAGCACGTTCACACCCACGATCGTCGCCAGCGCCGCGATGATCGCGATCACGACCATCAGTTCCACAAGCGTGAAGCCGCCCGCGGATCGCCTCTCTCGTGCGTCATGTCTTGTCATCGCAATACCTCCTCGCGCGACCGCGCGTTATCGAACTCACTCAACTTCCAAATTCGACCCGCCTTGAACCCTTGAACCCTTGAACCCTTGAACCCTTGAACTTTGAACTTTGAACTTTGAACTTTGAACTTTGAACTTTGAACAGCGTACTGAGCACCGTGTACTGAGTACCGTTTGTCTCATCGAATGCTCGTGCTCATATTCAGAATGGGCAGCAGGATCGACAGCACCAACAGCCCAACGAAAATGCCCATCACGATAATGATGATTGGTTCCAGCAGGCTTACGAGCGCGTCGACTGTGATCTGCACGTCCTCGTCGTAGGTGTCCGCCACCTTAAGCAGCATCGACTCGATCTCGCCGCTGCGCTGGCCGAGTTCGACCATGTGAATCAGCATCGGCGGGAACACCGCCGCTTCCTTCATCGGCGCGGCGAGGTCGCGGCCGCGCCGCACGCCCGCCTTCACCCCTTCCATCGCCAGTTCGATGTGCGCGTTCTGGATAACGGAGTTGACCACTTCGAGCGACTTCATCACCGTCAGCCCGCTCTCGAGCATGGTGCCCAGCGTCCGAGAAAACCGGCCGCAGATAAGTTTGAGCCGCAGTTGCCCGAGCAGCGGCAACGCAAGGACGAAACGGTCCCAACGAAGGCGCCCCGCGGGTTTGGAGAGGAACCAACGCCACAACAGGAACGCGCCGACGACGAGACCGACCAGCAAGTACCAGTACGATCCGACGAAATGGCTCGTTCCGATCATGATTTGCGTGAGTTTCGGCAGCACTTGATCCTGCCGTTGGAACAACGCAGTAATCCGCGGGACGATGACGACCATCAGGAACGTGATAATGGCTACGGCGAACAACGCCATGAATGTCGGATAGGCCAACGTAGACAACACCTTGGCGCGCATTCTTGCTTGGTGTTCGAGAATGTCGGCGAGACGGTACAGCACTTTCTCGAGCGCGCCGCTCGCCTCGCCCGCGCGGACCATGTTGACGTACAGCGTGCCGAAGATGCGCGGATGGCCGCTCAGTCCGTCCGCAAGCGAGACGCCTTCGCGGACGCGGTCGCGCACGTTGAACATCGCCTTGCGCAGCTTGGCCCGAGAGGTCTGTTCCAGGAGCGCGCCCAACGCCTCGACCAGCGGCATGCCCGCATTGAGCAACACGGCCAATTGGCGCGTCGCGAGCGAAAGGTCACGCGTCGTTACGCGGCTGATATCGATGGACTGGTCTTCGGCCTTGCCCGCCGAAGCTTGCCCAAAACTCTCGTCGATTTTCGTCGGAAAGAGAGACTGCTCGCGCAGCTTTCGGCGCGCCGCAGCGGCGGAATCTGCGTCAATCAGGCCCTTGACCTTCTTGCCCGATTCCCGCGCAATCGCTTGATACTCGAAAACAGCCATCAATACCTCGTGCAAAGGTCAAAGTGCGAAGTTCAAAGTCAAACACAATTAGTCGACTACGTTGAACTTTGAACCTTGTACTTTTTAGTCTACTATCGCTTGCTCGACCTGATCTTCTCGCGTAACGCGCAGCACTTCTTCAATGGTCGACGTGCCGGCAAATACCTTCAGCGTGCCGTCGTGCCGCAGCGTGTACATGCCTTGTTTTACCGCCTCGCGCTTGATCGCGTTCGAGTCCGCGCCATTGAGCACGAGGTCTTGAATGTTCGGCGTCATCGCCAACAGCTCGAAGATGCCCGTCCGGCCGAGATATCCGCGCTGTTGGCAAGCGTCGCAGCCTCGGCCCACGTATACCGGTTTGCCGACGTACTCTTCGTTGATCGGGCCGAGATCGCGAAGCGCTTCCGGGTCAGCGGTGACCGGTTCGCGGCACTGTTGACAAATCCGGCGCACGAGGCGCTGCGCGAGGATCGCAATCGTAGACGACGTAACGAGAAACGGCTCGATTCCCATGTTCACCAAGCGCGTCACCGCGCCGGCGCTGTCGTTCGTGTGCAGCGTCGAAAACACGAGATGGCCCGTAAGCGAAGCATGCACTGCCATGTCGGCCGTCTCCTGGTCGCGGATTTCGCCGACGAGGATTACGTCCGGGTCTTGGCGCAGAATGCTCCGCAGCGCGCTGGCGAAGGTCAGGCCTATGCGCGGCCGCACTTCGATTTGACCGACGCCCGCCATCTGATACTCGACGGGATCCTCGACCGTGATCACGTTGATCGTGTTTCCGAATTCCTGCTTGAGCCGTTCGAGGCAGGCGTACAGTGTGGTTGATTTGCCTGAGCCGGTGGGCCCCGTCACGAGCACGATGCCGTGCGAGCTTTTAATAATTTTGCCGACCGTGCCGTAGTCGCGCCGGCCCATGCCGATTTGTTCGAGGTTGAGTAGAAAGCTGCCCTTTTCGAGAATACGCATGACGACGCGTTCGCCGTGTTGCACCGGAATGATCGACACGCGAATGTCGATCTCTTTTCCGCTCAACAGGATTTTGATGCGGCCGTCCTGCGGAAGCCGGTGCTCGGCGATGTTCAACCGCGCCATGATCTTGATGCGCGACACCACCGCCGCTTGTTGTGCTTTGGGCGTTTGGAATTTTTCGTACAGCACGCCGTCAACGCGGTACCGGCAAACGACCTGCCTCTCGAAGGGCTCGATGTGAATGTCCGACGCTCGCTCGCGGATCGCGCCGGAAATCATCAGGTTGATTAGCTTGATGATCGGCGCTTCGTTCGCCAGATCGAGCAAATCGCGGTTCGATTCCTGATCGAACGAATAGACGTCGTCGTCGCCGCCCTCGAGCGCGATCGTCTCGATCATTTCGCTCGCGCTCGCGCCTTGTTGGTCGAAGTACCCGTCGATGACGGCCTGGATATCCGCTTGCCGGCACAACACCGGGCGGACCTCGCCGCCGAGCACGATGCGCAGATCATCCAACGGCAACAAGTTCGCGGGGTCGTGGACGGCCACGTAAAACGCGCTGCCGTTCTTCCGAAACGGCACCATTTGGTATTCGCGGATGAACGAAATCGGCACCTTCGTCGTGAGCGACGGATCGAGCACCTCCTTAATGCTCTTCTCGAAGGGGATGTCATACAATTCGCTCTGCGCTTCGAGCAGGTGGTCTTCCTCGATGTAGCCCAGATCGATCAAAAGCTCCCACACCCGCTTCGGTTTGATTTTTTGCAGGCCGATCGCCTCGTCCAACTGTTCCTGATGGACACACCCCATGCGCAGGAAAATGTCGCACAGTTGTTGGTCGAGTACTTTGCTCATGAACGTTGCCCGACTTTCACCGATCGATGTCGCCCCGTCCGAAATTCTTTCGCTTCTCGCTGGACTGGTCCATGTCCCGCTCGATATACCGATCGCTTTCAGGATTAAAGCGGTCCGTCGGCCGGTTGTCGTTTCTCGCTTGGTGTTTCTTTTTTAACTTCTGAATGAACCCGTCCTTGCTGAACACGGCGTCGATGTTCCGATCGTAAAACTCATCCACGTGATAGTCCGTCAACCGATCGAGGTCGTGTCCTTCCTTGACGATGTGCGGCATTATCAGAATGACCACGTTCTGCTTGTTGCGCGCGTTCTTCTTGGCCCGGAACAGGAACCCCACCAACGGCAAATCCCCCAGCACCGGCGCCTGATTGACGCTCTTGTCCACGCCTTCGCGTAGAAGCCCGCCGATAATCCCGGTCTTCCCGTCCGGAATCACCACGTTCGCCTCGACTTTCGCCTTCTGGAACGTCGCGCCCACCTCGTTCGGGTCGATTCCCACCGAGCTCAGCACCGGCGACGAAACCTCGACGCTGACCTTCATCGCGACATAGTCGCCTTCGTTAATCTGCGGCGTCACGGCCATGATCACGCCGACATCTTTTCGATTCACACGCGCCCGAGAGTTGAAACCGGTGCGATCGTTCACGTCCGCAAGCGTATCGATAATCGGCACTTCCTGGCCGATCGTCATGTTGCCCTCTTCATTGTCCAGCGTCATTATGTTCGGCTGCGACAACACCTCGACGTTCGTGATCGTCTCGAGCGTGCGCATCAATAGCGGCACGTTCGGAATCGTCACCAACGACACCGCCCCCGGCAGGCCCGTGTCCGGATTGGCCGGGCCCGGCAGTGGTATCTGCGTTGTGCCGTCGATAATCCCAAACGTCGTGCCCGGCCCGCCCACCGCCAACGGCCCGCCCGCGATTCCTCTGGCCAGGTTTGCGATATTGTTCAATGCAAAAGCGCTGTTCGCCGTCAGGCCCGCCGTTTCGACCGACAACTCGAAAGCGTCGTTAATCGTCACTTCCATGATGACGGCCTCGACATTGACCTGACGCCGCGGCACATCAAGTTGGTCGATAATCGGCTCTAATGTTTTGTAGTCCTGAGGCGACGCCACGATCACCAGCGAGTTCGTCTGCTCGAAACGCGAAATCGTGATCTTCTTCTCGAACGTCTGCACCTCGCCTGCGGCCTGCGCGCCGCCGCCTCCGCCCTGCGCGCCGCCGCCCCCAGCGGCCGCACGGGGCGGGCCCCCGGTGATAGCGCTCAACACCTCCTCGACCGCCTCGGCGTCCGCATTCAACAACCGCTTCACTCGGATCGTGTTCGCCTCGTACGGCGTCGCCTGATCGAGTTGGTTGATCAAATAGCGCACCTGCTCCATCAACCCTTCGGTCGCCACCACGATCAGCGCGTTCA
>CAYXRK010000161.1:0-11109 GCA_964467615.1 uncultured Nitrospirales bacterium | reverse complement strand
GCGCAAAGCAAGACAGATGTTTGCAGGGTTGACCGCATGCCATTCTCGTTTGGATTGTTTCAAATAAACCTGACGGCGAACACCCTGAAAGATCCAACTGACGGAAAAATTATTGATTGTCCTGCTGCGTTCAGCAAGGGTGTCAGCCACATGGTCTCGCGCACCAGGGCCGCCGTGTTCGCGCCGAAGACCGGGCTTCTTGATTGCAGCATCCACGTCATACTCGCGGCCAACGCGACACTTGGCCCCAGCGTCAGCGCGTAACGCAGCCGATCGCGCAGCGCGACACCGTCGATGCGCAACGTGTAGATCAACGCGACGCCCCAGGCAAACGCGCCGAAACGGACATTGATCAGCGCACCCCAAAACAAAAGAAACGCGCTGAATGCGAGACGGCGCCCGTTTCGTGTTTCGATTCCCCGCCAATACATCGCAAGCGAAGCGAACGCAAAGGCCAACGAAAGCGAATAGTACAGCCGCGCCGTGTGGAGCGCCGGAGACAAGTACGACCCTTCGATTAGTTCGTACATCACCGCGCGTTGAAGCCACACCGGCGGAGTCGCCGCCGCGCCAGTCGCTAGCGCCGCGAAATGCACGACCCCGCCCACGCCTCCTCCGAGTGTGAACAACACGAAGGCGAGGCCCGCGACCTTCGGCGCGGCCACGCGCATGAACGCGTACACGGCCAACAAATACGCGAGCGCTCCCGCCCCGTTCGCCAAGCCGAGCCACACGAATTGGTCTACACCGATCGACGATCCCACGGCCCCAACAAGTCCATACATCCAATGAAACGGGAGCGGGAACAGTCTTGAATCCTGCTCGCCATGTGCGTTCTTGCACGTCGAATAGGGCGATCGAAATCCGGTATCGAACATCGCCATGCAATGCAGATAAATCGCACTGTCCACTGTATGCAAACCCGAATGGATCCATGAATCGGATTGACGCGAAGCAAGCGCCAAATGCGTTGCGGGTTGAAGCGAGGCAAGCGCCAATGAAATTACAACTACATACGCAGGCGGCCGCCAGGTGCGATCACGGATGGTCATTAGAAGCCTGAATCCGCCGCATGGTACCCCAGGCCCCGGCCTGGGTCATTTCGCCAAGTTCCCGGAATTCGATGACGCCCGCTGGAAATCCGGCGAATCGTGGATTAGGATACCCGGCTTGGGAACGGGAGAGGCACGGCCCGGACGGTGAATGCGCGGACATCGTCGGAACCGTTTACGTTGCCGTTGTGTTTGACCTGTTCACCGCACAGAGGAAGGAAAAATCCATGAAGAAGCTGGCCGTTGTGATTGCAGCCGCGGGCGCGATTTTGGGCGCTGCCGCGTTGGTGTCGGCGCAAGATGCAAAGAAGTCCGCAGGGGAGAAAGGCATGGTGATCGGTATCGCCATAGCCCTTCCTCACTATGTGATGGATGGCGTCATCGAGGGTGAGGACGCCACCAAAGCGATGGGATACGAGGCCGACAAAGGGTTTCCCGTCGGAATACTTGAGGACGAGACGGGGGAAATCTGGCTTTGCGTCTGGCGCGACAACGCCCCCGCTTCGCATCTCGAGTCCGCGAACGGGCATTTTCAGGGCCTGATGGGCACAAAGGTCGTGGCGCAGGGTTTGAAGTACAAGGGCAAGGGCGCGAACGTTATGCGCGTAAGCCTCATTAGCGAGTATTAAGTCTTTTGATTCTAAAGAGTTACGATGGGTCCTTTTCCGTCGGCAGAGTCAGGCGACCCTTGACCGGCCGACGCGATCGGGCTAGGATAGTGCGTTTTCGTTTCACAACCAGGGAGGCAACTTGGTGATGAAAGCAATGCTTGGATTTTGTGTGTTGGCGGCGATGGTGGCCTTCGGCGTGTCCGCGCATGCGGATGTGACGACGGGTCAGGTCACGTTCTTCAAGGACGTGCTGCCCATCCTGCAAGAGAACTGTCAAACCTGTCATCGTCCGGCGGGCGCGAACCTTTCTGGAATGGTCGCGCCAATGTCGCTCGTGACGTACGAAGACGTTCGCCCCTGGGCGAAGGCCGTTCAAAAGGCGGTCGAGAACCATGTCATGCCGCCGTGGCATGCGGACCCTAAGTTTCACGGAATGTTCGCGAACGAGCGGACGCTCAGCGAGCAACAGATCGCGACGTTTTCGAGTTGGGTGACGCAAGGCGCAAAGCGCGGCAACCCCGCCGAGGCCCCCGCGCCGGTGAAGTTCATTGAGACCGGATGGAATTTCGGTACGCCCGATCTCGTCGTCGAGTTCGAGGAACCGTTCTTCGTCAAAGACGACGTCCAAGACCTCTACGAGAACATCAACGTAACGTTGACGGAAGAAATGCTTCCGGAGAGCCGCTGGCTCAAGGCCATACAGTTCATGCCCGGCTCGGAGGTCGTGCATCACATCATTGGCCACGCGAATCCGCCGAACGTCGGCGAACAAGCGCGCACCGCGCGCGGCATGCTGGGTGGAAACGCGCCGGGCGCGGACGACAATGTATTCCCCGAGGGATTCGGAATTTTGCTCGAGAAGGGTTCTGTGATTACCTTCGCGCTGCATTACCACAAGGAACCAGGGCCGGGCACCGGCGTTTGGGACAGCTCTTCGATGGGCTTCCAGTTCCACGACCAGGCGGCGCAGCACCCCGTCGAAATCTCGACGATTTCGCACGGCGACTTCGAGATTCCGCCGTTCGCGCAGAGCTGGCGCGTGGGCGCTTCGCGCACCTTCGCGGAGGACACGTATTTGATTGGCATGTTGCCTCACATGCACCTTCGCGGCCTAGGCGCGCGATACATCGCGTTCTACCCCGATGGAAAGACCGAAGAGTTACTCCACGTCCCGTCCTACGATTTCAATTGGCAGACGGGCTACGGGTACAAAGAAATGAAGGTCCTTCCGGCGGGCACGCGCATCGAGATGGAGTTGTGGTTCACCAACACCGAAGAGCGCGGCCAATTGGCCGGTATCGATCCGTCCCGTGCGATCCGCTTCGGCGGGCCGACCACGGACGAGATGGATCTCGCGTGGGTCACCATCGCCCCGGTAAAGCCCGTGAATGCGGGCACCCAAGCGGGCGACTGAACCGGCGGGATCGGATAAACGCGATTTGAACTGGAGGAGGAGTCCGGCCGCGTGGCTGGATTCCTTCTTTCTTTGTGGGGCCGGCGCGCGGCTGCGGCGCGTGGGCCGGGAAACTTGGAAGCATGCGGCGCGAGTCGCGCCAGCGGAGGGTTGTTTCATGCGAATTGCGATGGCTATATCTTTGGTACTGGCGTTGGGACTCGCCGGGACCGCCACGGCCCAGGAGGTGTCAAACCTGGCGACGGCAGATGCCGCCGCGTATGTGGGCACGTGGACGCTCTCGATGGAGTTTCAAGGCACACCGGTCGAGATGAAGTTGGAATTGAAAGACGTCGGCGGCAAAATCGCCGCGGTCCTTGAATCCCCCGCCGCGCCCGAACCCGTCAAAATTACCGACATCACCAAGAAGGACGACGGTAGCCTCGAATTCAAATACACCGTTCAATTCGGCGGCAATCCCGTCAACCTCACGATGTCGCTCGCGGTCGCGTCAAGCCTCGTCGGAAAACTTGGCGACGACGGTGGGCTGTTTACGGCCGACTTGAAGGGCGCGCCGGCAGGGGCCGCAGGCGCCACTGCCACCGCCGTGGCCGCGGAAGATCAGGGCCAGCCAATTCCAACCGTGCCCACCAAATTGGACACCGACAAAGTAGCGAATCTGCTCGGTACCTGGGATTTTTCTATGAAAATTCAGGGCAACGATATGAACATGAGCCTGCAGCTCGAGGATGTCAATGGCAAACTGGGCGGGCTAGTTCAAGCCTCGTTTGGGGGCGACGGCCCGGTGATGATCGAGGATGCCGCCCAGATCCCCGGCGGCGTCGAGCTTTCGTACGAAATGAGCTTCGGCCCGCAATCGGCCCGGATCAAGATAGAGTTGCTCAAGGAAGGGGATGTCGTCAAGGGCAAGATTGGCGACACGGGCGGCTTCTTCTCGTCTGAATTCGAAGCCAAAAAATCCGACAAGGTGCTCGTGGCGCGCGCTGAAGCCGGAGGAGACGGCGACGGCGATGGAAACCGCCGTCGGCGCAGGGGCGGCGCTGGCGACGAAGTCACGTTGCGGCTCGACGAGGGCAAGAAGATCCGCATCACCTTTGGCAATCTCGCGACGGACTCTGAAGACTTCAAGCGCCTGGAAGAAACGAAGGACGGCGAGGTCTTTAAATTCGTAGCGCACCGCGCCACGAAAATCTTCACGGACGTCAATCTCGATTTCGCCGGCACTGTTGTCAAACAGGGCAACGCCCATGCGGACTACCCCGGCGTCTACAGCGTTTGGCTCAAGCGCAAGGGGACCGGTTGGTCGCTCGTCTTCAATAGCGACGCGGACATCTGGGGCACGCAGCAAGACCCAGCCGCCGACGTCGCGGAAGTTTCGCTCGAATACAGTAAAGCGGCGGAAGAAGCCGACAAACTCGATATCACCTTGGAAAACGGCGAACTCAAGTACGTCTGGGGCCCGCACGTTTGGGTCGCCAAATATACCGTCGCCCAGTAACCGCACCTTCGAAAAGGTCCCACCCGGCGGGCCCCGCGCCCGCCGGGTCTTCTATTTCCATTCGCGGCGGATTCGCGTACCATGGTACCGTGGATAGCAGAAGGAGCACGGCACATGGAACTGGATCGGTTCATAAAGCACAAGCGCGACTTTCCGGTCATGAAGCCGGAAGACAGCGTAATGGCGGCGATCAACATGATGATCGAGCGCAATTCCGGCGTCGTCCTCGTCACCGATTCAAACAACAAACTGGTCGGACTTTTCTCCGAGCGCGATGCAATGGTCCGCGTCCTCGCCCAACAACTTAACCCGAATACGACCCGGCTCGCGAAAGTCATGTACACCGAAATCATCACTCGCACACCGGACATTTCGATCGAAGAAGCGTTGCAAACCATGGTCGAGGGCCGAATCCGCCACCTGCCCATCGTCACGAAAGAAAACGAGATCGTCGGTCTCATCTCCCTGCGCTTTCTGCTCCACGACCGCATCCGCGAACTCATGGACGACGTCGAAGCCCTCGAAGCCTACCTAAACGACGCCCCAGGAGGTTGATCGAATCCCCATTTTCCCCGAAGCCGGGAATTGTGGCCGAATCGCCCGCGAAACATTCTCGGCAGGGTAGAGATTTTAGCGGGACTGGCTAAGGAGCCACTCGATGACTTCGGGATCGTTGTAGGTGCGGTCCCAGGAATTGTGGGCTGCGGAATCGTAGAGCGTGATTTGGACGTCGCCGCCGTCCTGGGCAATGAGGCCGGCCATGTGTTGCGACTCTTCGGAATCGATCCGCGTGTCGCCGGCGTTGTGGAAAATCCAGATTGGCAACGCGGCGAGGATGGATGCGTCTTGGTACCGCGGATGTCCGGAAATGGGCATGAGCGCGGCGAAGAGATCGGGGCGGCGGGCCCCGTAGTAATACGTGCCGTGGGCGCCCATTGACACGCCGGTAAGGTAAATGCGGTCTTCGTCGATGGTGTAATCGCGCAAGACTTCATCGAGTTCGGCGTCAACGATCGGCGTCGCGTCGTTGCCGGCCAGGCGCGGCCAACTGGATTCGCTAGTCCAGACGTAGCGCAAGGGCGCCTGGGGGAAGAGGACGATGCACGGAAAGAGTTCGGGGTGCGATCGGATCGCGGGCCCGATGCCGCTGGTCGTGGGGCGCCAGCCGTCGCGGCCGATTTGCCCGGAGGCGTGAAGGAAGATGATGAGCGGCCATTCGCGGGAGCGGTCGTAGTCCGGCGGGACGTACACCGAGTAAGCGCGGTCGCGGCCATCCACGCGGACGGACTTCAAGACAAACCCGGTATCGTCGCCGTTGCCGACGTCACGGGGCTCGGTATTCGCGCCGTGAAATAGGCCGATGATCAGAAGCATCAACGCCAAAAGGCGTGTATGTCCGAAGGGGTCCCACTGGTCCAACCGATTTGCCTCCCCGCTGCGCCGCGGAACCCATACACCATCGTTCGGCCGAATCCATGACGGCCTCGATTCCGGAGCGCAATTGTAGCGGGTCCGCGCGCCGCTTTTCTCCATGCGCTACTGCTCGTTCGCGCTAGTCGGTCCGGCGGCGGGTGCGTTACACTGCGCTGATGAGACACGTTGTGATCGCTTTTGCGCTCGCGCTCGAGGCAGCGGTGATCTATTTCCCCGTGCATGGGTTCGACTTCGTCAACTACGACGACGACGTGTACATGGGCGCGCGGCGTATTGACGAGGGGCTGACGGCGCGGAACGTGGAGTGGGCATTTAGCACGTTTCACCACTCGAATTGGCACCCGCTGACGTGGCTATCGTGGCTGACGGAAATCGAGGTGTTCGGGGTCCGGCCGGGGCCGATGCACCTGGGGAACGCGTTACTCCACGCCGCGAACGGCGTGTTGCTTTACATGGCGTTGCTATCGCTTACGCGCAAGGCAGTGCCGAGTGCGCTGGCGGCGGCGTTGTTCGCGGCGCACCCGATGCACGTCGAATCAGTGGCGTGGATATCGGAGCGCAAGGACGTGCTGAGCGTCTTCTTCGGGTTACTCGCGATCATCGCATACGCGCGCTACGCGGAACATACCCGGCCCTTGACGTACATCGCGACGATCGCGGCGTTTGCGTTGTCGCTGCTTGCGAAGCCGATGCTGGTCACGTTGCCGCTCGTCTTGTTGTTGTTGGATTTCTGGCCGACGGAGCGCTACACGACCTATCGATGGTCACGGCTGGCGCTCGAAAAGGCGCCATTGTTTGCGATGAGCGCTGCGTCGTGCGTGGTCACGTGGATGGCGCAGTCGGCGGGCGGAGCTATCAAGACCGTGGAAACTTTTCCGCTGTGGCTGCGGCTGTCAACCGCTTCGGTGGGCTATCTAAACTACGTGGCGAAGACGTTCGCGCCAGTGAATCTCGCGGCGTTCTATCCGCATCCGAGCGACGGACTGAATTTTACCGCCGCGGTATTGGCGGCGGGTGTCGTGGCAATAGTGTCGCTGAACGCGTGGGTGTATCGCGAGCGGTCCGGATACGTCTTTACGGGGTGGTTTTGGTTCGTGGGCGCGCTGGCGCCCGTCATTGGAATCGTCCAAGTCGGCGAGCAGGCGATTGCCGATCGATACTCGTACTGGCCGCACATCGGTTTGTTCGTGGCGTTGACGTTTGGGATTTACGCAATCGCGATCGAGAATCGGTCGAGCGTGGCGCAGAACTGCACGTATACAGTGTGTGCCGCGTGCATCGTCACGCTGGGTGTGCTTGCTTCGATACAGACGCGGGTATGGAAGGACTCCGAGACGCTCTGGCGGCATGTTCTGGCGGTCACGGAGAACAACTATGTCGCGCACGCGAACCTCGGTCACGCATTGCTCGCCACGGACCCCGACGAGGCGGAGCGCGAGTTCGAGGCGGCGCTGGCGATCAGGCCGGACCATTTCGAGTCGCTGATCGATATCGCAAACATTTGGCTCGAACGCGGCGAGACGGAGCAGGCGATCGCGGCGTACCTCGAGGCGGCGGAGCGATTTCCAGGCGCATACCTGGCCTACGCGAACTTCGGCGGCGCGCTCGAAAAGGCGGGGAGGCGCGGGGAGGCCATCGAGGCGTACAAGAATGCGCTGAACCGCGCGCCCGCGGACATCGAGACGCGAGTGCGTCTCGCGGACGCACTCTTGGCCGACGGCAACTTCGAGCATGCGGTGGTGGAATTCGAGTATGCGATTCAGTTGGATCCGTCGAACGCGCGCCCGCGAATCGGTGCCGCTCGCTCGCTCGCCGCACTCGGAAAAACGAGCGAGGCGCGCGCACAACTCGAACGGGCGTTGCGGGACGAGCCGGATAACGCTGAAGCGTCGAAGTTGTTGCAGGAGGTCTTGGTGCCTGGCAAGTGATTCGCCGGGCCATGGCGAGAAACCGGGTTGAAAGCGCCGGCCGGATTTTAGCAACGCCGGACGACGACCGAACAATGGGATTAACGCCCTGTAGAATAATGGCCCAGCCGTACAGTTTTAGCCGCGAAGGAACTCAAAGATCGCAAAGAAAACTTCTGATACTCTTTGGGCCCTCTGCGTTCTTTTGAGGCTGTATCCATTGGATCGAGATTGATTCCTGAATGTCGGATTCGTAAGGTGTAGCGCTTTCGCGTCACGTTGGCGAGTTGGGGAAACCTGGAGGGGCGTTGGAACCATGTATCTCAGTACCAGAACATTCCGAGGTATGGCGATGGTCTTTGTTCTTGCCGTATGCGCTATTGCGCAGGCTCCGCTCGAGCGGCTCGAGGCGGAGTTCGCTCGGTTGGCCCAGGCGTCGGGTGGGAAGATGGGCATCGGGTGCGTTCACCTCGAATCGGGGCGTGCGGCGTATCTCAACGCGGACGAACCGTTTCCGATGGCGAGCACGTACAAGGTCGCGATCGCCACGCAATTGATGCACCGCGTCGACGAAGGAAGACTTTCGCTCGACAAGATGATCACCGTGCGGCCGGGAGACCTTTCGCCGGGGAGCGGCGAACTGGGTCATTTGCTCGATGATCCCGGCGTGGTGCTCTCCGTGCGCAATCTGCTCGAGTTGATGTTGCTAATCAGCGACAACTCGGCGACGGACATGTGCCTTACGCAGGCGGGCGGCGGCAAAGACGTGACGAAGCGCATGAAAGAACTCGGCTGCGAAGGCATCCGCGTGGACCGCTCGACGTATCTCATGATCGCGGACTACGTAGGTTTCAAGCGGCGTCCGGATCGCGAGGAGTTATCGAAGAAGGTCCTGGCCGAGTTGTCCAAGGAAGTCAGCGAAGAAGAGCAGAAGGCCGCGGCCAAGGCTTTTGCGGCGGACGGCAAGGACGCGGCCACGCCGCGGGCGATGGCCAAGCTCCTGCGGCTTCTCTGGACGAACGAGGCGGTGAAGCCGACGAGCGGCGAAATCATCCGGGACATCATGTCGCGGTGCGAGACGGGCGAGGCGCGCCTCAAGGGACTGCTTCCGGCGGGGACGCCCGTGGCGCACAAGACCGGCACGCTCGGGGGCACGACGAACGACGTGGGGGTCATCACGTTGCCGGGAAACGCGGGGCATGTGATCGTGGCGGCGTTTGTGAAGGATTCGACGAAGGAGATTCCTGAGCGTGAACGGACGATCGCGGAAGTGGCGCGGGCGGCGCACGATTTTTTCGTGTTCAACGCGGAATGATGCTCCCGGGAATCTCGAATTCTTGATTCCGGAAACTACCGAACAACTCGATTTTTGACCTTCTCGTAGACGATCCAGAATTTTCGGAGGCGGTCGAGGGTCGAGTTGTCCATGGTGTAGTCGGAGTAGGCGGAACGGACGTAGAGCCCCGTGAGTTCGAAGGCCTCTTCTTGCAGCGGGCGTAACTCTTTCGGGAACGCGCGGATGAATTCGTAGGGCGTCTGGTCTATCTTGCGCGGCACGCCCATGTCGTACGCGAGCGCGCACAACGCGTCGTAACTGACCGCGACGAAGCGGCGCATGTCCGCCTCGCTCGCCGAGCCTTCGCCGTGCATCGGGCTTTGAAAGCGCGCGGACTTTGCGATGCGCTTGTCGACCGTACGTCGCCGCACGCGCTCCGGCATGTCGGGCATTCGGACCACGCGCTCGAGGACGCGATCCAGCCATCGGAAGAACCGGATGATGAAGGGCGGGAACATGTCCGGTTCTTTTGCGATCTTCGCGGCGAGCAGGCCAAGCGTGCGCAGGGCGGCGTACAGCACAAACAGCGCGAGAACGGTCAGCGTGACTTTGCCGGCGATGTCGGCGGCGCGGGATTCCTCGACGATCTTTGCGGTTGATGCCGCCGCGAATCGGAGCTGGAACGAGGAGCCGCGCGTCCACCAATCGATTTCGTGCTCGGCGATGGCGGCGGCCTTGGGAAGCGCGGGCATGGGGAGTTGCGCCGCGCCGAACATGACGAACGCGATCATGATCGCGCCGAGGCCCGCCCACCAGAAGCCGATGCTGGTGGGGAAGAAAATGCGGCGCGAGCGGAAATACTCGCGCAGGCCGCCGAGGCTGGTGAGGAGCAGCAACGCGAGCGCGCAGACGGTGTAGACGGCGACGTAGAACCGCCCGGCGGCCTCGAAGGGCGGGCCTCCTTGCCGCAGGATGGGCAGGCCCACGACGAACGCGATGAACACGGGGACCGAGAAATAGAAAACGGACATGCCAGGGTGGCTCCCCGCGAGCCGGTCCCTCGGGGGGACGTATTCGAACGCGCTCTCGTTCTCAGCAGGCGGTCTCCAGTCAAGCGGATCGTAGGCTTCGAGGTCGTTCATCAAGATCAGGTCGGCTTCCTTGCGCGGTGCTTGCATCTTGAGGCTTGGGCGATTCGCGGGGGCGGAGGCGGCGCGGACCTGGCGGAGCGCGCCGGTCAGAATGCCAACGTCGCCCGCGGTGGCGTTCTCGTCGATGCAGCATTCGTGCATGAGGCGGTTGGTCATCCACCAGAGGAAGCCAACGAGCAGCATGTTGAAGAACGACGCGATCCACGGGCTGTCGAGGAAGTTTCGCGCGACCGAGCCGACGTCGTACATCGACGTGGTTGCGAGCGTGTAAAGCGCGGTCGCGCCAATGAATATCGCGATGTAGAACATCGATTCCTCGCTACCTTCCTTGGCGACGAGGCGGTTGATTCCGACGATGCCCAGAATGAGGAAAAACGCGAAGCCGCGCAGGTTGACATCGTGGACTTCGGTAAAGATGTAGCGCACGTCGAGCAGAAAGAAGACGACGATGTAGACCATGACGAGGATGTGGAGCGGGACGAGCGCTTCGATGATGAGGTCCGTCCACGAGCGGAATTGATATTGCGCGGGTTCGTTCTCGAGTTCGGCCTTGAGGACGTGGAAGTCCGTGACTTCGCGCGCGGGCTTCTCGGGCTTTGGAAGATCGGCGGCGGTGAACGTGGGAACTTCGGGCGCCGTGATCCCCATGAGCGCGTGAAAGTCCATTCCTTCATTGTCGAACTTCGGGTCTTTGTTTGGCGGGGACATGGGAGGCGAAGTGACGATTACGATTACGAGCACGGGCACGGGCACGGGCACGGGCACG
>CAYXRK010000160.1:0-11184 GCA_964467615.1 uncultured Nitrospirales bacterium | reverse complement strand
CATTTCGTCCCTCCTCGTTGCCGCGCTATGCGTACCCGCGTTTGCGGTGTCGGCGACGTTTACTGTCAAACCCGGCCAGTCAATTCAGGCCGCGGTTGATCGCGCGGAGGCGGGCGACACTATCGAGGTGTTTCCCGGCCTGTACAAGGAAGTCGTGCAGGTGGACAAGGCGGGCATCTCGCTCAAGGGCAAGAACGTCGAAGGCGAGCGGCCCATTCTCGATGGCGCGGGAACGATGGGCGACGGCGTCCAAGTCTCCGGTGACGGATTCCTCATCGAGGGCTTTATCCTGCGCGACTACGCGGGCAATGGCGTCGTCGCGAACAAGGCGAAGGACGTCACGTTCCGCGACCTCATCGTGCGCAACACCGGCCTCTACGGCGTGTACCCGGTTGAATGCACCGGCGTACTCGTCGAAGGGTGCGTGGTGTCGGGCATCGCGGACGCGGGGATTTACGTCGGCCAGAGCCGCGACATTGTCGTACGCAACAACGAAGTGTTCAGCAGTGTCGCGGGCATCGAGATTGAGAACTCGTCCAACGCGCTGGTGACCAACAACTCCGCGCACCACAACACGGGCGGCATCATGGTCTTCGTGCTGCCGAACAATCCCTCGAAGATCGGCGAGCACACCCGCGTCGTCAACAATCGTGTGTGGTCGAACAACCACGAGAATTTCGGCAAGCCAGGTACTGCCGTATCGTTCATTCCGCCGGGACTCGGCATGCTCGTCATGGCCGCCGACTATACGGAAGTGACGCAAAACATCATCGAAGACAACAAATCATTCGGCATAAGCGTCCTGAGTGTGAAGAACGCATCGTCGCTGCAAGGCAAGGAATACACGCTCGACATCCAGCCCGACCCCGACCACACGCTGATCCATAACAACACGTACATCAACAACGGATACGACCCTGCCCAACGCTATATCGATCTCGCGGGCGGCGGCGGCGACCTCTATTGGGACGGCAGTGGGGAAGGCAATGCATGGAGCGAAGCCGCGGGCGTGAAGACGGTGCCGGCGCAGCTTCCGAAACCGCCGTCGCACGCGGACAGTGGCGATTGACCCTTTCGTAAAACGCGATAGCAGATATCTACCGGAGGTCGCCTCATGCCGTACTGGCGCGAATTGGTTGACGAAAAACTGAGCACGCTTTATGTGTCCCGCAAGGACAAGCGCATGCCGCTGGGTGCTGCGATCAAGCGTTACGTGAAGCCGGGCATGAAGATTAATCCGGTGGCGTTGCAAGCGCGGCCAACGGCGGCGGTGTACGAGTTGTGCCGCCAGTTCGCCGGGACGAAACCGAACTTCGAAATGATCACGAGCGGCGTGGGCGGCGGATTTCTCGCGCCAGTGCACCTGGGCCTGGTGACCAAGGCGGTGTGTTCGTTCTGCGGCGAGTCCTACCCGACGCCGGGGCCGAGCAAGGTGGTGCATCGCGCGCTCAAGCGCGGGTTTCAAATCGAATGCTGGACGATGCTGACGATTTCGCAAAGGCTGCTCGCGGGCTGCATGGGCGTGCCGTTCCTGGCGACGCGATCGCTTGCGGATTCCGACATCGGCCGCGAAGCCCGCGAACGTGGCGAATACATGGAAGCGACCGCACCAAATGGCGAACGCTTCGGCATGCTCAAGGCCTATCGGCCCGACATCAGCTTCGTGCATGCGTGGGCGGCGGATGCCGAAGGCAACGCGATCGTGTATCCGCCCTACGCTGAGAACGTCTACGGTGCGCTCGCGGCGCGCGAGGGTGTTGTCCTGACCGCCGACCACATTGTCGACACCGATTTCATTCGCGAGCACGCCAACCTCGTGCGCGTGCCGGGCCACGTTGTGCGCTCGGTGAGCCATGTGCCGTTCGGCGCGCATCCCTCCGGCAACTTTAGCCAGGCCATCGACCGCTTCGTGCCGTACGGCAACGACTACGATTTCATGGAAGCATGCCGCGCAGCGCAACGCACCGACGAGTCGTTCGACGCGTGGGTGCGCGAGTGGGTGCTCGGCGTGAAAGACCACGCGGAATACGTGCAAAAGCTCGGGCAGGATCGCATCAATCATCTTCACTTCGTCGCGCAATGCGATTCGTGGAAGGCGGAACTCGAAGAACTCAGCGACGAGTTGGACCAGGAGCGCCCGGCGAGCCCCGTCGAGCGCATGATCGTGCAGGGCGCGCGCGAAGTCGCCAAGCGCATCAAGGCGAACGGCTATCAGACCTGCCTTGCGGGCGTGGGCTACACGACGCTGATGTCGTGGCTCGCGGCGCACATCCTGCGCAACGAAGGCATCGAATTCACCATGATGGCCGAGACCGGCATCATCGGCCACGACCCCCGCCCCTCGGACCCCTTCGTCTTCAACTACCGCACGCTGCCGACCACGACGGTGCTCACCGACATCTTCGAGACGCTCGGCCTGCACACCGGCGGCGCGAACAACAAGTGCATCGGCACCTTCGGCGCCGGCGAAATCGACAAGCACGGCAACGTGAACTCGACCCGCTCCGCCGACGGCGCCTACATCGTCGGCTCGGGCGGCGCGAACGACATCGCCAGCGCCGCGTGCGAGACGGTGGTCGCCGCGCACCAGCGCCTCCAAACGTTTGTCGACAAAGTCGCATACATCACCAGCCCCGGCCACCACATCCACTGCCTCGTTTCGACGATGGGCCGGTTCGAGAAACACGGCGGCGATGAATTCGTGTTGACGGGCTATTTCAACGGCGACGGCGTCACGCGCGAGGAGGCCGTCCGTGCGATCAAGGAACGCTGCGGCTGGAAACTAAATGTCGCCGACGACCTCGAACCGCTCGATCCGCCAACCGAAGAAGAAGTCACCCTGCTGCGCCTCTTCGATCCGCGGCGGCATTTCCTGGGGAAACCGGCGGACGTGCCCAATCCCGTGGCGGCGAAGTGAGTTCGAGCGGATGATGTGGGGCAGCTGCCCGTTAGCGTTCTCATTCCGAGCCGGGGATCTGCCGCACGCGAGGTTTATGAGAAAGAAACAAATCAAGCCAGTCACGGAGCACTCTCCACATCCCGCGAACACGGTATATCAATCCTGTTTCGTGTAGTCCGTGGTCCGTGCTTTTTTTGTGCTCTTGGCGTTCTCTTGCGGCGATTCGATGTTTCTTAGGAGCTCAACTAACAGGAGACCCTCCTTAATTCCTGTACCAGGTACGAATGCCGTAACCGCGTTCGGACAATGTTTTTTCCAGAAGCCCCTCTTCCACTAACGCTGTTGCATGTTCGTCGATGGCTTCCTGGACGTTGCCGAGTGCTTCCTCTCGCGTGGCGCCGCACGACGCAGTGCCGAGTTTGATGCATCGCGCCAGCACACTCCCGTCGTCGTCGCGTTCAAAGACAATCGTTAAATCGAGGTTGTAGCTCATATAAGATGCCTTCATCGAAGACCAATGGTTACTATTCTATCACGTAAGGACTTGGACTGGATCATGAGCGCGAAACAACTCGAGCGCGTCCGCCGGATTTGCGCGGCGCTGCCGGGGACGACGGAGAAAATTTCGCACGGCGAGCCGACGTTCTTCGTGGGGAAGAAAGTCTACGTCATGTTTAGCAACAACCACCACGGCGATGGCCACGTCGCCGTGTGCGTCTCTGCGCCTCTTGGGTCGCAGGAGGTGCTGATCGAAGCGTCGCCGCAGACCTTCTACAGGCCGCCCTACGTCGGAGTGCGCGGATGGATCGGCATCGAACTCGCACACATCAACGACAAGGACCTCACGTCCCACATCCACGAAGCGTGGCGGATGATCGCGCCGAAGAAATTACTGGTCGAGGCCGGCGCGGTTCCAGAGAAGCCGAAAAAGGCCGCGAAGCACCGATGATGAAGATTTCCGTGGTCATGCCAACGTACAACGAGGCCGGGACGATCGAGCAGATCATCGAGCAGGTGCTGGCCGTCGACCTTGATAAGGAAATAATTGTCGTGGACGATTCCTCGACCGACGGGACGCGGGACAAGCTCGCGGCGCTTGCGTCGAAGCATGGGAACGTTCGCGTACTTTTGCAAGAGCGCAACAAGGGCAAAGGCGCGGCGCTGCGGAGGGGATTCGCCGAGGCGCGCGGCGACGTCATCATCATCCAGGACGCTGACCTCGAGTATGACCCGCGCGAGTATCACGCCCTGCTACAGCCCATTCTCGACGACAAGGCCGACGTGGTATACGGCTCGCGGTTTCTCGGCGGGCCGCACCGAGTGCTGTTCTTTTGGCATAGCGTGGGCAACCGGTTCTTGACCACGCTGTGCAACGCGGCGAGCAACATCAACCTGACCGACATGGAAACGTGCTACAAGGCGTTCCGGCGCGAGGTGCTCGAGGGCCTGACGTTGCGGGCCAATCGATTCGGGTTCGAGCCGGAATTTACGATCAAGGTCGCTCGGCGCGGTTGGCGCATCTATGAGACGCCGATCAGCTACCACGGCCGGGGCTACGCGGAAGGAAAGAAAATCAACTGGAAAGACGGGTTGGCCGCGATTTACCACATCATTCGCTTTGGCCTTTTCGGATGATGGCTGCTCGGGTATTTGCATGAAACCGAGAGGCGAAATAGTTGTAGTCGCTGGCTTGGCAGCGCTCATCTTGCTCGTGTTCTACCCGGTCCTCGGCGCGGACTTCATCTATTTCGACGACGACGTATACGTATTCGAGAACCCGGCGGTACTCGCGGGTCTCGCACCCGAAAGTTTGCCGTACGCATTTACCCGTTCGGTGAGCGCGCACTGGCACCCGCTGACGATGCTGTCCTATATGGTGGACGTAGAACTTTACGGCAAGGGGCCAGCCGGATTTCACTTCACGAACCTGCTGCTGCACACCGTCAATACCGTCATTCTCTTTTTCTTGCTGCGCACGATGACGGGGGCCATGTGGCGGAGCGCGTTCGTCGCGGCGATCTTCGCTATTCACCCGCTGCACGTCGAGCCGGTCGCGTGGATCAGCAGCCGGAAAGACTTGTTGAGTACGATGTTTTGGCTGCTGGCGATAGCCGCGTACGTCCGCCATGCGCGCGCGCCGTCGCCCGGCAGGCTCGCATTGGTTGCGCTTGCCTACTCGGCGGGAATGTTATCCAAATCCATCGTTGTGACCCTACCGTTTTTGTTGATGTTGCTCGACTACTGGCCACTGAATCGGTTTTCACTCGAAAACTTTCGGGTGATCGCAGGTCGAAAACGCGTCGCGATGCTCGCACTCGAAAAATTGGTCCTCCTGCCGGTCGGCATCGTCGTCCTCTTGGTCAACGCGGCGGCACAATCAGAAGCGGGGCAGGTCAACGCCGATGTCGAGTCGTCGGTGTTAGGCCTATCGGCAAACGCTTTGGCGGCACTGGCCTCGTACGTTTACGCCGCAGTCGTGCCGATGAATCTGGCGCTCTATTATCCGATACCCGCTGGTGGCCACACGGGCGGGGCCGCGGGCATTGGAGCGTTCTTGCTAGTGGGGATCGCGGCAATTGCGACCGCGTCGCTACGGCGATATCCACACGTGACGGTCGGTATATGCTGGTTTGTCGGCACGCTCGTACCCGTGATCGGGCTCGTCCAGTTGGGCGGCCAATCGCACGCGGACCGTTACATGTATTTTCCGATGATTGGACTTCTTCTGGCGGCAATTTGGGGATTCAATCGCGAGTCCCCCAAACGAACGTATCGTCGCTTCTTGTCCGCGTTTGCGATCGGGGCGGTCGCAATCCTCAGTTTGATTGCTGCACAACAGGTCCGGCTGTGGCGCGATTCCGAGTCGATCTTCACTCATGCGCTCGGGGTTACCGACAATAACTATCTCATTCACTACAATCTCGCGCGATTCCTGGAATCAAAGGATCGATACAGCGAGGCAGCGGAGCAATATCTTGCGGCACTGGAAATAGTTCCCGGCCACCCGCAAAGCCACAATAATCTAGGAGCGATCCTCGCCATCAGCGGCGATCTACCGGGGGCGATTGGGCATTTCGAACAGGCAGTGCGCGGCATGGGATCCGACCCCGTCGTTTTGTGCAATCTCGCGACTGCACTCGCCGATTCGGGCCGTCATACGGAGGCGAACGAATACCTCGAGCGGGCCCGAGCCGTAGCGCCGGATTTGCCACGGGTGAAACGGACCGAACAAGCCTTGGCCGAAGCGACCGCGGCCCTTCGACAAGCTCAGGGCGAACGGGTCAGCGGCGCGAAAGACGTGAATGAGCAGGAATAAGGCGGCAATCGGCGTATTGCTGGCGGCGGTATTTATCGTTTTCCGCGCGGTACCGGGCCACGATTTCATTAACTTCGACGACAACTCGTACGTGAGCGAAAACCATTATGTTCGTAACGGCCTGACTGCGGAGAGTTTCCGGGCGGCTTTCACCGAGACCTTCAATGGCCATTGGCATCCGTTCACGATGCTGTCGTACATGCTGGACACAACGGTGTTCGGCCCAGGGCCTGGCGGATATCACTTCACAAACTTGTTGCTCCACGCGGCGAACACGTTGGTGTTGTTATTCTTGCTGCACAACATCACGGGGGCATTTTGGCCGAGCTATCTTGTGGCGTCGTTGTTCGCGCTGCATCCGGCGCATGTCGAACCGGTCGCGTGGATCGCGAGCCGTAAAGACCTGCTCAGCACACTATTCTTCCTGCTCACCATGCAAGCGCACGCGGCGTACGCTCGGAATCCAAAGCGCGCCACGTACGCTATCGCCTCAGTGTGTCTCGTTCTAGGCCTGTTGTCCAAGGCCATGTTGGTCACCGTGCCGGCCGTACTCTTGTTGATGGACTACTGGCCGCTGCGCCGCATCGATTTCGCTAGCGAGGTGCGGTGGCGGACGGCGGCAAAACTCGTCAGCGAGAAGTGGCTCTACTTCGTAATCGCGATCGCGTTTTCCTCCGTTACGGTCTTCACGCAATCACACGCAGGAACGATGACGTCCTTCGAGGACTTGCCGCTTTCGGCGAGACTGTTCAACGCCATGCGCGCGTATGGCGACTACCTCCGCATCGCTGTTTGGCCCGCGGGCCTCGCACCGTTCTATCCACACTCGGGCCGCGTCGAATCTCTCATGACAATTCTCCCCGCCATATCGACGCTGGCCCTGATCACCGCGGTTTCGATCCTGCTCGCACGGCGCGCGCCGTTTCTTATCGTAGGATGGCTTTTCTTCTTGGGCACTTTGCTCCCGGTGAGCGGGCTGATGCAGGCGGGGATACAGTCCTATGCGGATCGGTACACGTACGTTCCGTTTATCGGTCTTTTCATCATTGGGGCGTGGGGTGCGCGTGACGTCGCCTACCGCTGGAAATTCGGCGCTCGTGTCGTGACGAGCGCGTCGGCGGCCGTGTTGGTGTTATGCGCGGTGCTTTCCGATCAACAGACCAATTACTGGAAAGACGATATCGCGCTGTTCGAGCACACGCTTGGGGTGACAGAGAAGAACCATGTCGCACACATGATCCTGGGAAATGCGTACTCGAAAACCGGACGAATTGATGAGGCCATCGTGCAATTCCGCGCGGGGATCGCGATCGGACCGCTGGATGCCGATCTCCATACCGGCTTGGCGATCGCGCTGGGTGTGACAAGCAACCTCCCAGCCTCGCGCAAAGAGTACCTGGAAGCGCTCCGAATCAACCCCGGGCACGTGATAGCAAACACAAACGTCGGCGCGTTGCTCGACATGCAGGGTGACCATACCGAAGCGGTGTCGTTCTTCGAGCGTGCGCTCGAGGTCCGCCCTGATTTCGTCCCGGCGCTGAACGGGCTTGGATTTTCGCTGTCCGAGTTGGGCAGACACGCCGAGGCGGAGGACGTGCTCAACCGCGGACTCACTATCGATCCGGCGCACTCCAACCTTCACAAGTCCCTTGGGCTAGTGTACGCGCGGACGGGAAGAGACGCCGAGGCGAACGCCGCATTTCACCGCGCGCTCAACCTTAATCCCGACGATCCGGATACGCTAAACAGCCTTGGGGTGTTGGCCGCGCACGCGTCACACATGGACGAGGCCATCGGCTACTTCGAGCGGGCGGTGGCAATCGATCCGGAACACGCCGCAGCGGCGAACCTGGAACAAGCGCGGCGGGACACGGTCCCAGAAGCCGTGCCAAAGTAATTGCTTACGAGAACGCAGTAGGCAGTTTCACGACTCTACGGGATATCCAGCGCGAGTTTTATCGCTCGCTCCAGCTCACCGATCTTGGCCGCATCACACGCTCCCATTTGCCGGACAAGTCGTTCCCGGGGGACTGTCAGTATGGTGTCGAGATTGGCGACGCACTGGACCAATAACCCCTGCCCGCGGCCAAGTGCGACCTCGATCGGAAGGTGGCGAATGTTTCGCGTAACAATTGCTACGGCTACGGCCCCAATTGAATTGACGACGGCGTTGCGTGTAAGGATGACGACTGGACGGCCACCGACCGGTCTAGCAAGGTCCGCCCACCAGATTTCACCTCGGCGCACGGATCGTCAGGCTTCCCAGTGTTCGATGCTTAAAAATTCAGGAAGCATGGCGATTTGCGCCTGCCCTACATCGGCGGGATCCAGATCGGTAATCGAGATGGAGTCGATGTATTGCTGCAACGCTTCGATGATAACGGCCGCGATATCACGCCCCTGGCTTTCGGCCACACCGCGCAGGGGCGCTTCCATGGCAACTGGCAATTCGATTTTCATACATGGAGTGTAACTCTCGCGGATTGACCTCTTCAATCAGACTTCCAGCGTGGAACGTCTAGTCGGGGCGCGATAACCACAGAGCGGCACAGATGGTTCCGACTTTCCCGAAATCGCCGTAGTCGCAACAGCATGGTGGTCTTGGGCGCTAGCCCCCCAAATCCAAATCGTGCCCCAAGTGAAACAGCCGAGTTGGCGAAAGAATGCGTCCCGAGCGTTCGCCCGCTCAGTCTTTCTTGCCGGTCTTGTCGCTGAGGAATTCGATCATCCCCTTGACGCCGCCGAGGGTCATGTCTTCCATATGGAAGATGGCCTTGATTTGCTTGAGCGTCCAGGCGCCGTAGTTGCCGCTCCAGCGCTCGTGCGGAATCGGATTGAGCCAGCACGAATACTTGAACCGTGTGGCGATACGGTGCAACCATGCGATCGAGGGGCGTGAATCGTCGAGGTCGAATCCTGAGATGGAACCATACGGAGAAGCCAGTTCCTCGGGGGCCATCGTCGCATCGCCAAGGATGACGATGCGCGTGTCCGCCTTCATTTGCAGCACCTTCTCGGTCGAGTACGCGCGAATGCGCCGCTGATCGACGTAGACCTTCTCGTAAATCGTGTTGTGAAAGTAGTAAGTCTTGATTTCGTCGAAACGGTCGTGCATCTTGCTGAACAGGAGCCGCGTGATGTTGACGTACGGCGTCATCGAATAGCCGCCGTTGTCGATCAGCAGCACGACTTTCATGCGGTCGCGCAACTCGCGGCGGAAGATGAGTTCGATCTCGCCGCCGTTCTTCGACGTGCGGCGGATGGTGTCGGGCAGATCGAGTTCGACGTGCGCGCCGACGTGCTTGAGGTGCTTCATCGTCTCGAGCGCCTGGCGCAGGTTGTCGCTGCGCAGCGTGTTCGCGTGTGAGTATGCGATGTAGCGGCGATCGCCGATGACCTTGAGCGCCGAGCCGCCCTTGCCCGCGCCGCCGACGCGCACGCCTCCTTCGGCGTTGCCCGAATGCCCGAACGGCGAATTACCCTTTTGGCCGATCCACTTGCTGCCGCCGTGGTGCTCTTTCGTTTGTTCCTTGAGCGTCTCCCAGAACTTCTTCATGAGTTCTTCGGGCTTCATGTCCCATTTCGCGCGCGCCGGAAGTTCGCCCTTTTCGATCATCTTGTTGAGCCAGTCGCGGAATTGTTTAGTGCGAAGGAGAGAGAGGTCGCCCTCTTCGACGGGCGGGATGTCGAGATCGTAAAAGTAGAGCGCGAAGGCGCGCTCGAACGGATCCATGTGCTCGACGCGGCGCACAAAGCACAGCCGCATGAAAACGAACAACTCGTCAAGGTTGTGAATCAGGCTTTTTTCGAGTCCGCGGTTCAGTTCAAGCAGATCCGACAGACTGGCGGGCACGCCGTATTCGCGCAGGAGATAGACGAACTCGACGAAGAGCGCGTTGTACGATTTACCTGTGTCTGACGGGACCGTCGCCATGACTACAGATACCTCTTCGGCCCCGCTTCGCCGGCGCGGAACGCCTGGATGTCGCTCGCTCGCTTGAGCAATATGCCGACCATCGGCGGGCGTTTAGCGTCGGGGGCCTGGCCGGTGCGTTCGAGTGCGCCGATCCAGTTAATCAATTCGCTCGTGGCGGGCGGTTTCTCGAAGCCGCGATCGCGCAAGTCGTAGAAGATATTCATCGCCGCTTCCATCAACTTCGCGCTGCTGTTCGGATAGTGCAGCCGAAGGATTTCCATCATCTGCTCTTTGCTCGGGAACGCGATGTGGTGGCAGTAGCACCGGCGCAGGAACGGATCGGAGAGTTCGCGTTTCGCGTTCGACGTGAGCACGATGAACGGTCGGATGTCCGCCTGAATGGTGTTGTTCACCTCGCGGATCGTGAATTGGCAGTCCTCGAGAATGTCGAGCAAGTTGTCCTGTACGTCGGATTCGGTCTTGTCGATCTCGTCGAGCAGGAGGACCACTCTCTTGTCCGCGCGAAATGCTCGGCCAATCGGGCCCCAGATCACGTAGTCGTAGAAGTTTTGCACGCTGCGGCCGGTGTCGCCGGATCCGAAGCGGGCGTCATTCAGCCGAAGAACGGTGTCCTGGTTGTAACACGCTTCCTCGCCTTTGATGGTCGATTTGCAGCGCAGGATCTCCATGTCCATCCCGAGATCGCGGGCGGCCTCGAACGCCAACTGCGTCTTGCCGGTCCCGGCCTCGCCCGTCAGCAGGAGCGGCTTTTCCATTTGGAGCGAGATGTTCACAATCGCGGCCAACTCGGGGTCGAGGTAGTAGCGATCCGTTCCTTGGAAAGAAAGCGTGGCGGGATCCATGAATACTCCAGTCGTGAGGGCAAAACGATTGCGCCGGAATGCGGTGCAGCCGGGTGCATTCAGCAGGCTGGCATCTTAACAGGAAACATGTAAACTGTTCAATAGTATGCGGTTCAAATGGGCCTTAAACGGCCCTAACCCGCATCGCTCACCACACCGGGATCTAAAAAGGCCGCTTTGGGTATTAAGT
>CAYXRK010000159.1:0-11187 GCA_964467615.1 uncultured Nitrospirales bacterium | reverse complement strand
GCGGCCCTCGGCTGCCGAGGGCCGCTGCCCCCCACGCCCTCGGTGCATGCGATTGGCATGACTACCGGCGTATCGCGTGGAAAGTTTTGTTACGAGCGCGGAAGTTCGGAATCCAATTTCTCGACGACGATGGATTTCTGCTCGCCGTCGATAGCGGTGTACACAAGATATGCGGCGTGGCCGTTTGTGGCGATTCGCGGGAATATGCCGTTGCCACCCAATTGGATCGGATCGCCCCACCCGTTCTCTTGGCGGAACCGGCCTTCGATGCGGCCTTGGCCGTCGCGCTGGCAGTTGTAGGCGATGAGGACGCGGCCATCCGGCAGCGCGCTGATGGCCACGTGGCCGATCGCGGAGACGTGTTCGTCCCGGCCTTGCACGAGTTCACGAGTTTCGAATAGCGGGGTCGCTGAGGACGCGCGGCCCGCGTAAATGCCCCGTGGTTCGCCGCCCGTGAACCACGCCGCCCAGACAGTGTGCGCGCCCCCGCGCGCCAAGCGGGGGCCGTTCTCCGGGCAGCCGTTCACGACCCAGCCGTCGCGGGAAATCCGGTTCGGTGGTCCAAATCGGTCGTCGCCGCGTGCCATGCGCGCGGCATACATGTCGCGCACGTTGAAGGCGTCTTTGTTCCGATAGGCCAGCCAGATTGCGCCGTCGCTCGCGCGAAGCAATTCCGTCGCGCAGCATTCGCAGGCCATATCGTCGATGAACGCGTAGGTGAAGGTGTCGTTTTTGACGACGGCGGTGTTTACGCCGATCTCCCCTTGGCCGGGGTGTCCCTCGAGCCACGACATGACCAAGCGGCCGCGCGCGTCCTCAAGCATGGCCGCGCAGCCGCGAAACACTGCGGCGCCGGGATCGCCCAGGGCCTTATACGGCGACCACGTGCGGCCTTCGTCGCGGGAGGTGACGTAGCGTAGTTCGACGGGCCACACGTTGGGCGGACCGGGTACTCGGACGGTGTAGAGCGCGTGGACCGCGCCGTCGCTCGTCACCTCGACAACGGGGGGCGAATCCGGAAAGTGCGAGAGGCGATCGCCCGGCGACGAAATGACGGATTCGATATGCTCCACGCCGAACATCCGGCGGTATCGCACGAGTTTGTTTTCGCCGGTGTCTTCGACGAAGACCATGTGTAGCCGCCCGGCGTCGTCGAGTTTTACGAACGGCATGCTCGAACCGGGTACGTTCTTCGGTGGGCCTTGGGCGTGTTCGTGGTCCTGCGCCCGCGCGGTTGGCGCGCCCAAACACACGAGCAAGCAATAGCTCGCCAACATGACGGCGCGAATTGCGGGGCCTTTGGGATTGGGATGAAGCATGGGGTGGCGTGGAGACCAATGGGCGATGCTACCGCGTTTGGCTCCGGAAGGCAATCTCGTCCCTTTACCCCCATGGGGGCCGGTCCTGGAGATTCCTAAACTCAATATCAACCGAGCTATGCGGTAGAATTAAGGATACGAAAGGTGTTGCCCGCCCCATGCGCACGGAATTTGGAAAACTGCTCAAGCAGCTTCGGAAGAACGATCCGGAGTTCGACGAGGAATTGATTCGCCGGGCGTATAAGACGGCGGACAAGGCGCATGTGGGGCAGGTGCGGCTTTCGGGGGACCCGTATATCTCGCATTGCGTGGCGGTGGCGCAGGTGCTGGCGGGGATGGGTCTCGATTCCACGACGATCGCGGCGGGGCTGATGCACGACGTGCTCGAAGACACCGAGATCAAACTCGAGGGGCTCAAGAAGGAATACGGCGCGGACATCGCGGCGCTGGTGGACGGCGTCACCAAAATCTCAACGATTCAAAAGGCGAGCCCGAATCCGCGTCCGACGCGCGAGGAGAAGCAGGCGGAGAACCTTCGCAAGATGCTCATCGCCACGGCGAAGGACGTGCGGGTAATTCTCATCAAGATCGCGGACCGGCTGCACAACATGCGGACCATCGAATTTCTGGAGAAGGAACAGATCGAGCGCATCTGTAAGGAGACGCTGGACATCTACGCGCCGGTCGCGAACCGGCTCGGGCTGTCGCATTTGAAGTGGGAACTCGAGGACCATGCCTTTCACCATTTGCAGCCGCTCGAGTACAAGGAAACGGCGCGCATGGTGGCGTCGAAGCGGCGCGAACGCGAGGCGCAGCTCGAGGAGGTCATGGCCGCAGTGCAGGCCCGGCTGACCGAGGCCGAGGTCGACGCGCGCGTTATCGGGCGGCCCAAACACCTATACAGCATCTACCAGAAAATGAAGCGCCAGGGGAAGACCTTCGATCAGGTGCTGGACGTGATGGGGATGCGCATCATCACGCAAACGCTCTCGGGGTGTTACAACGCGCTTGGTGTCGTGCATCACCAATGGCGGCCCGTGCCGGGGCGCTTCAAGGACTACATCGCGCTGCCCAAGCTGAACATGTACCAGTCAATCCACTCGACGGTGATGATGGAAGACGGGCGGACGCTCGAGGTGCAAATCCGCACCGAGGAAATGGACCGCACGGCGCGCGACGGCATCGCGGCGCATTGGCAGTACAAGGACGGCGTGCCGCGGGGGAAGAACGGCTCGGACCGGCAACTCCAGTGGCTGCGGCAAATGTACGACTGGCTGAAGGAAGCGCACGCGCCGGACGAATTGGTGGACAGTCTCAAGCGCGACGTGGGCATGACGGAGATTTACGCGTTCACGCCGCGCGGGGACGTAATCGAACTTCCGCCGGGATCGACGCCGTTGGATTTCGCGTACGCAGTGCATACAGACATCGGCCACCAGTGCATCGGTGCGCGCGTGAACGGCAGCATGGTCCCGCTGCGCTACCACTTGCAGACCGGCGACCGCGTCGAGGTCCTCACGTCCAAAAACCAGACGCCGCACATGGATTGGCTCGAGTTCGTCGTCACGGGACGGGCCCGGTCGCGCATTCGGCAAAAGTTGCGCGAGCTCGGCGATTTGCCGCAACTCGGCGGAGGCGAGCGCAAACCGACCCCCGCGCCCCGCATCGCGCCGCGCGTTCCGGCGCCCGTGCAACACGTGGACGACGCAACGCGGCATTCGCTCATCCGAATCGAGGGCATGCGCGACTTGGTCGTGCAATTCGCGCACTGTTGCGACCCCATGCCGGGCCAGCCGGTGGTCGGGTACGTCACGAAACGGCAGGGCATGACGGTGCATCGCGCGGACTGCCAACAACTCGAGACCGCGGATGCGGAGCGAGTGGTCGGCGCGTCGTGGGAAGGCGATGAGGTCATCGAGACGGCGATGTGGGTCTCGATGGGCGCGAGGCCAAACGTGTTGGCGGACATCACGAACGCGATGCGGCCGTTGAACATCGACATCACCCACGCGGAATATCGTCCCGGCGACGAGGGCGACAGCGTGTTCGTGTTCGTGTTCGAGACGACGGAGAAGGGAAAGATCGAGCGCGTGATGGATGCGTTGCGCGGCGTGTCGGGCGTGGTCGAGGTCTCTACGCTGAGCGCGCGCGAGGCAAGGACCGCCCAATAATGTTGGTACCGCCCGCACATGAGAAAGCGGCCGTGGATTCGTTTCGGCTTTCGAGCGAGTTCCAACCCGAAGGCGATCAGCCGAAGGCCATCGAGGACCTCACGCAAGGACTGAACGACGGCCTCCCGCACCAGGTGTTGCTGGGCGTGACGGGCTCGGGTAAGACCTTCACGATAGCGAACGTCGTCGCGCAAGTGAATCGGCCGACGCTGGTGATGGCGCCGAACAAGATTCTCGCGGCGCAGTTGTACGGCGAGTTCAAGCGGCTGTTTCCGGACAACGCGGTCGAGTATTTCGTTTCGTATTACGACTACTACCAACCCGAAGCGTACATCCCCTCGAGCGACACCTACATCGAGAAGGACTCGTCGATCAACGAAGAAATCGACAAGATGCGCCACAGCGCGACGAGGGCGCTGCTGACGCGTCGCGACTGCATCATCGTGGCGAGCGTCTCGTGCATCTACGGCATCGGGTCGCCGGAGACCTACAAGGCGATGCAGGTCGAACTGGTCGCCGGCGCGACGTTGCCGCGCGACGATTTGGTGGCGGGCCTGGTGGCGATGCAATACCAGCGCAACGACATGGACTTTCACCGCGGTACGTTCCGGGTACGCGGCGATATCGTCGACATTTTCCCGGCCTACGAAGCGGACTCCGCGGTTCGCGTCGAGTATTTCGGCGACGAGATCGAATCGATATCGGAAATCGATCCGCTCCGCAGCATCACCAAGCGCAAGATGTGGGGCACAAGTATTTTCCCCGGCACGCACTACGCGACGACGGCGGACCGGCTCGAAGTCGCGATCAAAGGCATCGCCATCGAACTCGACGAACGCCTGAAGGAACTGCGCGGCGCGGGCCAGGAACTCTACGCGCAACGGCTCGAACAACGCACGCGCTACGACCTCGAGATGCTGCGCGAGATCGGCTTCTGCACCGGTATCGAAAACTATTCGCGCCATCTCGACGGCCGCATGCCGGGCGAGCCGCCGTACACGTTGTTCAGCTATTTCCCCGACGACTTTCTCCTCGTGATTGACGAGTCGCACGTGACTGTGCCGCAGGTCGGCGCGATGTTCAAAGGCGACCGCTCGCGCAAGGACATGCTGGTCGAGTACGGGTTTCGGTTGCCCTGCGCGCGCGACAATCGCCCGATGACGTTCGAGGAATTCGAGGGCAAGGTGAACCAGTGCATCTACGTCAGCGCGACGCCGGGGCCGTATGAGTATCGTCGCAGCGAGGGCCTCATCATCGAGCAGGTCGTGCGGCCCACGGGGCTGGTCGACCCCGAGGTCGAGATTCGGCGCGCGGACAATCAAGTCGACGATCTGCTCGACGAAATCCGCAAGCGCGCCGAGCGCAGCGAGCGCGTGCTGGTGACGACGCTGACCAAGCGCATGGCCGAGGACCTCACCGACTACTACCGCGACGTGGGCGTGCGCGTGAAGTACATGCACTCGGACGTCGAGACGCTCGAGCGCATCGAGCTTGTGCGGCAACTGCGCAAGGGCGAGTTCGACGTGATGATCGGCATCAATCTTCTCCGCGAAGGCCTGGACCTCCCCGAGGTGTCGCTCGTCGCCATACTCGACGCCGACAAGGAGGGCTACCTTCGCTCGGAGACGAGCCTCATCCAGACCTGCGGCCGCGCCGCGCGCAACATCGAAGGGCGCGTGATCATGTACGCGAACTCGACGACCGGCTCGATGCGCCGCGCGCTCGACGAAATGGACCGCCGCCGCGTCAAGCAACTCGCGTACAACGAGGAACACAGCATCACGCCGCGCTCGATCCAAAAGACGATTGACGACTTGCTCCAATCCGTCCACGAGCGCGACTACGTCACCGTCTCGATGGCCGCGGAATCCGACGAAGACTACCTCGCCAGCCTCGACATCGAAAAGACGATGAAGACCCTGCGCAAACGTATGAAAGAAGCCGCCGACCGCATGGATTTCGAGAAAGCCGCCGAGTACCGCGACCGCCTACTCGCCCTCGAACGCCGCCAGATCGAAATGGGCGTGTAGGCCACGCATCAAGACCTCAACGCAGAGAGCGCAGAGTCCCGCGAAGGGACGCAGAGAACCGCAGCCTCAACTCGGTCAGAGGGATTCATTCTGCGTCCGCGCTCTGGTAGAGATTCTTCATCCGCCGCGGCGAATTCAGAATGACTGAATGCGGAGTCCCTTTTTTCCCGTCATCTCCGTCACGGCTATCCGCCGCGGACCGGATGTCTTCCAACAACTTTGGTGTTTTAGGCTGCATACAGGAGCGTTCGAGTGCGATCCATCTCACGCGCAAAGTACGGATTTCGTACCGCGCCCGGCATGACAAGATCGACGCTGCGCCCGAAAAGGTCCTCCAATCCTTCTTTGAGATCAAAGTAGTGGCGCAACCACGGTCCCAGTTCGTGATCGGGCATGAACTCGACCAAGAAATCCAGATCGCTCCGCTCCGCATCGAAGCGGTCCTCCGCAGCGGACCCGAACAATTCCAACCGCGCGACACCATAGCGCGTGCATAGTTCGCTGATTGCCGTCCGTTCTCTCTCCGTCGCGGTAAACATGCCGTTCAATCCAAGGCCACAATGTGATGATTTAGCGGGATACCGACGCATTCCACAGCCGAATCACGACGATAGTATATCTCACGGCCAAAGTCGTCGCCCCGAATCGGGCGCGTCTGCGAGATCTCGTTGACATACGATTTCGGTATCGATAGACTGATCGTACAACGATATACTGATCGATGGAGATTTTATGAACACCGTCACGATTTCTCCGAAATTTCAGGTGGTCATCCCCAAGGAAATTCGGGAAAAACTCGGCCTATCACCGGGGCAAAAGATCCAGGCCATCGCGTACGAAGGCCGGATCGAACTTATCCCAGTGCGACCGATGAAAGAATATCGGGGATTTTTGAAAGGCATGGATACGCGGATCGAACGTGAAGCCGACCGGCTATGAACGTGGTGGATTCCAGCGCCTGGCTGGAATACTTCACGAACCGACCGAATGCCCCGTTCTTTGCGACACCGATAGAGAACACCGCCGAACTTATCGTCCCCGCGATCTGCATTTTCGAAGTCTTTAAGCGCGTTCTAAAGGAGCGTGGTGAAAAAGACGCGCTGCAGGCGGTAATGCTCATGGAAAAGGGTGAAGTCATCGCGCTGGACGCGATGCTCGCGTTGACTGCGGCCCGTCTCAGCGTCCAGGTTCGACTGCCGATGGCGGACAGCATAATCCTGGCTACTGCGCACACACATCATGCGATCCTCTGGGCGCAAGACGCTGACTTCAAGGACTTCGAAGGCGTGGAGTACAGGGAGCGAAAGCAGTAGGATTGTGCCGCGAAACCGGCGAACAATACTTCTCCCCGGAAACCGTCGAGCACATTCAGTCCATAGTCGCAACCAAGCCCAAACCGGAAAAGGTGATCGCGACGCCCGTCTACAAGTTTTCGTGAGCAATGCGCCGCAACCCTTTGTACTGCCCGCACCAAATTGTTCATCCACTGAACGTATTGGGGGCCGCACAATCTCTGCTTGAATCCGCATTGCGGCTATACTCTTCATAATTCGGGGTAAATCCGGAGAGAAATAATGCGGCCTCTGGCAACTGCGGTGTGCGGCCTCGTGCTTCAGTTTGGCCCCGCGAACGGCCAAGTTTTCGAAGTCACTTCGCCCGCCGTTGAAACCGGCGCGAACTTCGGCTTCGGGGTAGTGGTCGGGCCTGATATCAATGACGACGGCGCGCGGGAATTCGCCGTCGGAGCGGTCACTGAGGACGTTGACGGCGTGGGGGATTCAGGGGCCGTACATGTTTTCGACGGCCGGAACCGCGAACATCTCATGCGCCTCGCGCCGCCCAGTCCCGGCATATTCGATCGCCGAGGCGAAGCCATTGCCGCGATTGACGACATCACGGGAGACGGCGTTGACGACTGGGCAGTCGGGGCATTCCTGTTCGACGCGGCGGGGATCCAGGACTCCGGCGCGGTCGATCTCTTCGACGCGGCGAACGGGGCGCACATCGCGACATTGACATCGCCGAATCCGGTCCGCAACGGATGGTTCGGCCAGCATGTCTCGGCGGGCGGGGACATGACAGGCGACGGTGTTGGCGAAATCCTCGTTGGGGGGGCGTACATATTTGACGGCGAAACGCGCGAACTCGTCCATACGGTCACTGGCGTCGGCGATATCATCGCCGGAATTCCGGATTCGACAGGCGACGGGCTTGCGGATTTCGCCATCGCATCGAGCAGCAGAGACTCGAGCGAGGTGAACGTGTTCAGTGGCGCGGATGCCTCACTTGTCATAACCGTCCAACCGCCCAATCCGGAGTTCTTTGGCGGGCTCGGCACCGCCCTCATAGGCCTTCCAGACGTGAACAACGATGGCCGCGGCGACTTTGCCGTGAGCGCCCCTTTCGCCACCGTCAACGCCGTCGATAGCGCTGGAAAAGTTATCATCCACGATGGTTTCTTCGGCCCGGTGCTCCACGAATTACAAAGCCCGGTCCCGACCGACCTCGGGTTGTTCGGCGAAACCATCGCCGTCCTTGAAAACGACAACGGCGCAGGGGTGCCGGACCTCATCGTCGGCACCCGCGGCGAACGCCGGGCCTATGTCATGGACATCGTAGGCGGACGGGCGTTGCGCAGCGTACCTCCGCCACGCGACCCAGGGGGAATCGAGCCTGGACAATTCAGCGAATTCAGCCACGGTATCGCCGGCCAACCCGACATCAACGGCGATGGCCTGGGGGAACTCCTCATCGGGTCGCGCTTTGAGGACGTTGGCGGACTATTGGGCGCGGGCCGCGCTTACCACTACGTCAGCGAAGTCCCGGATTTCATCACCCTTTCCGGAACAGTTACCGACCCTGAGGGCTTCCCGGTTTCGTGCGCCGCCGTGGTCGCGGAATTTCTTGACCTGCAATTCACAGCGTATGCGGACGCGAACGGACGCTACGTTTTTGACGGCGTCCCGAATCGTGATTACACGCTCACCGTCTTCGCGCCTGGGTTCGTATCATTTGTATGCTGTTTCGATCCGCTCAAGGACACCGCCACCGTCGCGGCAAAAGGAGACCTCGGCGATCGGGAAATCGACTTCACGCTAACGCCCCGCAGCCCAGTCGGCCTCATCCAAGGCACTACATTTTTCACCAACCTTGACGGCGATCCCGTCCCGCTAGCCGGCGTGGTCGTCCGATCCTTCCTTGATGGCGCGCCCTTCGACGACACCCGCTCCTGCGCGAGTGGGCTGTTCGAACTTGCCGTGCCTGACGAAGCGCTCGGCGAAGTCACCGTTGTCTCCGAAGCGGCGGAATTCGCGGAGGGCCGGCTCATCAATCCGGGGCCCGGCGGCAACGTTACGCTCGACATGGCGCCGAACAGCCTGGTCCCCGGCTCGATTTCGGGCGCCGTTGTGGACGGTACGACGAGCGCGTTCGCCCCGGTCCTCAACGCCACGGTAGCGATGTCCGTGGACGGCGACGCGTTCGCGTCGGTTGTGGCCATTACCGACAACGCCGGTCAGTTCGCGTTTAGCAATATCGCCGCGGGCCGGTACCGGCTCACGATCACCGCGGAGAACTATGAGGTACGCAGCATCGTGCGGACGAAATTCTCCGATGGCGAGAACCTTTCGGTGGAAGTCCAAATTACGCCGCCGGCGATCGGGGGAGAAGGTGAGGGAGAAGGTGAAGGAGAAGGTGAAGGCGAATTTGATCGGGTTGCCGCGGCGAATACACTGCTCGGTGCGTTCGGCACACTTGACACCGACGGCGACGGACTACTCACTCTTGCCGAAGCCCAGGTCACGTTACCCGGACTCACCGCCGATCAATACGCGCAACTCGACGCAGGGGGAGCGGGTCTCTCCCGCAACGATCTGAATGCAATCATCGATCCCGGCGTGGCGTGTTTTGCTGGATCGGTTGCTGCGCCACAGCCGGGCCTGCCGAATGCGGACATCACCGCACTGCTACTCGCCGCGGCGTTCTTACTCAAACAAAGAACCCGAGAGCTTTCATAACCCCGCCAAGGGAGCACGGACTTTCCAGTCCGTACTCTGCGTTGCGATGTTTTCATACCGCCCCGTAGCGCCTGCCTCGACGAGGCCGGCGCGGCCGCATGCGTCACATCGCATCGTACTGCGATCGTTTTTCCATTCGTACTACTATCCATCAGGATATTGTTTTCTTGCGAAGATTTTACGCCATGCATAGTCTGGACGGCCCGCGCGCTAGGCCCCTCACCCGTTCGCCCTGAGGGTGTCGAAGGGTGGACGGGTGAGGGGTCGTCAACACTCCTCATAACTTATTTTGGTTGCGGCTGCGCCGCGCTGTGTTCCTTGCGTTCTTTTGCGGCGAATTGAAACGTCCGATATCCTGAAGAACGGTCGATCTGTGTTCGGCATCATGGCTTCGCGGGAATGACAAATTGCAGATTGTCTTGCCGTAGACTCCGCACGTCCTCTATTCGTCTCTCAACAGCGCGGTGAACCCGCCCTGCTCGAAGTGCCGATCGTGCGTAAGCGCTTCGGTAAGGCCGCGTTCCTCCATTATGGCGAACGATGCGCAGTCCGTCAGACTCCAATGTTTATCCGCAAAACGCCGATACTTGTCGAGCGCCTGCAGGAACAGGCCGCGACTCTGCTGCTCCACGGTAACGTTTTCCTGTTCAAGGATGTCCTGCACGAATTCCCCGGCCGCGGATTGCAGCTTTCGATGCTTCGCTGAAAAATAGTTCAACATCTCCGCAAGGATCATCTCCGTCGTGACGTACTTCATGGTGCCTTGCGTGCGCGATATCGTGCCGGCGCGCTCGTGAAGCGGATCGAGCGGATACAACAGGGCGATCCAATACGAAGTGTCAACGAAGACCGTCTTCATTCACTCTTCGGATGGCCGTAAAGATAGTGTTCGAGATTGATGGAGAGGTCGCGGGGCAATTCATCCCAGACCTCACGAGGAATATCGCGCGTCAGTTCCTCGGCGATTCGGGCAAGGCGTTGAAGCGGCCCTTCCGCTGCTTGACCGTTGCCACTCACGGGCCCCGCAGGCTGGCCGTTATTTCGAGAATCCGTGCTCATTGTGCAATGCCGTAATGCCGCAGGTTTAATTCATTGGGCGGTTAATTTCAACGCAGTATACCGCCCCGAGGACTTCTTCGACCAAGTTTCGCCGTTAACCTGAAAACACCTCCCGCCCGATTTGGATGTAGCAGGGGCTTCCAGCCCCTGTGCATGGGCAAGATGTACAAGTACGGGCCGAGGCTTTGTCAGAGGCTCGAAGTGTCCCGCCGCGCATCCGTAGGCCTTCCGCCTGTACTTTTCAGACGATCCTTCAATCTCGCCCCAAGCGCGGCCAGACTCAGCGGATCCAGGCTTAGCACGTTTCGTTCTTCGATAGTTTCCGCGCCTAGGAGTTCTCCAATTTCCTCAGGAGACAGGGGCGATGAGTTGCCGTGTTTAGTCATCCTCAAATCTCCTGATAGTGTAGAACGATCGGTTAATCTGAACGCCGACTTCGCCCTGGTCTGTTTCCTTGCCCATCCAATGAAGCAAACGCCGAAGCCTACTCATTTTATCTCTCGTCAACTGACCGCCGGCAACGAATGCCAGGACAAGCGTTAGGAAGAGACGCAAAATAACATTTTCAACTTAACGTTTCGCTTGTGGTCGA
>CAYXRK010000158.1:0-11300 GCA_964467615.1 uncultured Nitrospirales bacterium | reverse complement strand
CAAACAACGAAAGAGCGAATAGTCCGCCTCAGTTGTCTAGCGGACGCCATCGTGGAAGCGGAACTCTGCCGCGCAAGTAGCCTGCCGCTCGTACGCGCGTCGCACTAGGGACGCCAAGTTGCCCCGACCGGCGTCGAAACGCTCTGACGAGACGACTACTTGTTCGCGACTTGTTTCTTAATCAAGTTGAGCGCACCACCGGCCTTGAACCATTCGATCTGGCTTTGGTTGTACGTGTGGTTCGCCTTGATAGTCTGCGTCGAACCGTCCTTGTGGTGAAGGATCAGCGTGAGCGGCGTGTTCGGCGAGAAGGTTGTCAAGCCGGTGATGTCGATCAAATCGTCTTCTTGAAGTTTGTCGTAGTCCGCGGGGTCCGCGAAGGTGAGCGCGAGCATGCCCTGCTTCTTGAGGTTCGTTTCGTGGATGCGCGCGAACGACCGCACGAGGATCGCGCGCACGCCGAGGTGGCGCGGCTGCATGGCGGCGTGTTCGCGGGAAGAGCCCTCGCCGTAGTTCTCGTCGCCCATGACGATCGAGCCGACGCCCTTCGCTTTGTACGCGCGCTGCACTTCCGGCACTTGCGCATACGCGCCGGTGAGTTGGTTCTTCACGAGGCCGGGTTGATCGTTGAACGCGTTGATCGCGCCGGTGAGCGTGTTGTTCGAGATGTTGTCCAGGTGTCCGCGGTACTTGAGCCAGGGCCCGCCCATCGAGATGTGGTCCGTCGTGCATTTGCCCTTCGCCTTGATGAGCAGCTTGAGGCCGAGAAGGTCCTTGCCTTCCCACGGCGCGAAGCTGTCGAGCAGTTGTAGCCGGTCCGATTTCGGATCGACGATGACGTTGACCTTCGAGCCGTCCTGCGCGGGGGCTTGATAGCCGGCGTCCTCGACGGCGAAGCCCTTCTTGGGAAGTTCGTCGCCCTTGGGCGGTTCGAGTTTGAATGAAGTTCCGTTCGATTTCAGTTCGTCGGTCATGGGGTTGAAGTCGAGGCGTCCCGCGAGCGCGATCGCCGTGACCAATTCGGGCGAAGTGACGAACGCGTGCGTCTTCGGGTTGCCGTCATTGCGTTTGGCGAAGTTGCGGTTGAACGAGGTAACGATGGTGTTCGGCGCGTCCTTCGGGCCGGAGCGGTGCCGCGCCCATTGGCCGATGCAGGGGCCGCAAGCGTTCGCCAGCACAACGCCGCCGATGGCCGCGAAGTCGTCGAGAATGCCGTCGCGCTCGACCGTGTAGCGCACTTGCTCGGAACCCGGTGTGATCGTGAATTCGGATTTCGCCTTATAGCCGTGCGCCTTGGCCTGGCGCGCGACCGAGGCCGAGCGGGCCATGTCTTCGTAGCTCGAATTCGTACACGAGCCGATGAGGCCGACTTCGACCTCGAGCGGCCAGCCGTTCGCCTTCGCTTCTTCTTTCATCTTGGAGACGGGAGTGGCGCGGTCCGGCGTGAAGGGGCCGTTCAGGTGCGGTTCGAGTTCGCTCAAGTTAATCTCGATGAGTTCGTCGTAATACTTCTTCGGGTCTTTCACGACTTCCGGATCGCTTTGCAAGTGTTCGCGCACCGCATTCGCCGCGTCCGCCACGTCGTTGCGCTCCGTCGCGCGCAGGTAGCGCTCCATCGCGTCGCCGTATTCGAAGACCGAGGTCGTCGCGCCGATCTCCGCGCCCATGTTGCAGATCGTGCCCTTGCCGGTGCAGGAGAGGCCGAGCGCGCCGGGGCCGAAATACTCGACGATTGCGCCCGTGCCGCCTTTGACGGTGAGAATGCCGGCGACTTTGAGGATCACGTCCTTCGACGAGGTCCACCCGGACAATTCGCCGGTCAGTTTCACGCCGATGAGTTTCGGGAACTTGAGTTCCCAGGCCATGCCGGACATGACGTCCACCGCGTCCGCGCCGCCGACGCCGACCGCGATCATTCCGAGGCCGCCGGCGTTTACGGTGTGCGAGTCGGTGCCGATCATCATGCCGCCGGGGAAGGCATATTGTTCGAGAATGACTTGATGGATGATCCCCGCGCCGGGTTTCCAAAAGCCGATGCCGTATTTGTTCGAGGAGGAAGAGAGGAACGCGTAGACCTCTTTGTTCACGTCAAGCGCCTTCGCGAGATCGGCCTTCGCGCCGGTCTCCGCTTGAATGAGGTGGTCGCAATGGACGGTGGTGGGCACGGCGGTCTTAGGTCTCCCACACTGCATGAACTGCAATATCGCCATCTGCGCGGTGGCGTCTTGCATCGTAACTCGGTCGGGCGCGAAATCGACGTACGCCCCGCCGCGCTCGAAGGGCTTCGCGGGTAGCTTCTCAAACAAGTGCGCGTAGAGGATTTTCTCCGTAAGCGTCAACGGCCGCCCAAGAAGCGTCCGCGCCGCCGCCACCTTCGCCGGCAACTCGGCGTATAGCTTCCTGACCATTTCGATATCGTATGCCATGAGCGGATTCCTCGCCTGATAGAATCGCGCCAAAAGTACTTCACCGGCGCGTTGTTGGGGACAAGAGATCGTAGCAGAGATGTGTGGAAAGCGACAAGAAATCGCGAGTTTCAAATCGGATCTGATCGCGCTGCGTCAATCGTCCAGATTGTCGAAGTACTTGATCACCGCTTTGATCGCACGGTAGTCGTAGTCCTCGTCGCCCTTGGCGTAGCCGCTGAGGGTGGGCCAGGACGAGAACTTCACGATGACGAGGTTTTGGTCGGGCAGGACGGTGATGAGTTGGCCGGATACGCCCGATGCGGTGTAGCCGTTGAGTTCGGTGAGAATCCACCATTTGCTGCGGTAGCCTTCGGTCGGGCCGGCGATGTTCTTCTTGTCGCGGCGAATATCCCAAACCCATTCTGCGGGTACGACTTGGCGGCCGTCGATTGCGCCGTTCTGCAGCATCATCAGGCCGAAGCGGCCCGCGTCACGCAGTGTGATGTTGAGTCCGCCACCAAGCCACGCCGTGCCGTTAAGGTCGTTGATGACGTACGCGTCGCGTTCCGCGCCAATCTTCGACCACAGTTCTTCGCTAAGCAACTCCGAGAGCTTCCGGCCCGAGGCGCGTTGCAGCACCCAGCCGAGCGCATCGGTGTCGGCGGTGACGTAGTGAAATTTCGCGCCGTGCTCGCCCTCCTTGGGGAACTTGCTCAGGGTGCTGAACAGCGTGAGGCCCTCGGGATTGGGCGTGGCGTTCGTGCCTTGGGCGTGAATGAAGATGTCCGATCTCGGGTCTTCGTATTCCTCGGTGAATCGAATGCCGACGGTCATGTCGAGCAAGTGGCGAACGCGCGCGTCGCCGTAGGCGGTGTTCGTGAGCTCGGGCACGTACTTCGTGATCGGCGCATCGGGGTCGAGCAGGCCCTGGCCCGCGAGAATCCCGGCGAGGTTGCCGGCGAACGATTTCGACACCGAGAACATGTTGTGGTGTGAACGCTCGGTCATTTCGTTCATGTAGATTTCGGTCGCGATCTTACCGTTGTGAATAACGAGGTAGCCGTCCGTGAAACTATCTGTCAACCAATCGGAAATGGCGACGGTCTTGCCTTCGATATTCTTAAGGTGAATGTCGGCGATGGGGAGGTACTTGTGCCCGAACTCGTGCACTGGAACGTCGCCGCGAGAGATTTCGGTCGTCGCCGTAATTTCGCGGACGTGCTGCAAGCCCCACCGGTTATACGGGCCGATGAACCAATTCTCCTTCGTCACCCGTTGTTCCGGCGCGGGCGGCAAGCCCTGCATGAGCCCCTGCGACTGGGCGATTTCCGGTGTTGAAGCGAGTAGAACTAGAAGAAGACCAGTCACGATTCTCGCGTTCATACTGATGATTCCTTTTCGATTCCGGGCCTGACCGCGACATCCCAATGAGGGCAATCGGTGCGAGGTCAAGTTACGATACTACACGCCTCGGCGTTTGCAAATCCTGGTCCGAAGTCGGCGTATACTTTTGTTACGATCGCAATAGTCGACAACGATAGACTTGGGGTGAACTCATGGCTGAACAAAATTTACTTGCGAGAATCTCTATCGATCCTGCCATTTGTTTCGGGAAACCCTGCGTCAAGGGACATCGCATTTGGGTATCGCTGGTGTTGGATTTGCTCGCCAACGGCATGTCGGTGAAGGAGCTTGTCGAGGAGTATCCGGGGCTTGACGAGCAAGATGTCCGCGCGTGCTTCGCGTATGGAGCGGAGATGTCGCGTGAGCGCGTTGTAGAAATTCCGGCGGGGGCTTCGACCTGAAGTTCAAGTTGGACGAAAATATCGGCGGCCTCGCCTCCGCGGAATTTCGCGAGTCAAATCACGACGTATCGTCCATCGCGGAACAGCGCATGTGTTCCGCTCTAGATCCAGAGGTCATCGCGGCATGTCAGGGTGAAGGCCGCTGCCTGGTGACGCTGGACAAAGAGTTTGGAAATCCTCTCGTCTATCCACCGTCACGCTACGCCAGGATCGCCGTGCTCCGGGTTCCGGCTCCGATGACGATCCAACGAATACGCGATGCGGTCACGGTGCTGCTTTCAGCGCTCCGTAAGGATTCAATTGATGGCAAGCTCTGGATCGTACACCGGCACCGGGTGCGAAAATACGCGCCTGGTGAGTGAGTCCGCGCATACTCGACCGCCCTTTGCTTCTATCGTTCCGCATAGGATTCGATCCGAACGCGGATTCTTAGGTTACGCCTCGAGTGTGATTTACGCTCGGCGCAACCGGTTCCTCATCTCCGAAGAACTGACCAAGCCTATCCCAATATGCGAGCACAATCCACAGGATAAACGGTAGAGTCAGCCAGAACTGCCCGAGTGCGTAGGTGTTGGCACCCGGCGGATGATGCTGAAAATACATAATGGAGACGTAGGTGACGTTCCCGGCCAGTATTATCGTGCTGCCGATGAACAAGACGCGCAACCGCCGCCAGAGGCCCAGGCCGCTCGTGGCCAGCACGAGGATAATGTACGCGGGAAAACTATCGACCAAATACGCCACGTCGAATTGCCGGATGCGGTAGGCCTCGGTGAACGTGATGAACGACTTTGCGTGCAACACGAAGTTCTCGTCGGTTTCGATTTTCATGGCGAGGACCGGGCCGCCGCGCAGGAGATTGACGAGCACTCCACTGCCTTGGCCCACGAGCCAAGCGTAGGGGGGCAGCAGATAGGCCCACCAGATATACAGGCCGACGGGCGCGATGAGGGCGAAGCGAAGAAAGAAGAACAGAATCCCGCGCGCGGGCGAAGGCCGTTGCTTCATGCCGGCCGGCGTTTCCGTTGGACGAGAAACTCGATCCAGCACAGCCACACGACCACGACGAACACGATGAACACGCCCTGCCAAACGTATTCGTGAAAGAAGTGGAACCACTTTTTCCCCGGCGTCGGGTCGTACGCGCCGATGTAGGCGAGCGTCGAGAGGCGAAGGAGATTGAGTGCGTACATGACCGGAACACCGAGACTTAACCCGACGATACGATGGGCCCAAGTCGTCGGAAACGCGAGAACGGCGGCGATAAAAATGGAGAAGAGTTCGATCGCGCCGCAACTCGGAACGACGATAAACGTGAAGGCGCGATCGAAGCGCTCAAACATATTTCGTTCGCCGCTCGGAAGCGCCGCGCGGCGTTGGTCGAGTTCGCGCATCTTCTGCAATGACTTCCGTTCAAGCTCTTTCCGCTCCGGTGAATCCGGCGGCATTCGGAGCGAATCGAGCCAGGTCTGTTTGGCCTCCTCGATCTGGCGATCCAAGCCTGGACCCGCGGTGAACTTCACGGTAGGGCCCATTTCAGCGAGTGATTTGTCGTTGCTCAATGCTAGATACGCTGTATGGAGCCAACGCTCGTACGGGGAAAGAAGCGTGGCCTCCGTAGGGGACCCATCGGGGGTTGTTTGCGGGGCAGAGGCGTTAGTCGCGGCATGCGCGCCGTGCCGCCTCCACTCCGCGAGTTGCGCCCGAATGGCCGCAGCGTTCTCCGCGCGCCTCGACGGTTGCACCTCGCTCGTCTCGCCAGCGACGTCGAGGATCACCGATGTGTGATTGGCGACTTGAAACAGGTACCACATGTTCGCTTCGGTGTTAATCGCGTAACGATAACCCAAGAGTAACGCGAGCACGCAGACCACAAACAGGACCACGAAGCGGATCGCCGGACGGCGGCCGCCTCGCCGGGATTGACGCAGTTCGTGCCGCATTGAGTTTTCTACAGATGACATTCGAGGTAGGTGCGGATAGTCGGACGAGGTTGGAGCGGAATCAGCGAGGCAATATACATGAGGATACCATCGCTCGAAACACGGGTAAAGACAGCCGGAACCTATGGAATTGAGACACGGCACGGTCCGCGCTAGAGTGGGCGGAGGGGGGAGTCTGTGTCTTCGGGGTCTACATCGCGAATCCAATCTGCGGTTACGTTCGACGCCCTGGTCTCGCGCCTGCCGGGCGTCGGGCCGAAGCGCGCAGCACAATTAGCGACCATCGGAATCGAATCCGTCGGCGACCTACTTCGCCATTTGCCGCGCCGTTATGTGGACTCGCGGACCATTTCCTCGATCGGCACGCTGGTCGCCGGTGAAACACAGACGATATTGGGGACGTGTGTGTCATCGCGGGCGGTGCGCTTTCGTGGCGGGAGAACTGAAGTCACGTTTTCCGACGACACCGGAAAAGTGCGGGCCGTCTGGTTCGGCCAGCCGTATCTCGCCAAACGGTTCGGCCCCGGAGTTCGCGCGCTCCTCACAGGCCGGGTGGTCTCGTACAACGGTCTGGTCCTGCAGAACCCGGAATTCGAGTGTCTGGATGAAACTGCAACACCACAGGAACGCGACGATCTGACGCCTATCTATCCTCTGACCGAAGGCATCACACAACGGATGCTGCGCGCGTGGATCAGTTTGGCGCTGGATTCTGTCGGCGATACCCTCGCGGACCCCCTGCCTTCCGAACTGTTGTGCGAACGTGACTTGCCGGGACTTCGCGATGCCATGCAGGACGTCCACTTCCCCAAGGACCTCGAACGCGCCCGCCGAGCGCGGCGGCGTCTGGTCTACGAACGGGTTCTCTCGCTGCAGGTAGCGGTACTTGGCGAACGCAACGCTCGGACGGACACTGCCGGATGCGCTCATCAGACGAACGGGCCGCTGCTCTCGCGTTTTCAATCATCGCTAGCCTTTGATCTGACCGCGGCGCAGCGGCGCGTGGTCTGCGAGGTGCTCGACGACATGACCTCCCCCACTCCGATGGCGCGACTCGTTCAGGGCGACGTCGGCTGCGGAAAGACGCTTGTCGCGGCGCATGCGGCAATAGCCTCTGCGGACGGCGGGTATCAAACGGCGATCCTTGCGCCAACAGAAATCCTCGCCGAGCAACACTACTTCAATTTTCGTGATTGGTTGCAGCCGCTCGGAATTCGCGTAGGCCTCGTCACGGCGGCGTCGGGTAGATCCGCGCGCGCGGAGGCGAAATCAGGCGAGTCACAGGTCGTAGTCGGTACGCACGCGCTCTTCCAAGATGCCACAAAGTTTGAAAATCTTGGTTTGGTCGTCGTAGATGAACAACATCGTTTCGGCGTGGGCCAGCGGGAACGGCTTGCCGCCAAAGGCCGCTATCCGGATGTGCTGCACCTTTCAGCGACCCCAATTCCTCGATCACTCGCGATGACGGTTTACGGCGGGATGGACATCAGCGTCGTGGACGAACTGCCGCCAGGTCGCATGCCCATCGCGACTGAGCACGTGGCGCCGGACGGCGAGGCGGCATTGTTTGCTGCGCTTCGCGAGCGGATAGTCCAGGATGCACAGTGCTACTTCGTTTCTCCTCTGATCGAGGACAGCGAATCACGGGACGCCAATTCGGTCCACGCCCGATACCAAGCGCTCTCGTCAGGACCGCTTCGCGGCATCGCGCTTGGGCTCATTCATGGGCGGATGTCGTCCGCCGAGAAGGACGCAGCGATGCGCTCGTTCAAAACTGGCGATACGCGAGTGTTGTTCGCGACAACCGTCATCGAAGTCGGCGTCGACGTGCCGAGCGCCACGATCATGATCATCGACAATGCCGGTGAATTCGGTTTGACTCAATTGCATCAACTGCGGGGCCGGGTCGGGCGAGGCAGCCAGCAATCGTTCTGCTATCTGCTCGGCGAACCGGCGACCGACGCCGGCCGGGAACGAATCGACACCATGTGCAGCACGTCGAACGGGTTCGAGATTGCCGAGGCGGACCTCGCAATACGCGGTCCCGGCGAGTTCTTCGGAATCCGTCAAAGCGGCCTCGACGGCGACTTCGATCCCTCGCTCATCGCCGATGTCTCCCTCATCGCCATGGCGCAGACGGATGCGAAGCGTTGGTACGAGGAGTTACGTGCCGCGCTGCCAACGACCCATATCCCCGAAACCCCTCGACTCCGGCTGTAAACCATCGCCGCCTACCGGCCCTTCGCGCGAAGCACCGTGAGCACTGCGTCGTTCCTGAGACGGTTACCGAACGCACGAACAGCCCAAACGCAAAGCGCAGCCGTTGGAAGTACATTGATCGCGATATAGACACAAGTCCATCTCCAACCGCCGAGATACCACGCCACATTCATTGGCGTGATATCTCGTGGTGTTCCCATCATGAAAAATCCCAGCGACTCGGGCCCTTCGCGGCCCAGCAACCACAACGGCACTATGCAGGTCAACGTCCAATACGCGGCGTAGAGGTAGCCGCCGACCCCGCCCAGCCGAACATTGAACGTACCGAAGTAACAGGCCACCGCAGTCCCTGCTAGGAAGTGGACGGCGATCAAGGGAAGCGCCGCCACGGCATAGGAAGCGTGGTATTGTTGCGCGAGGGCCCATCCGACGCCGGCCATCGTCAAGATTCCGAAAGGCGCTGCGAGTCTAAGTTGACCTACCCACAATGCCAGCCCCAGCGGGCCGTTGGCATGCGGCACGAGGACCAAGTCGTCGAGCACTCCTTCACGCCGGAGCCGCTCCATCGAAATGATGATCTCGCGAAACACAAGCACGATGATGAACAGCCACCCCAGATAGGGAATGATGCTGATCACCAAGACTCCTGCGTAGGCCAGCCATCGAAGAGCGGGGACGCCGCCCCCGAACCCGGTGCCGCCCAGACAGGACGCAGCCAGGGCCGCGAGCGCCCGCCGGTTTCCGTAGCGCCGTCTGCGCCGCATCGTTCTCGCCGATGTGCGTTTCGTCCCCGCCGCGCCGTAAGCCCGTGAGTAGAGAAGGCGGCGCGCTAGCCACAAGAGAGGCAAGATAGGCGCTAACGCGACCGGGATTGAAACGGCAGGGCGTCGCCAGACCATGAGGTCGTTGACGCTGAAACCAAGGCCCAGCGCCACCCGCAGAATCGCCGCAATCAACACGTACATCAGAACAAGTCCGATAATCGTTACGCCGCCCGCGAGACTCGATCGATCAAAATAGAGCGACGCGCACGAACCCATTGCGCAGGCCAGCGTGCCTCCCGCGAGGATGACAGCGGCCAGGCCGAGCGTTTCCGACGCCGAGAACGCGCCGAGGTATACGCCCAGCACGAGCAATGGGGCCGCGGTCAGCTCCGTCATCAGTAGTTGCAACCAGAGCGTGACGAATTTGGCGCGAACGAGTCCCCATCCGTCGAGGTCGGCCATCAACAGAATCGGCAGTATCCGATCATTCTTCTCTTGCGTGTACGCACTTGCCGCGAGTACCGGGGCGCCGGCGAACGCGCCTATGCCCAGGATTACGAAACCGAAAAACGCACAGCCCCGCGTCAGTTGCAGAACGCTGAGTCCGTCCGGCGAGATTTGCAGTGCCGTCAGTTCCAACCCCGGATAGAGCTCAACGATGAACTCAAACATGAAGATTCCCAGAACCATTAGGAGCGGCCCGAGCCGTCCGCTATAGGTCTGCCGGCGCTTGCCCATTCGGCGTAGCTCGTTGTCGAGCAGAGCGTTCGCCGCCACGAACCCGCGTATTGTCGCGCCAATATTCACGAAAATGATCGCCTGTACAGTTGATTGGACTGTAAACCGCCGCAAGTCTACTATCATCAGTTGGAACCGATCATGGGAGCGCGGCGGCGATGGTGAAACCAATCTTGTGTTTGTGTACTTCGGTGTTACTTGCGAGTGCAGCGGCGGGCGGCGACCCATTGGGTCATCGGGACGTCCAACTGACCTACACCGCAACGGTCCCAACGATCCCCGAAGATGCGAAGGTGATCGACCTTTGGCTGCCGGTCGCGCAAGATACCGACGGTCAGACTGTTTCAAAAGTCACCGTCAACTATCCCGAGGGCGGCGCCATTGCCACCGAACGCGGCCACGGCAACAAGATTTGGCACAAGCGCTTCGAAGCGCCGTTCGACGATGACCTGCATGACGGCGCAATCGGCGCGGAAATCGCCTTCGAAATCCACCGCACCGAGATTGTCGTGCAGCAAGCCAAGGACCTCTCCCCCACTCCCAAAGTTACCGGCAAGTTTGCCAAGTATCTCGAACCGAACCGTCTCATTCCGATCAACATCGACCCTATTAATGCGACCGCCGAGAATCTATATCTCAAGGACGCCGCGCCCATCGTCGCCGCGCGCCGCATTTACGATTGGCTCATCACCGAGTTCACATACAACTGGAAGGCGCCGGGCGCCGGAACGGGCGACGTGCGCTGGGCCTGCGACTCGAAGACGGGCGACTGCACCGACTACCACTCGACCTTTCTTGCCCTGTGCCGCAACCAGGGCATTCCCGCCGACCACGAGTTTGGATATCCGATTCGGCTGAAAACCAGCGAAGGAAAGATCCCTTCGTACCACTGCTGGGCGCGCTTTCACGTCGAAGGCGTCGGGTGGATTCCAATCGACGCATCGGAGGCCGACAAGCACCCCGAAATTCGCGAATACAACTTCGGTTCGCAAAGCCAGGACCTGCTCAAATTCACGCATGGCCGCGACGTCGTTCTCACCCCGCCTCAGCAAGGCCCGCCGCTGAACGTCTTCATCCACCCGTACGTCGAAATTGACGGCAAACCGTACGAGGAAGTTACGGAGGCGGTGTACTTCCGCGACCTCGGAACTAAGGCATTGCTTCAAAATAAACTTGCCAAGTCAGTGTGAGATGTGATTTCATGTTCGCATGAAACGAGATCTTGAGATGGAAGCGATCCTTGTTGAGAAATATGCGGCGGTGTCCCCCGCGCTTGATGAGCGGGGACGGCGTTGGTGGGCGGCCGCGGAGTCGCGCGCGATCGGTTACGGGGGTGACTCCGTGGTGTCGGCCGCTACGGGGCTGGCGCGACAGACGATTCGCAACGGGCGGCGCGAAATCGAAGTGGGCGTGGAACCGACC